>NZ_CAXBCJ010000003.1:0-413492 GCF_963974565.1 uncultured Imperialibacter sp. | reverse complement strand
AAAAACCTTATCCAATTATTCCAAGAAGATTGGGTGTCCCAGTGATGAAGTCAGGAGCTTATTTTACAGGAGCTGCTGGGCTAGATTTTTTTTGAATTACACTGTCTTTGGTAACCGCTGGACAAAACTTTAGTAAAGATAAACACCCATCCCTTTGCCCAGCACCACCTCTACATGTTCGTCTATTGTGGTGGACAGCTCGAAGCCTTTGTAGTTGGCACTAATAGGAAATCTTTTGTGACTACGATCAACCAACGTGGCAGTTTCAAGCCTTTTGATTTCAGCATTTAGTAAAACACTCATTCCGTAGGCCATGGTACGCCCACTGTTGAGCACATCATCCACCAGCACCACGCACTTGTTTTTGAGGCTCTCAGGCGGACAGTTGAGTTTTATCTCATCTGCGGAAGGATCGTCCTTATTTATGTCGAGCCTGACCAGGCTTAACTTCATTTTTGCTATGCCTTCCATTTCCGCAAGCAGCTTTTTGGCAATCTCAAACCCCTTGTCATATATGCCAACAAGCACTATTTCTTTTTCGTCAAGATTGAACTCAACAATCTCAAAAGCCATTCTTCGAAGCTTTTGAAGCACTTGAGGCTTGTCCAATATCATGTTACGGCGGCCGGCCGTCTGCTGATCCTTAGGCATTTTTACTGAGGAATTGGTAGAACTTTACTGTCCTTAAAGGTAGCAAGAATTACCATGGATTGGAGGCTGTCGACTACTTCAATTTCGCTCACCTTCTCCAGCATGAGCTTTTGATAGGAGGCAATGTCTTTGGCGATTACTTTCAAAATAAAGTCGCCACTACCGGTAATGTGATGGCACTCAATCACATCTTCAATCCTGTTTATTTCATCGAGAAATTTATCTATGTTTCTCTTGTTGTGGCCTTTTAAAGTTACTTGCACAAAAGTGCTAACCCCTAAACCAATTTTTTCTGTATCAAGCTTTGCGTGATAGCTTTTGATAAGCCCGGAAGTTTCGAGCTTTTTTACTCTTTCAAGTGTCGGGGCTGGAGAAAGTCCAATTTCCTTGGACAGTTGGGCGTTAGTAATTTTGGCATTAGACTGAAGAATTTCCAAAATCTTTCGATCAGTCTTATCCAGTTTAACATTCAGGTTACTCATCATATGGGTTGCCAAATAAAATTTGCTACAAAGCTAAGTATAATATACTTTATTCTAAAATTTTCTTGTTATCTGTCATTTACCAGTAATTTATTAAAGGAATTTGGTATTGCGTATAAAATTTTGCAATAAATTGTCACCAAAAGGAACTTCTGTCAATTTGACCTATTCCAAATAATATTCCTTAAACTACTGAAAGGTTGAATACCACTATGGAAGGAAAGGCAATCTGTACTTTACCTTTTTACGACTCTCCTAACTGCTTCATTTCCCTTGCTTTGCACTCTAAGCAGGTAGATTCCCTTCGTGTAGTGAGCCATTTGAAGTGACACAGCCGTTAAGCCGGCCTTTAGCGTATAGTATTTTTCGGAAAACATCGGCTGGCCCGTCATGCTTAACACCGTAATTTCGGCATCCCCAGCTTCCGGGAGAATCAGCCCAAATGTAAGAAGGTCATCAACAGGGTTAGGGTATGGGTTGTTAACGAGAAACCCTTCAGTAAATGAAAGGCAATTTGTGTTGTCATGAGGTGAAAACTCAAACTCAGCGTCCTTCAGGACAGGCACAAGCTTGATGCATACCTTTTCCACGGAGTTGCTGGTTATTACCAACTCAAACTGCAAAGTATGAGAAACCGACTTGCCTGGCGCTACTGTTCCGCTGTATTTTTCTGAAATGGTGACCCGGTCATCAACTACTATTTCGATGGGGAAGTTCGTCTGCGCAATACTGCCCCGATTGGCGATATTCAGAATAAACTTCAGTTTCCCTTCTGTGTCGGTATAGTTAACCGACCGAAGTTGCAGGTCTACTTTTGGAAGAGCAACAGTGACAACCGTGCTGGTTGTGTCGGAGCAACCAAACTCATTATAGGCGACCAGGCTTACTAAGTAGTCGCCCTCCTTATCAAACACCTGACTGATATCCTGCTCGTTGCTTACAGAGGCGACACCGTCGCCAACGAACCAGGAATAAGCCGTCGCTCCATTTGATTCATTCGTGAAATTAACTGTCACCGGCAGTTGACCTACAGATAGTGAATGACTGAAGGCAGCCACGGGTGAGTTATTAATGGTCACATTCTTGCTGATCGATATTTCACATCCTTTCTCAGTCTTGAGAAACAAGCTTACGTTATAGTTTCCTGCTTGTTTAAACTGGTAGTAGGCCTTGGGGCCGTTTGCAGAGGCCTGTCCAGCGAAATCCCATTTCCTGCTGATAATAGGGTCATCTGGGCTGGTGCTTAAATCGCTGAACTCTGTTAATTCGTTGACACAAGCAGAAGTGAATCCGAAGTCAATTGATGGCAATTCATTGACCTGCAAAGTTTTTGTCAATGAAATGGTGCAGAGGTTTTTCGTAGTTATCTGTAGCGTAACGTCGTAGCTCCCAGGTTTTTTGAAAACCTCGTTGACGGTTGGGGCGCTATAGAACTGATTATTGATACTCCACAAGCGGTCAATAATTGGATTGTCGGCGTCGCTGGCAGACTGGTCAACAAATGTTGTGGCCTGTCCTTCGCAACCTGTGTTGATTAAAAATGCAACAGTTGGTGACGGTAGTACATTAATTTCTCTGGTAAGTAATTTGGAACAGCCGTAGTTCGAACTAACAGACAGCGTAACAGTATATTTTCCCGAAGTTGGGAATTCAAATATCGGATTTCGTTCATTAGACGTACCAAGACCTGCAAAATCCCAGTTCCACTCCGTGATATTGGCATTCTCGGCAGTGCTTTGGTCAGTGAACTGCACCGCAGCACCACTGCAGGCAAGATCATGTTTGAAGTCAGGAGTAGGTATCGCACTTATCGCCACTTTCTCTGTAAGAGTGGTTTCGCAACCAAGGTCATTGGTTACAGTAAGGCTCACCTGATAGTCGCCGATTGTTTCAAAGAACGTTTCGGGGTTTTCTACTGAGCTCGTGTAGCCGTTACCGAAATCCCAAGTGTAGCCGGTTATTCCGTCACCAGTGGTTGTGTTATTGAACTGCGTTGTGGGGCTAATGCAATTGCTGCCCACGGTAAATCCTACTGCTGGCCCTTCTAACAGGTTTATTGTCTTGCTCACGGACGCTTCGCAGCCCGGTATGCCAACGGTTAGCATAATGATTTTTTCTCCAGCTGTAGCAAACGCATAGGTGGTGTCTTTTCCCAGTATGGTGGCCTCACCATTAAAATCCCACGTCCAGGTGACAAGGCTGTCGGGCGGGAGATTGGGAGTTAAGTCTTTCAAGGAAAGTGTGTTGTTGCTGCAAAGGCCTCCATTGTAGGTGATGCTAAAATCAGGTTCGCTGATGTCGTAAATGCCTATGGTTTGCCTGGCCGTGTTGGAGCACCCACCGTCATTTTGTACGGTGAGAGTTACTTCGTATTCACCTGCTGAAGAATATTGAAAGGTTGGGTTAGGATCGGCCGAGTCTTCTATCCCATCGCCATCGAAGTCCCAGGAGTAGGTGGTGATGTCGCCACCATCTATGCTTGTGAAACTATTGCTGTTGCTGATGCACCTGGAGGCGTCTATACTAAAATCAATGTCAGGAGCTGTTTGAGTAGACACAACAACAGTCTTGGTCATGCTGCTTTTCGAACCACCTGCACCAGTAGCATACAAGGTAATATCGTGAGACCCTGATTGATTGTAGAATATATCCAACGGGATTTCTGCTGTAGAATAACTCACACTCTGCCCGCAGTCTTTCGCAAAAACACTGCGTGTCAATTGACCAGTTGTACTGATTTGATGAGAAAGCCAACTGCCCTGAAAAGGTGTAATAGCAACACTATAGATATTTCCAGACAGAACAGATGAAATATCTGCTACAGCTACACTTACAGCACTAAGAGTGGCCCCTAAATTAACCCGGTACAAGGAAGAAGATGTCCCCGAAACCAAACCAATATATTTCCCCCCTTCTTTTACTACATCTATTGAATAGGGCTTCTTCGCAAATACGGACGTGCCTATCTTGGCTACAACTGGCTGCGAGAAGAGTGTACTACCAAATGACAACATATAAAGGCTATTGTTATCATAGCCTACTGAAAAAGCATAGTACTGGCCACAGTCACTATAAACCTTAACATCAGCTAGGCCGGCACCACTTACTGCTGGAGTGGTTAATATATCTGCCGGAGACACAGGGTTATTGGTAATCGAAGCACCAAAATTGACAACACTAAAATTAGTCCCAATGTAATGTGACAACACAACAACCAAATTGGAACCATCATACCCATAGCTCATATTACTTGATGTATTCCCAATGTTTGTCACTGCGATCTCAGCAGTAGGTGACGCATTTGTAATAGAGGCTCCAAACAAAACCCTTATGATGTTTTTACTCCCTCCGTTATGTACCAAACCATACCACTGTCCACTCTCCTTAATAATTTTTATTGGAGTTGCTCCACTCAGAAGGTTCGAAGGATTACCTAAACTAACAATCTGCGGCGTGTTTAATAGCGAGGTTCCATAATCAAGCCTAGTTATCTTATTCTGGGTCTGGTCGACTACAAACCCATACCAATTGCCCCCAGCTTCAATAATCTCAATGTCTCTTGCATTACCACTTCCACTGATAGAAACTACATTGCTAATAACTGGTGTTGTACCCAAATCCCCAGAGCAAAAATCCCAGTAATAAGATGAAGCATTTATCGTAGTATTACTCACCGTCAAACTCTCCTCCATACAAACACTGCCCGAAACAGAGATCTCAACGGTTGGGCAAATAGCTGTACTTACCGTAATAGTTTTTTGAATACTCTCATTACAGCCCTGCATTGTCGCAATACTCAATGAAATAATATAGTCTCCAGGAGTCGCAAAGGAAAATAGAGGGTTTTGTTCTATCGAAGTGCCAAACCCAGCAAAATCCCATAACCATCCTGTAATCTGGTCATCTGCCCCTGTCAGGTCTTGCGTCGTAAACTGAATCGGTATATTCTCCACCAGAGAACTATATGTAAAATCAACTTTCAGCGCATCTGATACCACAATATCCTGGCTAAATGTGGTACTACATCCAGTAAGGTTAGTCACTGTAAGACCTACTGTATACGTGCCCGTCACAGAAAAACTATGGGAAGGATTCTCCATAATCGAAATCCCAGAGCCATCTCCAAAGTCCCAACTATAGCCTGAAATGTCTACTCCTGAAGACAGGTTGGTAAATTGAATCGCTTCGCCAAAACAGTTGCCTATGTAAGAAAAGTTGGCTTGTGGTCCTTCTGCAACCGTAACCTGTTGGGTAACTATTATAGAACTACAACCAGGAATAATAGCCTGTAAACCCACCGTTTTATCCCCAGGTGTTGTAAATGTAAATGTAGGACTAGACAAAGTGCTACTACCTTCTCCATTAAAATCCCACACATATTCGATTACACCTTCCAAACCAGCCTCATCAGTCAAATTATTGAATTGAATCGCAGTATTACTGCACAAATTGGCAGCAGAATAGTCAAAAGATGCCACAGGAGGCTCGGGATAAATAGTTATAGAGTGACTGATATTATTGCTGCATCCACCAGCATTACTTACAATCAAAGTGGCTATATAAGTACCTGTACTCAAATATTGATAGGTCGGATTCGGGTCTGTGGAGTCTTCTATCCCATCGCCATCGAAGTCCCAGGAGTAGGTGGTGATGTCGCCACCATCTATGCTTGTGAAACTATTGCTGTTGCTGATGCACCTGGAGGCGTCTATACTAAAATCAATGTCAGGAGCTGTTTGAGTAGACACAACAACAGTCTTGGTCATGCTGCTTTTCGAACCACCTGCACCAGTAGCATACAAGGTAATATCGTGAGACCCTGATTGATTGTAGAATATATCCAACGGGATTTCTGCTGTAGAATAACTCACACTCTGCCCGCAGTCTTTCGCAAAAACACTGCGTGTCAATTGACCAGTTGTACTGATTTGATGAGAAAGCCAACTGCCCTGAAAAGGTGTAATAGCAACACTATAGATATTTCCAGACAGAACAGATGAAATATCTGCTACAGCTACACTTACAGCACTAAGAGTGGCCCCTAAATTAACCCGGTACAAGGAAGAAGATGTCCCCGAAACCAAACCAATATATTTCCCCCCTTCTTTTACTACATCTATTGAATAGGGCTTCTTCGCAAATACGGACGTGCCTATCTTGGCTACAACTGGCTGCGAGAAGAGTGTACTACCAAATGACAACATATAAAGGCTATTGTTATCATAGCCTACTGAAAAAGCATAGTACTGGCCACAGTCACTATAAACCTTAACATCAGCTAGGCCGGCACCACTTACTGCTGGAGTGGTTAATATATCTGCCGGAGACACAGGGTTATTGGTAATCGAAGCACCAAAATTGACAACACTAAAATTAGTCCCAATGTAATGTGACAACACAACAACCAAATTGGAACCATCATACCCATAGCTCATATTACTTGATGTATTCCCAATGTTTGTCACTGCGATCTCAGCAGTAGGTGACGCATTTGTAATAGAGGCTCCAAACAAAACCCTTATGATGTTTTTACTCCCTCCGTTATGTACCAAACCATACCACTGTCCACTCTCCTTAATAATTTTTATTGGAGTTGCTCCACTCAGAAGGTTCGAAGGATTACCTAAACTAACAATCTGCGGCGTGTTTAATAGCGAGGTTCCATAATCAAGCCTAGTTATCTTATTCTGGGTCTGGTCGACTACAAACCCATACCAATTGCCCCCAGCTTCAATAATCTCAATGTCTCTTGCATTACCACTTCCACTGATAGAAACTACATTGCTAATAACTGGTGTTGTACCCAAATCCCCAGAGCAAAAATCCCAGTAATAAGATGAAGCATTTATCGTAGTATTACTCACCGTCAAACTCTCCTCCATACAAACACTGCCCGAAACAGAGATCTCAACGGTTGGGCACTGAGCAAAAGCACCCACAGTGATTAAAATAAATAGGAACAGAAAAGTAAGTTTCATCCGCTTGAACTCCCGTATTAGAATCGATTAGACCCTAATACGTAAAATTAGGATTAACCACACAAAGAATTAGAATTATTCGACGAATTGAATTTGTTTTTAGAGCGATGGAAGTAAATTAGGTCTTGGGCGAATTTTGACACCAAGATCATACTACATTTATAACTGAAAATTGATAAAAGTAACCCAAATCACCCCTTATGAGTCTAAAAGAATCTTCTAATCTAGTCAACATTGAGTCGGAAGAAATTTCAATTGGCAAAAACTTCAGGATGCACCCCACAGCTTTCATCAGAGGCATAAGTGGGAAAGCGAAGAGAATAGTGGTAGGTGACAATGTTTATATTGGCGAGCAAGTACAAATTATAGTTGACGAACTATTTCTAGGCGACTACTCCAAAATCCATCATCACACCAATATTCATGGCTACAAACCATGTAAAATAGGTCACAACGCATGGATCGGCCAATACACAATTATCGATTCTATTGGTGGTGTAAGTATTGGAAATAACTGCGGCATCGGCGCTCACTCCCAACTTTGGTCTCATATAAAATATGGCGATCAACTGGAAGGCTGCAATTTTTTATCGGAGAAAAGTCTTGAAATTGGCAACGATGTTTGGCTAGTAGGGCACTGCATTGTCTCTCCTGTTGTAATTGAAGATAAAGCCATGGCACTAGTTGGATCAGTAATTACCGAAAGAATGACGTTCAATAGTATCTATGCCGGAGTTCCAGCGAAAAATATTTCTGGTAAGCTTGGGCCACAGTTTAACGAAGTACCTCTTGAAAAAAAGTATAAGCAACTCAATGAAATTTTGGACAACTGGCGACATCCAAAAGACCTCATTAGGATAGTGATGGATACTAAAATGGTTGATTTTAAAGATGAGTACAGTTACTTTGATGTGTCTGTAAGAAAATATAAGAAAATGCTGAACAAGCAGGAAATTTCCTTTATGAATTACCTTCTGCCAGAAAAAGCTAAATTTACCCCTTTTTAATCAAGGTTTTTTATGAATTTCAATGCACCTGAAGTCATCACGACAACTTCAAGACCTCGATGAAATATACTGATTCATTATCTGTTGTCATTCCAGTATACCAAGCGGCTGACGTGCTTTTCGAACTGATCGAGAAGATAGAACTAGAACTTCATGGTAAATATGCTAACTATGAAGTTATATTGGTTAATGACGGCAGCTACGATAATTCTTGGCGTGAAATATCCAAAATTTGTGAAGCACACTCCCATATTGTTGGAATCAATCTGAGTCGCAACTTCGGACAGCATCCCGCAATATTCTGTGGATTAAAACAAGCTAGGTATGATTGGGTCGTTGTAATGGATTGTGACTTGCAAGATAACCCAGCAGATATTGAGCATTTATATGCAAAAGCACTCGAAGGATATGAGGTTGTTCTTGCAAAAAGGAACACAAGAAATCAACCCTTATTTAAACGTTGGTTCTCCAATGGTTTCTATTGGCTCCTATCTACGATGACTCATATTCAATTCGATGGAAGTATTGGAAACTTCGGGATATATTCGAAAAAGGCTATTCTTGCCTCACTTTCATTACGAGAGTATTACAAGACTTTTAGCTTTTCTGTCCAATGGGTGGGCTTTAGGAAAAGTTCGGTGCCCGTTGTCCATGAATCCAGAAAAAGAGGGAAATCAACTTACACGCTGAAAAAGCTGTTTCTGCTTGCGGAAAATATAATTCTTACTTACTCAAACAAGCCACTTACGCTCATGACACGGTTTGGCTTTGCTATTTCCTTCGTGTCGTTTTTGACGTCATTGTATTATTTAGTCGAATACATAACTGGAAAAATAGCTGTGGCAGGATATACTAGTTTGATACTATCTATTTGGTTTCTGTCTGGACTGATCATACTAAGCCTAGGATTAATAGGAACTTATCTTGGGAAAGTTTTTGACACTGTAAAAGATAGGCCTCAATATATCATTGCAGATAAGATAAACGCCTGATCATCTAGTCATGGATATCCCATTCAACAAACCGTTCATTATCGGTGAAGAAATAAAAAATGTTGAAATAGCTTTCGCAAATGGAAAAATCTCAGGCAATGGGTTTTTCACAAAGAAATGTCACGATTTTTTTCAAAAAAAATATGGGTTCCGGAAGTGTCTTCTAACTACTTCTTGCACGGATGCCCTTGAGATGTCAGCGATATTATTAGACATTAAGCCAGGAGATGAGGTTATCATACCCTCCTATACTTTTGTATCAACCGCCAATGCCTTTGTCCTTCGGGGCGCAAGAATTGTGTTCTGCGACTCCTATATTACTCATCCTAATATCGACCATAATTTAATTGGTGGCCTGATCACAAAAAAGACTAAAGCAATTGTCGTTGTTCATTACGGTGGGGTTGCTTGTGCCATGGATGAAATCATGGCACTGGCAGAAAGGAATAATCTATTTGTTATTGAAGATGCTGCTCAAGCCATCGATTCGTATTACAAAGACAAGCCACTTGGCTCTCTTGGACACTTTGGCACATTTTCTTTTCACGAAACAAAAAACATAAGTTCTGGTGAAGGGGGAATGCTGGTCATTAATGATGGTCGATTCATTGAAAGAGCTGAAATTATTTGGGAAAAAGGCACTAACAGAGCTGCCTTCTGGAGAGGGGAAGTGGATAAATACAATTGGGTGGATATAGGGTCTTCATTTCTTCCATCAGAAATAATTGCTGCATTTCTTTACGCCCAATTGGAAAAAATAGAGATCATCCAGAACAAGCGAAAATCAATTTGGAATAAATATTACGAGCAATTATTCCCTATCGCTGTTGGGAATGAAGTACTTCTACCAATCATCCCGAATTTTGCCACTAATAACGGACACCTGTTTTACTTACTCTGTAGGAATCTAGATGAGCAACAAAATCTTTTGACCTTCTTGAAAAGCAAAGGGGTTCTTGCCGTTTTTCATTATCTATCGCTTCATAGCAGTCCGTTTTTTAAAAATTACGGACACGGCGGCTCCCACCCGAATTCGGATAGGTTTAGCGAATGTCTGATACGTCTTCCTTTCTTCTACGAATTGACCGAGGAGCAACAGTTGTACATAGTAGGGCTGATTAAGGAGTTCTTTCAAAACGAATGAGTATAGAAACACCAATAACAAACGCAGAGCTGCTAGTAATATTTTTTGCCTGCGCTTAGCCTATCAAAAAAATGAATCCAAAACCCACTATAACTTTAAAGTCTGGAGTTTATCTTTTCATTATAATCTCTACTTTCAAAATCACCGAAGCCAGCTACCAAGCCTATCTAACCAGATGTTCCAATCCTGATCGATCAATCGGGGTGTTAGCAATTAGCTCTGGAGACACCTTTTCTTACACTGGCGCTATGGAAAACTATATCCAAACTGGCACTTATTTTTTCGATAACGGAAAGGAGCGAGTGTATGCCGGACGGATGCCCTACTATAGCCTGCCATACCTCTTATTCAGAAATTTTTTTAATCTAGCTGCTGCTTACGATGCAGTAGTCATTTTTCAAGTCGTAATAGAATCATTAGCAATACTCTACTTTGGATTAACTCTCCTGATGCTTGGCTGTTCAAAAATCACCTATTGGATTGGCGTATTGCTTTTGATATTCAGTTACAATTTCTCTCACTCTTCAAATTATATAAGTCCAGAGAGTTTGACCAGTAGCTTAATACTAATTTTTATCTACACTTATCTAAGCTACGTAAACAAAAAAAATAACACTAACCTGTTCGTTTTGGGGTTGATGATTGCCCTACTAGCATGTCTCAAGGCATATATGGTTTTACTATTTATTCCTGTCGGTGTGCAATTTCTTATTGAAGAAATAAAGGAACCAAATATGATCAATTCTCTTCGAAGGGTGGTCTCCAGAACAGCAATCGTTTCAATTCCTCTGGTTGTAGTACTTACTCCCTGGATTATAAGAAACTATGGGGTATACAAAAAATTTGTTCCACTTCAGATAACTACTACAGCGGGATATAGCTACACCGAAGCTGACTTTGCCTATCGCAAATTTGTACAGGCATGGGGTGGTGACATTATATTTTGGGAGAAAAGTGCCGCAGGGTGTTATTTTATTCCCACACCCGAAATACACTGTGAGTTTAAATTTCCCACATACGTTTTCACCGATAAGTATGGAATTGAAGAAATAAAAAACGTTAGGGACAAGTATGTCAAATTGCAGGGTAGCTTTTCTCCAGTACTTGAGGAGCAAGTTGTGTCGGAATTTAATAACCTAACATCCATCTATAAAAAAGAACGACCTTTTCGATATTATTTACTAACACCGCTAATTTTGGCCAAGAGGTTTATTGTTAATAGTGGCTCCTACTATTTGCCAATTCACTCGTCAAACCCTTGTTATCACCCCATTCAGTTACTTCTAAAAATTTGGACTTCCGGGCTATACTGGGTAACGCTGACTTTCGGGGTGATTGGTGCTTTTTATCTATTGAATCGAGAACCAGAAACTTGGGTAGTTGTATCCATTCCTATAATCGTTATTATATTATTCCCGATTTTTCTTAGATCCATTGAATGGAGAATGTTTGAACCACTATTTTCAGAGTTCCTTCTTTTGAGTCTCATATTCTTTGACGCAATTTACCACCGGCGGCGCATCACTCACAAGAACCCGTTCGTCTGAAAGATAAAATATAAGAGCCTAGAATGACTCTAAGACAGAAGAATATGTCTTTAACCCTCGTTCCAGAGAGAAATTTCTCTCAGCAATGGAGCGAATACCTTCCTTTGCTAGTTTATCCAAATTAGAGGTTGAAAAGGATGCTGGATCAACAACACCGGAATAAGCATCACGCATCAAGAGATCGACGTCTCCTACCCCACTATTGCAAGCTGTCACCAACCCCATCGACATGTATTCGGCTAGTTTGGTAGGCGACGACGCTTGCTTGCTAAAAACCGGCTGGATAAACGAAATGGCCATGTTTGCAATCGATAAATAAACAGGCATCTCCCTTCTGCTACAGGATTTGATAAGTACGTCGCTTTCGGTAAGCCCTGTCAGCCTGGCATCTTGCAGCAACGACACGGGGCTATCTCTGGTCAGAAACAAAAATTTCCATCCTTGTTTCGCTTTCTTTAGCTCCCCAAAGTATTGCAGCATTTCTTGCATCATATACCAGGTGCCCAAGGAACCTGCATAGACCAATACAGCATCTGAAGGCGCTATACCTAGTTCGTTCCTCACACTATTTTTTTGTGCCACAGTTACTTTCGCTGGATCAAACAAATCCATGTCTACACAGCAGGGTATTGTAGAAATTTGCTTCGGGATTGGATTATTATGCAGCGATCTGGTTTTTAAAAGCTGGCTGGCCTTATTCGTTAATACAACTACGTGATCGGCTTCCGCTAAAAGCTGCTTCTCTTTCTTTTTGAAGTACCTATACACAGTTCTAAAAACCGGGTTAGTCTGCGGCCAAGACCCTCCTTCCACTCTTTCGTCTGGCCAGAAACCTCGCATATCAAAAATAAAAGGAACATTAGACTTTCTTTTCAACGCCAGGCCAACCAGCGCAGGAATATAACTTCTGCACCAGGTTCCATCAAACACATGCTTCCTGTGCAAAGCCTTAGCCTGGTACGTCATCCACCATAAATCAAACATAGTCGAAATTATTGGAGGGTGCCGATGGTAAACCTGCGGATGCCAAACAATAGGACTATCCCTGATAGTAGACGTTATTACATCCTTTTGGCTTTCATAATTCTCCTTCTTTTCGAAACTCAGAATATGAAATTCAATTGCTTTTTGCGATAAGGCCAACAGATACGGCAACACTTGGCTCTGGCCAAGGGGATCTGTTAACCCATCGTATGTGATATATAGTATCCTTTTCGCCATTTATTGGTTTTCCTTCATCCAACGATGCACTACAATCAACGCCCAAAGACGCTGGTACAAATAATCCTCTCCCCGAAGAAACCGTTTAATCAAGGCATTGACAACTTGTTTATTCACCACGCCAATAGCATCAACAAGGTCGTCATCCAGATAAGTTTCTATAAGGAAAAACATCTCTCCCCTGAGCCAGCTGGCCAACGGCACTGAAAACCCCCACTTGGGACGGTAAATAAGCGCCTTTGGAAGGTAATTTTCCAGTATTTTTTTTAGCATCCATTTTCTCTCACCGTTTCGCCTTTTTAAAGAAACTGGCATATTAATTGCCATTTCCACAAGCCTGTAGTCGAGCAAAGGTACCCGACATTCAAGGCCGTATTTCATAGAGCTTCTATCTACTTTCGTCAAAAGGTCATCTTTGAGGTATACCTTTAAGTCAAACAGCGCCTGTTGTTCAGCTGCCGTCAGCTGCCTCGCCAGCTCCGCTGGGTCGCTGTACGAATAAGGCTTTGTTTGGTAAGAATCGTTTATCAATCTGGCCAACTCTGCGTTTGAAAAGAAATATTGCTCCTGGGAGAAGATATGGTCTCTTATGGACTCGAAACCGGCTCCTTCGAACAGATGTCCTATTCTTTTGAACCGAGAGTTTCCATGAGCCAGTAGCTGACTCACAGGAGTGGCGAAAGGCCTAGCCAGGCTTGCGCTCAGGCGTCTCGCCCAATCATGTGCTCCGTAGCCCAAAAACAACTCGTCACCACCGTCGCCTGTCAAAATAACGGTGACCTTTTCCCGGGCCAGCTGTGAAACAAGCATCGTAGGAATGGCAGAGGTATCGGCAAAAGGTTCATCAAAAGTAGCCATCATTTCCAAAAGCAAGGGCATGGCGTCTTTCTCCTCCAGCATAACGGAAGTATGATCTGTCCTTAAATGGCTGGCAACTTTCATCGCAAATTGGCTCTCATCAAACTTCGCTTCCTTGAACCCAATAGAAAATGTCTTTAATTGTTGAGATGATAAGTCTGAGGCAATCGCCGTAACCAGCGAAGAGTCTGTGCCGCCACTAAGAAAGGTGCCAAACGGCACATCGGCTATCATTCTGTACTTTACTGAAGAATAAAGTCCTTCCTGAAAGGATTGGATCGCTTCCTCCTCAGTAGCATTGGACTGTTCTTGTATTCGGCGATCTGGATGCCAATAAGCAGTCAGCTCCAAATGTCCGTTCTTGTATCGGCCGTAGTGTCCTGAGGGAAACTTGCTTATCTCCTCAAAAATTGTTCCCGGCTCAGGTATAAATCCTAAATGAAGAAACGCTTTTAGGGCATGTTTTGACACTGTAGGCTTCCGGGATAACAGAGGAAGAACTCCCTTCAGCTCGGAAGCAAATGCCAGCCCATCGGTTATCGAATAAAACAACGGCTTGATACCCAAACGATCCCGACAAAGCCAAAGTTCTTCTTCCTGCTGGTCCCAAATGGAAAAGGCAAACATGCCATTGAATCGATTGACGGCTTGTGGTCCCCACTGCCGCCAGGCCAGGAGAATTACCTCAGTGTCAGAATCCGTCAGGAAAGGCCCAGCTCCCTCGAGTGCGAGTTCTTGCCTAACTTCCCTGTAGTTGTATACTTCGCCGTTGTAAACAATGGCCCACCTTCCATCAGGAGTCGACATGGGTTGGTTGGCAATGTCCCTCAAGTCAATCACGCTAAGTCTCCTGTGCCCCAGCCCCAGATTACCGTCGGGGGAGAAAAATAAGCCTTCGGCATCAGGCCCACGGTGCGCCAAAACACCTGACACAGTTTGAAATAACACCCGATCAAGTGGCCTTCCGTCTACCGCTGCACCAAAAATGCCACACATATCAGATTGTTTTAAGCATCAACTTAACGACCTGCCAAAAATAAACTACCAGCAATTATCATTTTTTTATGGCCCGAACCACTGCCGCACTACCCTTTTCGAGTGGCACATACCCACAAAAACTAGCCTCAAGACCAGACTCTTCAGCCCACTTTCTAACTACTTCGGGTTTCTGAGGTTGGTCATATCTTGGCGAAAACATATCGAAAGTATCCAGCACAACCCATTCCTTGAGTTCTTCATAAGAAAGACCTTCGGGTAAAGTATTCTTGATATCACATATTGGCAAGAACCTATTCAAAATTCGACCGAGACCTATTCTTTCGAAAAAAAAGTAGGTCTTAATAAGCCAACCAGCATTTGCTTCAATTATGGCCAGAAGTCGAGCATGTGACATACGCCTCGTAATTGGTCGCAGTATATACTTGGCATGGATCTTTGTCCACCAGCCAGTGACCGGATAGAAGTCAATAACAAGCTCACCATTCTTTTTCAGCATTGCAGCCAGGCAGGCAACAGACTTCTTGAAATCAGGAGTATGTTGCAGCACGCCAATGCATATTACTTTGTCGAATTGTTCCGGAGCAAATGGGAGGTCGTAGATACTTGCCTGAAAGATTTTTAAGCGACTCCCGAAGCGGGAGTTATTGGCCAGATTGGCATTCACTGCCGTCGAAGAATCGACGCTATAAACGTTTGACTCTGTACTTTCGAGCAGCGCTCTGGTAAACCTTCCGGCTCCACTGCCTACTTCAAGGATGTTCAAATTCGCTAATTCGGAAGGTTTCCAGGCAGTTTCAGCAAACAATCTCAGTCGACTTTGAACCAGCCCCTTTTCAAACTGATCAATTTGCGTGCGTTGAAATTTATTCCATTGAAAGCCAAATGACTCTGAGTAGTTCGCATCATCAGCACACCTGTAAATTCCGTTAACAAAATTTTCTTTCTGCCCCTCTGGTAATTTGATGTCAACACTCATTGAATCACTAGCGTTAAAACAGTTTTGCAAATATAACAAGTACCTTGGTTGTGAATAAGGATGGCCAATGCTTTTGCGTAGCTTTCAATACATAACGCAAGCCAGTCTTTCTACTCCCAGCAAGAACTCCGTGAAGCGCCACATACAAGTACAGATGGGCCCAAATGACACCTTCCTTTCCAGAAAACTTCTGTGTTACAAAACCATCTTTCATCACTAACTCGCCGGCAAGCTGAATTCGTTTCTCAAGGGTGGCCACATCTGTCCGCATGACACTTCTTTCGTCGTGTTGTATCAGGTACGCTGAAATAGTCGGGATATGAGGAAAGGCAAAGCGGGAAGCCAGCTTGAGCCAAAGCACCCAGTCTTCTGACCCAGCTAATTGCCTTTGCTCAGAAAAAGGGTTGTCAACTGCAACGTCTCTGCGAAGTAAAATACCTATACAGCTTAACGGATTGCCTTCAACCAAAAGGTGATTGACAGTTCTCGGCAATATAACCTTTGACAAGACCTTACCATTCGAATCCCTGACCTCGTATGCAATATGAAAAATAGGGATTTCCTCGTTTTCGCTAATGAAATCATAAGCAGTCTGCAAGAAATGTGGTAGAAGCTCGTCATCAGAATCCAGAAAAGTGACGTAGTCGCCTCTCGATATACTAACCCCTTTGTTCCTGGCGGCCCCTCTCTCGCCATTTTTGATATACGTGTAAACGATTCGACTGTCCTCTATCTTTTCAACGATAGATTTTGTGCCATCAACAGACCCATCATCAACGATCACAATTTCAAAATCCGTAAACTTCTGGTTTTGTAGCTTTCTGATCGTACTTTCGATGAAAGCTGCCCTGTTGTAGGTGGGGATGATAATAGAGAAAAGGGGGTTCCGATCCATTTAATTCAAGCGATAGATAAGTTCTTGATTACAACAAGATATCCTTATGTTTCATAGTCGACGAACTTGTCTCATTTTGGAAAAACCAAGTTTCGGGTAGATTTTTAATTGAACCTTAATTTTTAAATAGGGACTATCTTTTCACAAAATCAAGAGAACGACATTGTACTGCCGATGTTGGCCATAAACTTAAAAACAATTTACTGGGTATTTCTTCTATCCGTTTGAGATTTTGGGTTTTTCATGTAGTGCGTGTACCCTATTTTAATTCAATTATCATGGCTTTAAACTTATGACATCAATAGAGTCCCTTTATACAGGCTTATTAATCGGCTATTCATCTTAACAATTGAAAATTTTGGTTCGACAGTCTTTCTCGCATTTTTTATCATTGCAGCTGTCTTTATTGGATTATCTAAATAAAAATCAACGGCTCCAGCTATTGCCTCTGGGTCATTATAGCCGACGACGATAGCATTAAAATTATTCCTGGCTATCTCGTTTGCTACCCCCGATAAAGTGAAAACTGAGGGAATTTCAGCTGCCATTGCCTCTACGTAGATTTGCCCAAAAGCCTCATCTTCGGAACCAGTGGGCGCATGTACAAAAATATTGAAACACTTATAAAGAGCAGGCATATCCTCTTCGAAAGAAATTTCCAAAAAAGAGTGTGAAGGGAGCTTGGCAAGCAGCTCCTTTATTGCAGCACTATAATCACCCTGAGCATTACATAGCACAAGCAGCGCATGGGGATACTTTTGTAAAATTTCCTGAAACGCCTTAACGATAAATTGGACTCCTTTCCATTCCGTATATCTGGCAACACAGCCGATTACTGGCCCCTTTTCTCCGAAAATACCATATTTCTCCCTAACAGTGCTTATTCGAGTAACTGCTACATCTCTGAAAGAGTCCAGATCAAACCCATGATGGATAAGGAAGATTTTTTTGTCATCTACCTTCTCTCTAATTATCAATACGTTGGCGATCGTCTCCGACGGTGCAACAATATGAGTTGAAAGCCAGTTGCAAAACCTGTCCCACTTGACTGCTTCGGGGAATAACTGATGGTGAATGATGGAGTGATGGCGGGTATAAACTCTCATAGGGACACATGTCAACCAAGCAGCAGCAAGACCTGCCAAATTGGCCTCCATCAAGTGAGTGTGTACGATTCTGGGCCTTCTTATTAGGAAAATACCTAACAAGGAAACAATATTAAGTAAAAGAGACATCTTACCGGTAAGGTGAAGTCTAGTAACACTGAAGTTTCTGCTTTTAAGAAATCCCTCAATAGGGCTTTTTCTGCTATTTAGGAGAATAAATTCAATCTCTAGTCCATCAGCCCTAAGGCCTTCTGCCACCAACTCGAATTGTTTAGCAGAATCAATTTTCGACAAAATATAGATGATGCGATGCCTTTTCACAATGGTAACCTCGTGTGGTAAATGCCGTAGGCTGTCGTAACCCAATCAAAAAATTTATGCCGTATAGATTCCGGCAGAACTCCCATCAGCCTGTCGTTCTCTGACAACCGTAAAAAAAAAGGCTGCCCAAAAAAACGATAAACTATTTTTCTCAAAAGACCGACTGGCTGTGAAAAAGGGACTGCTCTGGTGAGATAGCTCTCATTTTTTCCATCAAGCCGAGTCAACAATTCCAGGTGGGCTTTCCGGTACTGGCGCAGCCTTTTTATATAGTTTCCGATGGAAAGTTCGTCGACGTGATATGCCACCGCCTTGGAAAGGTAATATATCGGTACGCCTGACTGGTCGGCCCTAATTGCCATTTCCTGGTCTTCAGCATCGGTTAACGACTCATTAAACCCTCCAAGTTGCTCGAAAAGTAGTCGAGGAATAGAAAAATTAGCCGCAGTAAAAAAAGGCTGTAATTTATTCACAGGACCAACTACTTCCAGTAAAGGCATTTCCCATTTTCTTGATAGATAAGAACGATATTTATGAAAATACGAGTCGCTCGTTTTAAACTCGATCACTTGCCTGCCTCCTCCAATTGTCCCCGGAAAATCGCCCTGGTGGGTAACGTGAGCTTCCAGACAGCCTGGCTCCAGAATTAGATCATCATCAAAAAAAACCAGGAGGTCGCCATTTGCCTTTTTAGCTCCGGTATTTCGAGCCCCGGCTCTGCCTCTATTTTTTTGTTCAAAAACCTTCAAGTCATCTAATTTAGATGACCACTCCAACAAAGCGGCTCTTGTGCCATCTGTTGACCCATCCACTACTACTATTGTCTCAAAATTTTTAAATGTCTGGGATTCAAGAGAAGGCAGTAGTCTTTCTAGTTTGTGGCAACCATTGTATGTGGGGACGATGACAGATACTCTCATGGCTAAAACAAATTACCATTCAATTTTCTTGCATGCCTGATAAGCGACAAAAAACGGGCAACATTTCTGTTGTTTTTTAGAAATAGTTCCAGCTTTGAATACGGAAAATGCTCTGTTGAGAACTTCTCCAAAAATTCGCCTATGTCTTTACCTTCGGAATAACTTAGTTCGGCCCATGCCTCTCGTGGCGCTAGATAGTAGAAGTTACGAAGATACTTGTGGTTATACTCATCTAAAGCGTTCCAAAGCTTGATATAACTGCTCTTATTAAAGTCATCTCTATGTCCCCAGTTAGAAATTTTCATTAGAACGTCCTCTTCGGATCTTGCCCAAGTCTCATGCACGATATAGAAGCTGCTAGTAATGTTGAAATGCCCATTTACTCTACCATATTGGTACTCGGGAGTATTCGTCGCAACCGGTACACTTTGAAGACGTCGCCCATTTTCGACAAACAAATAGCCATTTCTAAGTTTCTTGAACAGAGGAATGTAATGCGCCAAAACGTTTAGTGCTTTATCGTCACCTTTTGGATTGGCAGAAATGGAACGAAGAAACTTAACGAAACCTCCGAAGTCTCTAAAATATTCGTCGACATCAAGTTGAATATGCCACCCCCCTTTACCCATCTTGGATGCAAGCAAGTTTCGTTCTCTTACCTCACATTCCATCGGACTTAGTCCTTGTTTATAAAAAGATTCCTCGAAAACTTCAATTTTATTTTCCTTGTCCAATTCCCTTAAAAAAGCTTGAAAGTTGTTCAAGTCAAAATCAAATAGGTTCCCTGACCATGTAATTCGGTGCTTATCCAGAGCCAAAAAGATGCGGTCGGAATGATCATATACGCAAGGAAGAGAATGTTTCAGCAGACTCCAGTCGTATGATACCAAAAAACCAGTTTTAATTACATCGGTCTTCATGCTGATCATTCATTTTTAGCAAACAATTTAATTTTAGTATAATATCCTGCGTCCTTAAACATACGCCAGGCAATTGACGGTTTTAGAACTATTATTTTCAGAGACTTCCAAACACCCTTCCAGTAGTTTCCTTCCAAAAAGCTTACAATTGCATCATTGTGTAAAAAATAAGCGTGGCCTTGAAAAGCATTTTGAAAGTACTGGATTAAAGCTGCAACTTTTCCATTCGATTTTTCATGAGGCAGGGAAAAAAATCCTTCCTTGGACGCCTGGGCTAGACTCTCATCCACAATTCGTTTTTTAACGTGGAACCAATAATGGCAACAGTAGGCCTCCGCAGTGACTATTGAGGTTTTAGTCTCCAGAACAAATGAAAACGCAAACTGCTCGGCACCATGATAGTTTACTTTTTTGTACCATTGATCAGTTAGGCCAACTACAAAAGGTAAGTGCTTAAAATTTACTGGATCAAGTCCAATAAGTCCGGCGTTCCACGAGTTTAATATCATAGAGTTCAAACTAACTGGACCGGATGTATCATAATAGCCAGCGTTCAAAACCATTCTCGAGAACTCGTAGGTGGTGGGCCTCGGGAGGTATTCCGGGCTCACAGTGTTTAAACAAAATTCAAAGCAGTGCATGGCTGACTGATTAGGATTGATCTTTTCAATCAATCCTTCGACTGGTGATGTGAAAAATGTATCTGCATCAACGTAAATCAGTTTACATAAAGGTCTTAGCTGTGCTGCACGGGAAATTATTCCAATCTTAACACGATGGATAAGATCCATACCTCCCATCATCTGAATAACGTCACTTTCGCCAATCGACTGGATATTAACAGGAAGGCCCCTGCAAGGAGCCTCAAATAGATCAGTGTTATTTGTGTAAATGAGGATTGCATCAGTTGGCTTAAAACGGTAATTAAGCGCCAAACTCATTATTGAAAAAATTGCTCGATAGTGTATATGAGCAGGCCCGTACGAAAAATAAAGAAATGTTATTCCGTTCATCGCTTCATGAATCTTTTTTTCAAAGCTTTCCATAAGGAGCGCCACGCAATCTCTATTCCGAGATCACCCTCCCGAAGTGCTATCGCTAATTTTGCTTCTCTTTCAAACAAAACTGGATGAACTGCATCAAAGGGTGATGAAATATCACCGCTGTTAAATAGCGTTGACTTGTCGTTTGCAACAAAGAAAATATTCTGACGATACCAGAAGAATATCTCACTATCATTCCATAAATCTTTGCGGATACAATCGAAAAAATGATAGCCATGTTTTGCAAATTTCTCTGCCCAATATGATGGATATTGTTCGTTTAGATGATCCTGCCCACCCTGGTGGGGTAACGCTGCAGAAAAAACTACGGTGTCTGCATGACGAACAATATTTTCAATAAAAGCGTCCTCACTTTCCTTAGGTAAGTGTTCTGCCACCTCTAGAGAAATCACGAGATCAAACCTTTTACCCAAGTCAAAAGGCTTACCCAGGTCCTTTTTTATAATCTTTTCCCTATCCACCAATAAGTCTATCCCGTCAATGTATGGACTATCAACACCAGAGATATCCGCTATCCCAAGTTTTTGGAATTGATAAAGCCAAGACCCATTGCCGCATCCAATGTCAAGCACTGATTTAGGTTGAATGTGTTCTAAAACGACTGGCAAGACTCGTGAAGCCGCCTTGGAGTTGAATAATTCAGCTGGATAGTCTTTAAACATGGCTGTATGATTTCATTGTCTTAATTTCCTCCAAATAATTTGGAGCCAAAGCGAATCTAAATATATCTCGGTTAACCGAATTCGTGCTTGAATGCATAAACATTTAAAGTCAAGTCTACGTCGGATACGAGAATTTGATAGTGGAGACTTCCTGAAGTAATATTTGTAGTCTTTACGAAACCTGTTTTTACACAATGGCTCCCATGGCTTTTCTAAAGTAAAGTGTACGATAACGACAGATTCTCTCAATTTTCGGTACACTTTTCTATTTGCCGGTTGTGGTATGTAAGAATAAATGAGATTAAATCTGTCTTCTATTTTCTTCCATTTATTAATTAAGACCGCATTCAATGCGTCCTGATCTACAAAATCTAAATTTTCTATATTAGAATACGCATAATCCAGCGCCTTTTCAGAAATCCTCAATTCGTTCCACTTTTGAACGTCAATCAACATCACCCCTGAGTTAAAATAGCTTCCTTCATCGACTAACCCAATATGTGGCTGTTTTTTGACATAGCAGTCGTATACAGCTGCGACGGGCAGTCCATTCATATCCATTCGAAATAATTCGTCAAGTTTGTTCAATACTATAGTGTCTGTGTCCATGTACAAAATTCTGTCCGCTCTTTTTCCGATCAGTTGCGGGAAGTAAATCTTGTAGTAAACAGCTAATGTCCAGTGTTCTCTGAGACTATCTTTCAACCTATCCAAACGAAACTGAGTGGCGTCAAAAAATGTAGTAAGAGATTTGTTGACCCGAGCGTAAGTTGTTATGGCTTCTAGCTCTATTGGTGTTAGTCCGTGGTAGGTAAGATAAAAACAGAATTGATCTTCTCTATTGTTTGCAAAAATTGACGCCATTAAAGCATATAACTGATTCAAATAGTTTCGGTCAAACGCTATCGCTATGTTAATCAAGTCTATCAGGATTTATAGGTAGCTATTTTTTTCAGCCAAGCCGTAGTTCGAGGGAATAAAATGTCGCCAATGAATATCTTAAAATCTGACATGGTTTTAGGAAAGGCAAAAATGAAATACTTGAATCCATACCAAACAGCTATCGAGTCATGACCAAGCCTTCTTGCTTCCCTAGTAATGAACCAGTACTTGTATTTATCATTCAGGTACAAAAGCCCATCTTGGTTTAGTTGTAAAGCCATTCTACTTCTTATCAGCCGTTGTGACCTTACATAGTTTCTACGTTTCTTGTTAATATTATGCACACGAATCCTCACCAAAGCTCCATCGATCTTTTCAAATTTAGCTCCTGCCAAGACTACTTTAAACCAAAATAGCCAATCCTGTCCAGTGTCGATATCAGTATCAAATCCAACTACTTTGTCTACGACACCTCGTCTAATTAACGGATTGTCCATACCGAAAATAGTGGCGGCGAGCACTTTTTCTACACGCTCCTTATATTCCATCGGAATAGTGATTTCTCGACGAGTACTTTTGTCATGAAGAATTTCATTATTTTGATTGACATGAAACTCCATTTCATCACTATACACAAGATCGGTTCTCGGATTTTCAACAAAGTGGGCGATATTTCTTCCCAACTTATCCGCATCAAGCAAATCATCCGCATCCAGAAACTGTATGAACTTTCCTTTTGCGTACTTTAAGCCCGTATTTCGTGCAGACGATACGCCTAATTGGTTTTGAAAAATGTAAACGAATCTCTTATCCTCATCCATCAAACTCTCTACAAATGACTTCGTAGAATCTGTCGATCCGTCATCTACAACAATACACTCCCAATTGCTGTAGGTTTGAAGTTTTACCGATAGCAATGATTCATTCAAAAAAGACCCATAATTATAAGTAGGGACAATAATACTGACCAAAGGACTATCGGATTTCATTGTTAGGCTTTGAATTAAATTGCAAGGCAATTTGAACTTCTATAGAAAATCGTGGTGCACCTTCGGTTCACATTCGCCGCCGAAATTCCCCAAAAATCAACTCTTCTAAATCCCAATTCATTTAGGAAATTGCCAGCTGCTCCATATCGATCTCTTTCGGAGTCATCTAAGATTATTACCCCGACATCAGTTAAAAATTTAACGCTCATTTTGCAGCAGTTGACTCGATCCCTTCCGTCAACCAATACCAAATCGAATAACACTCCCGGTTTGGAAATGGATCGGCAATATATTCCATCATAGTCAACTTTGGAACCATATAACTTTGCATTTGGAAGCTCAAATCTTTCCACATCACTGAGCCATGAAGAATCATGTTCAACAGAGTGCACAAAGGCAACACGCTCTGAAAAATAGCGAGTTGAACTTCCAGCCCCAAACTCAAATACCGTCATGGTGTCTTTTAGTCGGTCATTTAAAAATTCAATAATCGGGTACACAAGCCAGGGAAGTGGTTGACCATCTTTTGATGTTGGCGTTCCCATTTCTGCAGAGAGGAACCACCCTAGATCATCTAAATAGCCACTCTTGGAAAAGTTGAGAAGTCGTAGTTCATCGTCATTCAAAAAAAGACTAAGGGTTCGCCTCCGTCCCAGAGGTAGCGCATATAGGAAAGCCAGGATCTTTTTAGTAATTGTTTTCATAAGGGCTGTTCAAAAAAGAGTGTTCCACTAAAAAGGCTCCTTGGTTTTCTGGAAGGCTTCTACCCTGGCTAAAGAAATCGCCGCTTTCAACATTGAAAAATATAGCTTCTTTCACCCAATCCTCAACTATCTCTTTTTGCGTAATAAAAATAGTTAGGGAATAGCTACCCACATTAAATGGAAACCTTGAAATTTGCAAATCAACTGTCTCGATTTGATTAACTAATACTAGGTCACGATTGAATAATGAGGTACTAAACCAAGATATCCTCTTACCAGTAGCAGTATTCAAGCCGACATCCAAACGAATTGACATCTCACTTGAAGTATCCTTTTTTAGTAAAAATCTAAACTTAATATTTTCTCCTACCCTTATCACGGTGCATTTTTTATCATTTTTTAGCACATCAATTCCTATCAATTGTACGTTGCCTAAGCCATCTCGATCTTCACGTAGGTGTATTGGCCGTTCCCCAAGAACCACTCCATGTTCTAAATACTTAGACACAACTTTTTCAATAGTGTCATTTAACTCTATTACTCCCTTATTAAGTAAAATCCCCTTCCTACAAAAAAGTGAGATCGCTTCTATATTGTGACTAACAAACAACACAGTTCTCCCTTGTCCTGCCACTTCCTCCATCTTCCCCAGGCACTTCTTCTGAAATTCGGCGTCTCCAACTGCAAGTACTTCGTCTATGATCAAGATTTCTGGCTCTAAATGAGCAGCTACTGCAAATGCCAGCCTCACTTTCATCCCACTGCTATAGTGCTTGATGGGGGTATCCAAAAACTTACTCACTCCACTAAACTCAACGATCTCATCAAATTTAGCCTTTACCTCAGAGCGTCTCATCCCAAGAATGGTGCCATTCAGGTAGATGTTCTCCCTTCCAGACAGCTCAGGGTGAAATCCAGTGCCTACTTCCAAAAGTGCCGATACCCGGCCGAACAATTTTATATTTCCGCTGGTTGGATAGGTGATTCGGCTGAGGATTTTTAGCAAAGTACTTTTACCTGCACCATTTCTACCAATTATGCCTACTGCCTCTCCTTCATTTACCTGAAAACTTACGTCTTTCAGGGCCCAGAACTCACGCTCCTCCTTCGAGTACCTCCTTCCAAACTTACTTTTGAGACTTTCGCTGAGCGAACCAGCCTTTTGATGACCAAGCTCATATTTTTTTGAAATTCCCTCAACTTCAATAGCTCTGCTCATATCTCTTTAGACGATGTCGGCAATAATTCTTTCAGTCCGATGGAAATAAAATACCCCGGTAAGAAACAGGACAAAGGTTACAATGAAAGAAAGGAAGGTGTACTCATTCAGCTCTCCAGCTCCCAGCAAACTCCACCTCATTCCTTCTACAATTCCCGCCATCGGGTTCAAATGATATAATAGCTGCCATTTGTCCGGAATCATAGATGAAGGGTAAGCAATAGGTGTAGCATACAACCCAATCTGCACCATAAATGGAACAACATGCTGAAAATCACGAAATCTGATGGTGAGTGCACTCAACCAGATGCCGACAGCGAGCGAGCAAAACAAGTTGAGGAGAATAAATACAAACACATAACCGAAGTTGTCACCCATCGATTGCTGATAATAAACCATCAAAACGGCAAGCAAAACCAGCGCAACTACAAAATCGACAAGACCGACCAACGCCTTACTTAGTGGGAGCACAAGCCTGGGGAAGTAAATTTTCTTTACCATGTCCTGGGCTCCGATAATGGAACCACCACTCTGGGACATCACAAAAGCGAAGTAATTCCAGGCGCTCATGCCCGCCAGGGCAAAAATCGGGTAAGGCACTCCTTCAGTATCCACCTGTATGGCTTTCCCAAAGATAAGAGTGAAAATTATGAGTGTTACTACTGGCTGGACAATAACCCAGGCAAGTCCAAGGAAAGTTTGTGCATAACGTACCCGGATGTCTTTGTAAGTGAGTACTAGGAAGAGATCCCTGTAGTTGAGCAACTCTTTCAAATCGATCTTCCACCAGGGCCTGCTACTTGAGATCAAAGTAAAATGCTTTTTATCCATCAGCGTCTTGAGTCCTGTCGTTTGAATTGAACGAAAAATAGGCTGTAAGCGAACAAGGGGATCACTGGTATCCGGTACCTTGCCAAAGAACCAAAATTAAATGTCGACACGCCAATTGCGAAACAAAAAACGATAGTGAATAAAAAAAAGAATGACATCAGGGGATCCTTAATAAGGAAACCAAAAAAAGAAACGAACCCCGTCTTGACCAGAGTGTAACCGAAAAGCCAGAGGAGCAGCAAGCTTTCTATTGCGGTTAAAAGCATTACAGGATTTCGAACTTCCCATATATAAGGACGAAAAAGAGACACCCAAACACCCGGAACAAATTTCCTTACGAGGCCGGGAGGACTAAAGTCGTCGTCACCCAGGCTATACGCTGACCCTCCTTCCACTTGGCTTACATAGTAGAGCCACTCTGCTGATACCCTGGCTGTTTCAATCATCGAATCTAGAGAATATTTTCTGTTGTCCTCGCCAAGCTTAAGTGCGGCAAAATACATACTGTAAAGCACGCCCACAATGAGAATTGGTGTCAAAAGTATCCTCATTACTGTACTTTTGACCGCCCGTGAAAAATAAAAAAAGTATATAAATAACACAGCGCCAGGAATAAGACTAAGCGCTATATAAATCTTGATATGGTAAAGCACATAAGTCGATCCTAACAAAATGATGAAATTAAGCAGTGTCACTCTTTTCCATTTCACAATCTCAAGCAGTGAATAAATAAAAAAACCCAAGCTGGCAAACGTGAGTGTGTCCTTCAAAATTCCGGATCCCCAAAAAAAGACTGATGGGATGAAAAGCACCGCCAGCGCAGTCCATTTGCCTATCCATGGACTATATTTATCCAGTGCATAAAAAAGCGCCCAAGTGCCGGAAAAGCTGATAGCCGCAAAGCACAGAGAAATCGCATAATAGGAGTTAAGCGTAAAAATGGCCAGCAAACCCGCCACTCGTACAATACTGTAAGAAGGCAAATCACCAAAAAAGATAATCCTTGATGCATATTGAAAAGCGTCCGCCGGGTACTCAGCACCTGCAGTTATCAAGCTAATCGCTTTTGTCGGGGAATCGAGAAATGCCTCCCAAACTATTTTGGCACCCCAATTATAGTAATTCATTGTATCCCCTCCCTCATAATAAAACTGATACACAAACCCCAAAGCTATCGCCCCAACAAACTTGACAGTCAAGCCGGGAATGAAATACTTGCGGGTGTCACTATTAGTCACTTTTGGCCTGATCCAGTAGGCAAGAGCATACAAGAGGAGGAGGTAAATAGGTGTGACAATAAGGTCTTGGAGGCCCATAAAAGTTAAATACAGGTCGCAAATTACTAATTATATCGGAACACCTGGCGTCCGAAGCCTTCGGTTAAAGCAGCATTTCGACGAATAACTGTCAATTGGGGATAAGCACGGTTTTATCATAAGCCAATCTTGCACTAATTTCACCGGGTGAAAATTCTTTTCCTCTTTCCCTATCCTCTAGAGCAAGCGCCGTCGCAGCGCTTTCGGTTCGAACAGTACTTTGCGGCGTTACTCAAAGAAGGGCATTCTATCGATAGTCAGTCTTTTTGGGGGGAATACTACTGGAAGGTGCTTTACAAAAAAGGAAATACAGTCCAAAAGGCATGGGGGCTACTCAATGGATTCGGACGGCGCTTCAAAGTGCTTGGTCAGGTGCCGTCCGCCGATTTCGTTTTTATCCACCGGGAACTTACGCCGCTAGGCCCTCCCATCTTTGAATGGCTAATAGCCAAAGTTTTCAGTAAGAAGGTCATTTTTGACTTCGATGATGCCATTTGGCTGCCCAATACGAGTGAAAGCAATAAAATCGCTGCCTGGCTAAAATGGCATTCAAAAACAGAGAGCGTCTGCCGCTGGGCGTGGAAAGTTTCTGTGGGCAATTCTTACCTGGCTAACTATGCGAAGCAGTTCAATGACAACCTTGTGATCAACCCTACAACCATCGACACGGAGCACCACCACCGAATCAACAAAAAAACACAGCCCAACAACGACCTTATCGTTATCGGCTGGACGGGCAGCCACTCTACGCTCCCTTACCTCGATATGCTTTGGCCAGTGCTTGAGCAACTTGCCAAAGATGAAAAATTCTCTTTCAGGGTGATCTCCAACCAGCCTCCGCCAGTAAACTACCCATGGCTGGAGTTTATAGCCTGGAACAAGGAAACAGAAATAGACGATCTGGCTGCCATCGATATCGGCGTGATGCCGCTCACAGACGACAAATGGAGCAAGGGGAAGTGCGGTTTCAAAGCTTTGCAATACATGGCATTAGAGATCTCCACCGTCGCTTCGCCTGTAGGCGTGAATACGGATATCATAAAGGACGGCATCAATGGGCTGATGGCTACCAATACAGAAGAATGGGTGTTTGCACTGAAAAAACTGATCAAAAGCACCGCACTAAGAACACAACTGAGTGAGGAAGGGAGACGAACGGTTGAAAACACCTACTCGGTAAAGGCAAACACAAAAAATTTCCTTGAACTATTCGGCAAATAGTTCTTCCAACGGAATAGTCAAACCTGAGAACAAATTACTTTTCAAAGTTTCCTCCTTCTTAAGGATGGTCAACAGGTGAAATCTCCCATTTTTGTCCAGCACAAACACACGAACATCCTCACCTTCCGGATCAACCACCCAATACTCCTTCACTTCAAATTTCTGATAGAGGAGTAATTTTTCAGACATATCTTTTTTTGAAGTGGAAGGAGATAGAATCTCTACCACCAGATCAGGTGCCCCAATAGCGCCCTTCTCATCAAGCTTGTTTTTGTCGCAAAAAACAGACAGGTCGGGCTGAACAACGTTTTCAACCAGTTCTTCTTGAGAATAGTCCTCGGACAGGCGAACATCAAAGGGCGACGCATAGACTTCACATTTTTTATTCCTCAAAAAATTTTGAAGGTGGAAATGGATAGTTCCGCTGATTTTTTGATGCCTTCTGCTCGGAGCAGGACTCATATCGTAAGGCATACCATCGATAATCTCCCACCTTTCGCTGTCGGGCCAGGTGAGGTAATCAGCATAAGTGACTTTTTTGTTCTTATAAATAGGGAGAGCCATGACTAAATTTACCTGTTTTTCTTATCTAATCCATCTCCTTCAAATTCTTTTTGGCCACTTCCCATGCACGGTCTTTTCTGCCTGCAAGGCGTTTGACTTCTTTGTAGTATTCCTTTGCCTCTTTTTGATTGTTTTCTTTTTCGGCTATTTCTCCAAGGGCCAACAGAGAATACAGGTTATAACCCATTTGCTGGGTTTCATTCTTGGAACTAAACCTTACTGCTTCTTTGTAGAACTTTTTGGCATTCGTATAGTCTTTTCTCGTTTGGTATATCTGGCCCAGAAAGAAAGCAGCATACCGGCCACTGTTTTCCTCGTAGCCATCGTATCTCTGATAATACTTATCGATGATCTCCAGAGAGGTTTTTTCGCAAAGCTGATAATCGCCAGTTCCGTACAAGAGCCGGGAATAGTATCGATGGAAGTATGGGTTGTCAGGAAACGTCTGATGCAAGTATTCGGCCACTTGCAAAGCTTCGTACATGTTTTTTCCTTCACTCGATAAAATCCGCATAAGGAAATACTGGGCCTCAGTGCGAGTATAAAAAGCGTTCCTGGCCACTTCTTTCAGCTGTTTAATTCCATCATCTTTATCTCCCTTATCGAAAAACAACATGATGGGCTTCAGCAAAGGATAGTTTTCAGGCACCCAAACAGAGTAATAGTTATACAAGGCGTCACCAAAAAGTATTTCAGGGCTGAGATCCTCCTGCCCACGACATTCCTCCAGATAAGCCAATGCATTCTTACCTGCTACAGCGGCCTTAGTCCATTTTTTTCTCTCGGAAAGCAATCGGCCCTGAAACGAATAAGTAGCAGACAGAAAAAAAGCGCCTTCGACCTTATTCACTTCCTTATAAAGCCGTTCGGAGAGGACCAGAGCGGTATCCATATAAGCATAAAACTTTTTATCGTATTGCTCATTTTCAATATTGGGCACAATTTTCCACCATTCGGACAGCCCCATCAAAAAATAAGGCAGCGGATGCCAACCATACTTTTGCTTCAGCCACCTGAATTGCTTCTCGGCTGTGGCAAAATGAAAGTTATACATATTGTTGAGGGCCTCGGTAGCGTCAAGCTGCACCTTGATGTCGTTAATGAGCAACTTACTGGCGACGTCCACAGTATCCGCCTTCACTTCTCCCACATTTATAGTTTGAGAAAATGAAAGGTCAGCAAAGCCGACTGACAACAATAAAGTGATAATGATAAACCTCATAGTTTGGTGGAGTGCCAAAAGTCTGCCAATTTTCAAATTGAATAATTAAGATAACAACGAATCAACGGCAAACCCGTTCTGTGAATTGTAAATTTTTCCATTGATATGCAACTTTCCAAAGAAAGACGACAAGAACTTCTCGACGAATGGTTTTCATTTGGCACGGGACAGCTGTTTGCTGTCATCTGCGTTGTCACGTTGATACTGCTTTTTATCAAAAAAAGTTTCATCGAAGGAGAGTTAGCCGCATTCGAGATTCTACAGGAGCGTGGTGAGATGGGATTTTTCCACGCCTTAAGTGCTGTGCAGTACCTCACGGTTCCACTCGTTTATGCCTGGAAGTTTACCGTTACGGCATTTATCCTCTATGTGGGCGGCTTTATGTTTGGCTACAAGCTTACTTTTAAAGACATGTGGCGGCTGGCTTTGGCAGCAGAACTTGTCTTTTTTATTCCCGAGCTTATTAAAATCGCCTGGTTTCTGGTGGTAAACACCGACCCTACTTATCAGGAAATTGGCGCTTTCTATCCGCTCTCCATGATGAACCTGTTCGATTTTGAGTCGTTGGCACCCCGCTGGCACTATCCTCTCAAGGCACTCAATCTCTTTGAGGTTGTGTACTGGATTGCGCTAGCCGCAGGTGTTTATGTCATCTCAGGGAAGCAGAGGAAAAACAGCATCATCATAGTGGCAACATCGTATGTGCTTTGGTTTTTTCTTTGGATTGGGTTCTACCTGATTATCTATAAGTAGTCGGAACTATTTTTTACCTATCCACCCGAGGTGGGTATGTTTGAAATCGTCAGCATACTTTAGGCCATAGCCAAAAACCCTGTCCATGGCGCTGTGACCAAATAATAGAAGCCCGGCGAACATCCATTCTGGCGATGAAATGACAAAGCCTGTTACAAAGCAAGCCACAGCTACCCCTTTATGATGTGCTAAGTTGTAAAAGACAGCACCAATTTTAGTGTTGAACAAATAGCCTATCATACTTACATCTGGTGCTAGCAGCCAGGCAAAGAACAGCCACCAGGCGTAGTCCAGATAAATCGTGCCGAAAAAAGCAGCAATAAACATCGCAGCTTCCTCAAGGTTAAGTAGTGATTTCATGCTTCACAGTTGTTTAAGTCTAATACCGGTTACTTTACGCCACATACGCATTAGTAAAGAGCAGGGTTTTTGGTGCAAAAATTATATAAAATGCAAAAAGGCAGTTCGTTACGAGAAGTATTTTGTCAAGGGTTGAAATAATATGAAAAGATACAAAATAGAGGCAACCCTGCGTTTGTAAACAGAGTCTTAAGCTTATATGTAAAACCAGCTTTTGAGCATGAAGAACTTTAAACTGATCAACAACCTGACCGGTTGGGCGGTATTTTTTGTTGCGCTCACAGTTTATGCCCTCACATTAGAACCGACGGCCAGTTTCTGGGACTGTGGGGAATTTATAGCTGCCAGCTACAAGTTGCAGATTCCACACCCTCCCGGACCACCGTTTTTTCTGCTGCTTGGTCGCTTTTTTACTTTTTTGGCGTTAGGCGACACCGAGCAGATCGCATTCTGGGTGAACATGATGAGCGCAGTAAGCAGCGCTCTGGCTGTAATGTTTCTTTACTGGAGCATCGTGCTACTGGCTTCCAAAATTATCAAGGCTGAGCTTCTTGACCTCCAGGCAAAAGATGCACTCGTGTTAATGGGTTCTGGGGTAACCGGATCGCTCGCTTTCGCCTTTTCCGACACCTTCTGGTTTTCTGCCGTTGAAGCAGAGGTTTACGCCATGTCCATGTTCTTCACTGCCATCGCTTTTTGGGCCATCCTCAGGTGGGACGCACTGGAAAATGCGTCTCTTTCCAACAAGTGGCTATTATTCATCGCCTACCTGATGGGCCTGTCCATTGGTGTGCACCCAATGAACCTGCTCACGATTCCATCTCTGGCACTCATCTATTATTTCAAGAATTACACTTTCTCCTGGAAAGGGCTGGCCGTTACAATTGTTTCGAGCGGGATAGGTATTCTGTTCGTCATGTTTGGATTCCGGGTCGGCGTGATGAGCCTCCTCACCAGATTCGAAATATTCTTCGTCAACTCCCTCCAACTTGGCTTTGGCAGCGGTGCCGCCTTCGGCATGGTCATTATTGCAGCAAGCATTCTGCTGGCAGTCTATTTTACGCAAAAAAAGGGACTGGTGGGGCTCAACACGCTTGCACTTTGCATTAGCTTTCTCATTATTGGCTATTCGTCGTTCGGAATTCTCACCATACGATCATCAAAAAATCCGCTAATTGACATGTGGAATCCGGAGAACCTGCCCAATTTTGTAGGCTATCTGGACATGAAGCAGTACGGAACCAGGCCTTTGTTGTACGGCAACTACTATGACGCAAAGCTGATTGATCAGCAACTTGGCGATCCGGTTTATCAAAAAGGTATCACTTCTTATGAGATAGAAGACTACGATTATCAACTTAACTACGACCCAGCAAGAACGACAATTCTGCCCAGGCTCTGGAGCCAAAGAGATCGGCATCCTGAAGCCTACCAGCAAATTTTAGGCTTGCAACCTGGCCAAAAACCGAATTTCGCAGACAATCTCAAATTCCTGTTCAGCTACCAGCTTGGCCACATGTACATGAGGTACTTTATGTGGAATTTCGCCGGCAGAGAAAGTGATCAGCAAGATGCTGGCTTCGTTGCTCTGACATCTTCTGTGGCTCCTTCAATGGAAGGGAACCATGCCAGAAACAGCTTTTTAATGCTGCCACTGGTACTCGGCTTAGTCGGTCTTTTTTTTAACTACAAAAAAAACCTGCAGTCTTTTTCAGTAATAGGTGTTCTATTCTTTATTACGGGAGTCGGGTTAGTACTCTACCTCAACTCACCCCCAGACGAGCCAAGAGAGAGGGATTACATCTATGTAGCATCTTTCTTTGCCTTCTGCATTTGGATTGGCCTTGGGGCATTTGCATTTCTCCGCCAGTCGCAACAGTTCTTTGCTGAGCGAAAATTGGCCCTCGCCATGGCCTGGTTTGCTACACTCATGGTGCCTGGCATCATGGTTATGCAGGGCTGGGATGACCACGATCGCTCCGGCAGGTACTACTCTGTTGACATGGCAAAAAATTACCTGACTGGATGTGAGCCAAATGGCATCCTATTTACCGGAGGCGACAACGATACTTACCCGCTGTGGTATGCGCAGGATGTGGAAGGCGTAAGAACCGATATGAGGGTAATTGTTGGCTCGCTCTTTAGTGCAGACTGGAATATTGACATGATGAAACGGAAAGCCTACGAATCAGAGCCCCTCCCTTTTTCTATTGATAAAACGCTTTATAAACAGGGTGGCCCAATCGACTATGTGCCAGTAGTGGAAAACCCAAACCTGAAGGGCGAAGCCATTAACCTTACTCAATACCTCAATCTGCTGAAGAAAAAACACCCGGCAATTATGGTGGAAACAAGGACAGGGTCAAGCCTCGCCTCGTTACCCTCAAAATTGATTCGACTGCCTGTTAGCAAAGAAGATGTGCTGGCGAGGCACCTGGTGCCCGACACGATGACCCAATATATTCCTGATTTTATCACTTTTGAAGTTACTGGAAATGGTCTTCAAAAAAGTGAAATCATGCTGCTCGACCTGATCGCCTCCAACAACTGGGAACGGCCCATTTACTTCACTCATACCGCCCTGAGTTTACTGCCGTTTGATCTCAATAAATATGTTGTGCAAGAAGGGATGACTTACAAATTGCTCCCTGTCGAAAATCCTGAGAGCGATAGCCATTTGATCAATAGCCATGTCATGTTTGCCAACATGACGGAGAATTACTCCTGGAGAAACCTCAACAATCCTGATGTCAATTATTCGTCGTATTACCAAAAGCAGCTGATGAGCCCCCGCCTGGGCTTCAACTTACTTGCCGAAGCACTCATGCTGGAAGGGAAAAATGACCAGGCGCTTGAGGCACTTCACAAAAGCCTCAATGCCATTCCCGATGACACCATTCCCTACGATCTCTCGGCCGTAGAAACAACCGGACTGCTCCTGGCACTCAACGACAGTGACACTGCGATAGCCATTGGGAAAACCCTGATCGAAAGGGCCGACAAAGAGCTCAGTTATTATTCTTCCGCTGTGAAGCAAGATGCTTTTGAGGTCAGAAAGAACCTGTTTGTGCTCGACAGACTCCAGCGGATACTGAAAGCCTACGGTTTTAATGAAGATGCATTGAAAACCGAAAGCATTTTCAGAAAGCATTACTCACATTTCGAGGGATAAAAATCTCCCAATTTGATTTAGAGGCTTGCTACCCTTTTAATTAGGTGGTAAGCCTTTTCTTCTCCCCCTCAATATTATAGGTATCCGTAAGGCAGATAGCTTATTAATTACTATTTTCGCCCGAATAAAAAATTAATAGAATGAATTATATAAAGGTGAATAACCTTACCGGTTGGTTCGTTTTTGCCATTGCCACCCTCGTTTATTGGCTAACTGTTGAGCCCACCGCCAGCTTCTGGGACTGTGGAGAATTTATAGCAGTTTCATATAAACTCGAAGTGCCTCACCCCCCAGGGGCTCCACTCTTTCTGTTGATAGGAAGATTCTTCAGCTTGTTCGCCCTCGGTGACGTGGAAAGGGTAGCCTATTGGATCAATATTTCGAGTGTGCTGAGCAGTGGATTTTCCATTCTTTTCCTTTTCTGGACAATCACAGCTCTTGCTAACAAGCTAATGGGGTTGAAGCCTGGCCAGGGCACCGACGATCAAAACTGGTCTATTATTGCAGCTGGTATTGTAGGCAGCCTTGCGTACACCTTTTCGGATTCCTTCTGGTTTTCGGCTGTTGAAGCCGAGGTTTATGCCATTTCATCCTTCTTTACCGCCTTTGTTGTGTGGGCCATCCTGAAGTGGGAGCAAATTGATGACGACAGGCACAGAAATCGTTGGTTCCTGCTACTTGCTTACACCGTTGGTCTATCTATCGGCATTCACCTTCTCAACCTTGTAGCCATTCCAGCCCTTGGCCTTATCGTGTACTTCAAGTATTACGAAGAGGTAACAACCAAGGGTGTATTGACAACCCTGGCAGTTAGTGGTGCCATCATCCTTATCATTATGGCCGGCGTCATCCCGGGCTTGCCAAGTCTCGCCTTCTCTTTCGAGCTTTTCTTTGTGAATTCGCTTGGCTTGCCATTTAAGTCTGGTATCATCGTTTTCGTTCTTCTTTTCCTCGGCGCTCTTATTTACGGAATCATTTATTCCGAGAAAAAAGAGAAGGTCATTCTGAACACCTCGCTGCTGGCTTTTGCTTTCATTCTGGTTGGCTATTCTTCCTACACGGTCGTTCTTATCAGGTCGAATTACAATCCTCCTATTGACGAGAACAACCCTGAAAACGTAAACACCTTTGTTTCCTACCTCAAAAGAGAGCAATATGGTGATCGGCCGCTTTTCTTTGGGCAGTACTTTACCACCGAGCTTCAGGAACAGAAAAAAGGAGCTCCTGTGTACGCTAAAGGCGAAACGGAATACGATATTATTGACTACAAAGTAGACGCTATCTACGACAAAACTGGCATGACCATCCTGCCAAGGATGTACAGCTCCACAGCGGAACATGCCAAGCGCTATAGAGAAATTACCGGTCTCAGGGCAGGACAAAAACCTACCTTTGGAGACAACCTGTACTTCATGTTCAAATATCAGCTCGGTCATATGTACATGAGGTACTTCATGTGGAATTTTGCCGGGCGTGAAAGCGATGTACAGGACGCCAGTTGGACTTCGCCTGCAGATGCCTTTAAGAAAGTGCCATGGGAGCTTGAAAATAACAAAGGACGAAATAACTATTTGTTCATCCCGCTTATTCTTGGCCTGATTGGTTTCTTCTATCAGTACAGAAAAGACCAAAAGAACTTTAGCGTTATGTTGTTGCTGTTCTTTTTAACAGGAGCTGCGCTAGTACTCTACCTCAACTCTCCGCCCTCGGAGCCAAGAGAAAGAGATTATATTTATGTTGGGTCGTTCTATGTCTTCTCGATCTGGATAGGCTTTGCAGTATTGGCCATGTACGATTTGTTCCAAAGGTTTATTGCCAATAAAAAAGTGGCTATTGCCACGTCTCTCATCATCTGCCTAAGCTGCCCGGCCATAATGGCCAGCGAAAACTGGGATGATCATGACAGGTCGGATCGCTATTTCTCTGTTGACACCGCCAGAAACTTCCTGGCGAGCTGCGCCCCTAATGCCATTCTCTTCACGGGTGGCGATAACGACACCTTCCCGCTTTGGTATGTGCAGGAGGTAGAAGGCTTCCGCACTGACGTTCGGGTGGTGGTGCTGAGCTATTTCAACACCGACTGGTACATCGATCAAATGATGAGACAGGCATACGAATCTGAGCCGTTCCCATTCTCACTGACCAGCAAAGACTACCGCCAGGGTGGGTTGAATGACTTCGTGGTGGTAATGGAAAGAGAGAACATCAAAGGCGCCATTAGCCTTGAGCAGTACATGAAGCTGGTGCGTGAAGGCAATCCTGCTCTCAGAGTGGCGACTTCGATAAGTGCCTACAACTCTATCCCTTCCAAGAGCGTGTACTTGAATGTTGACACCACTAGCGTGCTTTCAAAAGGAATCATACCTTCCACACTAGAAGATTATATGGTGCCCAGGATGGTGTTCAACATCAAAGACAGGGTACTGGAAAAGAAAGACCTGGCTATTCTGGATATCATTTTGACCAATAAATGGGAGCGCCCTATTTATTTCAACAACACTTCATTGGCCAGTGTCAACATCGACATCAGGCGTTATGCAGTGCAGGAAGGCAATGCTTACCGATTACTACCTGTTGAAAACCCTGACAACCAGGAAACTTTCGTCGATGTAGACATTATGTACGACAACATGATGAACAACTTCTACTGGAGAGGCTTGCAAGACCCAAGCATTTACTACACGGAAGATTACAGGAATTTCGTTCTTAACCACAGAGCAAGCTTCAATACACTAGCTGAATCTCTTCTGATGGTAGATGATACTGAAAGGGCAAAAAATGCGCTTCTCAAATCTCTTGAGGTAATGCCTGACTCGGTGGTTCCCTATGATCACTTTACTGTGAGAATGGTGAGCCTGTTGATGGAAGTAGGCGAGGAAGAAAAAGCCAAAGAGATAGCGGCAACAATGAGTGTAAGAGCTGATGAAATGCTCACTTACATGTTCGACAATTTAATTGCTGACTCCTTTACGGTGCAAAAGAACCTGATTGTACTCAATGAGCTAGCCAGGGTGTTCCGGGCCTATGAAGATCCTGAGCTGGGAAAAACCTACGAGGAACTCTTCCGAAAACACTACGGAATGATGAATAACTAATGAAAAGCCCCGTATTCCGGGGCTTTTTTTATTTTCTCAAAATCAGGAATAAATCAAGGGATGTATCGGCGTCATCCGAAACCAGATAGTCATCGTGAGAAATTGATGACACAAGACTGTCGGATGCCTTCTGCAGGTTATTCCGGTTAAACCTGTTCAGCAAATCATAGGGAATCCGAAGCATCCAGGCAGGCAATCGATACTGTAAATTGAGCACATCAAACCTGGTGATCCTTTTCACGGAAGCTCTGTTTTTCTCGTGATAGTCCATCACTTTCTCGCTTCCGGCAATTCCCTTCATTTCCACATCAGGAAAGTATTTTTTGGCTTTATCGGTTAATTCCTGTGCTGTGTACTCCCGAATATGCCATGGATTTCTGGTCAGTGTCAGCTTGATATTGGGCGTAGTGAGCAACGCCACGCCCCCGGACTTTAGCACCCTGGCCATTTCTTTCAGAAACAGCTCGTCATCCTTAATATGCTCTATTACCTGAAAGGTAACGATGCTATCGAACGCATTGTCTTCAAGGCCGCTAAATGGGGGAAATACAGCTTGCCTGAAATCACCCTTGGGGTTTTCTTTTTGAAGCTTTTCTACAATATCCCCGATTTTGTCGAGCGCAGTATATTTCTCAACAAGGGGCATGAGCTCTTTCACCCCACGTCCCTCGCCGCACCCAAGCTCCAGCATGTTTCCTCTCACATAGTCTTTCGCCACTATGTAGGGTTTCAAAAGTCGCTGGTGTATCGGATTGTCTGAAAGTATCTCTGCTGAGGTAATTTCCGTAGTATAAACTGCCATGAAGATTCAGTTCGGATTGCTTTTCGGCTTCAAAGTAAGATAAAATTATACTTTCGGTTCAAGTTTTTTAGTTACTTGGTTGTTATATGCTAAACATTCCCACGCATTTCAGTATGAACAAGGTTCAAAGCGCCCTATTTTGTTTATTTGTCATTGCCTTTTCGTTCGCAGGGCCTGACGTACACAGTCAGTCAATCAATAGTTTTAACCTTTCCTATACCTACAACCCTTCCGGGCCCATTCAATTCAAATATCGTTTGGTTAAGTCCGACCCGGGCTACAAAGTTTACTTTCAGCTGAATCTTCCTGCCTACGACACCATTGGCAATTACGAGTTGAACACTTTTTACCGAAGCTCATATTCGGACTCCTCTGCATTCAATGAGACAACCCACAATTGGGCTGATCTCACCGACGTTTCAGCCTATCCGCAGCTCGCAGGAAAGCTGGCTTTCATGCCCTCGGAAAGTCAAAATATTATTGTCTTTCACGTCAAAAGACCGAGCACGCAAAAATCTTTCTTTTTCGATGTAGCGCTGGAAGGCGACAACATGTTTACTCCTGATGGGATAACCCCTGTTGATAACAATGGAATGCCCGTCTTAAAGTCTTTTTTCAGCCCAAGAGATTCGCTCTCCCTGACGGCCGAAGATACGGCTCAGCTTTACGGATTTTACTACAATATGGATTTTGAAGAAGCCAGGCCACCCATGGTTATCGACACTATTTCCGGAGGCAAAACAATGGGAATTGATAGCTCATTCATGATGAGAGTGGGTTACTTTTCTGCAACCAAGCCGGGTCTTTACCTGTTTCAAACCGATTCCAGTTCCGGCTCAGCGCTGGCCATGCGCCTGGCACCTTTTTATTATCCCAAGTTCGTTTCAGTTGACGAAATCATTGGCACCCTTCGCTACATCAGTTCCAAAGAAGAGTATAACAAGCTGGTTTCGTCCAAAACCAGAAAGAAAGCGCTGGACAATTTCCTGCTGGACATTTCAGGCAGCCAGGACCGGGCAAAACGGATCATGCAGAACTATTTCACCCGAGTGGCTGAGGCGAACTTGTTGTTTACCGGATTTAAAGAAGGCTGGAAAACTGATGCAGGCATGATTTACATTATCTTTGGCCATCCTGATGTGGTCGAAAGAAACGATGTAGGAGAAGTTTGGACCTACCTCAAAATGGAGGACAAATCTGACCTTAAGTTTGAGTTTATGAGGGTCAAAAATATTTTCACCCCTGGCTACCTTACGCTAATTCGTAAGGACGATTATGACAGATATTGGTTTCGCTTCGTAGATTTGTGGCGCAAAGGAAGAATTTAAACTGTTCTTCGGCCTGCCGGGTCGCAGAACCAACAAGCATCAGGTGATAAGAAAATACCCTCAACAGCGAAGGCCCAACCCTTCCGATATGATTTATGGCACCCGGGCGGTGATAGAAGCCATCAAGGCCGACAAACAAATCGACAAAATTTTCATCCAGAAAAATGTTAAAAATGAGCTCACCAATGAGCTCATCAAGCTACTGATTGAAAACGGCATCGTTTTCCAGAATGTGCCCGGAGAAAAGCTTGACCGCCTAACTGGCAAAAACCACCAGGGTGTCATCGCCTTTGTCTCACCCATTGAGTTTGCCGACCTGCACAGGGTTGTATCGTTCATCTTCGACCAGGGCAAGGACGGCCTCATAGTGCTGATTGACCGGGTAACGGACGTGAGAAACTTTGGTGCCATTGTACGAACCGCCGAATCCGCCGGGGCCGACACGATTGTTATCCCTTCCAAAGGCAGCGCTCAAATCGGCAGTGATGCTGTGAAGACTTCAGCAGGAGCCCTTAACCATCTTCCCATTTGCAAAGTGAATGACTTCGAAGAGTCGGTCAAGTACCTCAAAGAGTCAGGCTTTCTCGTAGTGGCGTGCACAGAGAAAACTGATCAGCTATACTCAGACGCTGACCTTACCGGGCCTGTGGCGCTCATTATGGGTTCTGAAGAGGATGGTATTTCTGACAGCGTGCTTGAAATGGCTGATACGAAGGTGAAAATTCCTATGCAGGGCAAAATTGAATCGCTGAATGTTTCCGTGGCAGCCGGTATTTTTCTTTTTGAGGTGGTAAGACAAAGAATGGCAGCCTTGAAGTAGACTGCCATCCAAAAAATTTATAAAAAACTGCTTTGGCTGAGCGCTCAGAGGAGCTCCTCACCCTTCTTGTTTTTCACGTCGTTCACAAATTCCCTGAACTTCGCTTCCTGGTCTTTTTTCACTATCATTAGTACGTCCTCAAAATCAGCTACGAGGTAGCCTTCGAGGTCTTGTAGAATAACCAGCTTGTCCTTATCGGTTTTGATAATATTGCTGTGACTATCGTAAGGAAGTAACTCTGCACCCATAACGATGTTCTCGTTTTCCTCCTTTTTCAGGTTATCGTAGAGTGAGCCCCACGAGCCCAAATCCGACCAGGCAAAATCGCCCAGCACGACATAAACATCGTTTGCCTTTTCCATAATACCGTAGTCAATAGATATATTTCTACACTGCGTATAGGCCTTGTCAATATACTGCTGCTCGGTGTCGGTGTAATAATGCTCCATACCATCATCAAAGGCCTCAGCCATTTCGGGCAGGCTATTCTCATATTCCTTGATGATCGTAGAAGTCTTCCAAATAAAGATCCCCGCATTCCAGACAAAATCTCCGCTTTCCAGAAACTTCTTGGCCCATTCCAGCTCAGGCTTTTCCGTGAATGTTTTAACCTTCCTGGCTGCACCAAACTTTTCTTCAGAATACTGAATATAGCCATAGCCGGTTTCCGGCTTTGTTGGCTTAATGCCTATCGTAACCAGGTTGCCTTCCTTCTGAGCTGCGAATATGCCTTCCTCAACCGTAGCAATGAATTTGTCCTCATTAAAAATGGCATGGTCTGCCGGAGTGATTACCACCGTGGCGTCAGGGTTCTTTTTGTGAATTTTGTAGCACGCATACGCCACGCACGGAGCGGTATTTCTCCGGGCCGGTTCAAGCAGTATTTGATCCTGCTCAAGGTCAGGTAATTGTTCCTTCACTAATTCGGCGTATTGTTGATTAGTGACGATCAATATGTTATCTTTGCCCGCCGTTTGCAGGAACCGGTTGTAAGTCATTTGTAAAAGTGACTGACCAGTACCAAATATGTCAAGAAATTGTTTTGGGCGCTTGTTTCTGCTATAGGGCCAAAACCTACTCCCTACACCACCGGCCATAATTATTACAAAAGTTTGACTGCTTTTTCTGTCCATTACTTAGCTAAAACGTATTTCGTTGCAAATATAGGCTTTAAATACGGTCAGCAAAGGTCGTGGAATCATTAAAGAGCATAATGACGCTGTTATAAAACGATTATGAATGACGCCCATCACACCTTATCACTGATATTTGGAAAGTGAGCGTGTCATTTGAATTAAAATTAGTATATTCAATTGCTCAGCTAACTGTGTGTAAAAGCTGAAAAAGAAATTGCAGAGCCATATGATTGCGAGCCTGGAGGAACAATTAAAAGATAAGTTAAAAGAAGTTTTTGGGTACAGCAGCTTTCGAGGCACCCAGGAAGCGATCATCAAAAATATACTTGACGGACGGAATACCTTCGTCATCATGCCAACCGGTGCGGGCAAGTCGCTTTGTTACCAGCTGCCAGCACTGATCCTTGATGGTGCGGCCATTGTTATCTCACCTCTTATTGCCCTGATGAAGAATCAGGTCGATCAATTGAATGCGGTGGGTGTCAATGCCCAGTTCCTCAACTCTACGTTGACCAAGACGGAAATGAACAGGGTAAAGAGAGAGACCCTGAGCGGAGAGGTGCAGCTACTTTATGTGGCACCTGAATCTCTTACCAAAGAAGAAAATATTGAGTTCCTCAAAAAAGCAAACATTTCTTTTGCGGCAATTGACGAGGCTCATTGTATCTCGGAGTGGGGCCATGACTTCAGGCCTGAGTACCGGAGAATCAAGCAGATTCTGGCCCAAATCAGCAACATGCCCGTGATTGCACTGACCGCTACTGCTACTCCGAAGGTGCAAATTGATATTCAGAAGAACCTGCAAATGGAAGAGGCCGACATTTTTAAGTCTTCTTTCAACAGAGAAAATCTATACTACGAGGTCCGCCCCAAGCAGCACACCAAAAAGCAACTGGTAAAGTTCGTAAAGTCTCAGAAAGGCAAATCTGGGATTGTGTACTGCCTGAGCCGAAAGAAAGTTGAAGAAATAGCCAACTTGCTGCAGGTAAATGATGTGAAAGCTGCTCCTTATCACGCCGGCCTTGATGCTGCGGTACGAATAAAGAATCAAGACGACTTCCTGAACGAAGAAGTAGATGTCATTGTGGCAACCATTGCTTTCGGTATGGGCATCGATAAGCCAGATGTTCGCTTTGTTGTGCATTACGACACTCCAAAATCATTGGAAGGATACTATCAGGAAACTGGTCGTGCCGGAAGAGATGGTCTGGAGGGTAACTGTATCATGTTCTACAGTTACAACGACATCATCAAGCTTGAAAAATTCAATAAGGACAAAACTGTTACTGAAAGAGACAACGCCAGAGTGCTGCTTGACGAAATGGTTTCCTACGCTGAGTCATCACTCTGTAGAAGAAAGCAGTTGCTACACTACTTTGGCGAAAGCTACGAGCATGATTGCAACTTTTGTGACAACTGCCTTAAGCCAAGAGAGAAGTTCGACGGCGAAGAGTATGTTCAATGGGTGCTCAGAGCCGCAATGGAAACGGGCGAAAGGTTTAACCTGGCACACCTCGTAGATGTGGTGAAAGGCACGCCCTCGCAATACGTTAAAAGTTACGGGCATGATGCTTTGTCCATTTTTGGCAAAGGAAAAGAGCTGGAAGAAAGCCTCATCAAGTCGGTAGTGCGTCAGTCTCTGTTGCTGGAGTTTCTTGAGAAAGACATTGAAAATATTGGTGTGTTGAAAGTAACCGCCAAAGGCAAGGACTTTATTGTGGACCCTTTTGCGATCAAGCTCTCAAAAGACCACGAATATGACGTGGAAGTGACCGAGGAAGAAGAAGACGCAGAAAAAGTGCCTACCACAACCAAGGCCTACGACGAAGCACTCTTCGAAATGCTTAGAAATCTTCGAAAGAAGGTGGCCAAGCAAATGGACTTGCCTCCATATGTCGTTTTTCAGGATCCTTCCCTTGAGGAAATGGCCACCATCTACCCTACTACCAAAGATGAGCTAGCTCAGATCAACGGTGTCGGCATGGGCAAGGTGGCAAAATTTGGTAAGCCTTTTCTCGAGACTATTGCCAAATACGTTGAGGAAAATGACATTGAAACTGCCTCTGATGTAGTGGTTAAGTCGGCGGGACAGAAGTCGAAAATCAAGATCTTCATCATACAGCAAATTGACCGCAAGGTGGATTTGGAGGAGATTGCCGAAGCCAAAAGCATGGCCATGGAAGAGATCATCAACGAAATTGAACACATCTGCTATTCAGGCACCAAGCTCAACCTTGAATACTATATCGATCAGGTACTGGACGAAGACAGGCAAGATGAAATCATCGACTATTTTATGAATGCTGAAACAGACAGCATTGCAGTTGCACTGGAAGAACTGGGCGACGACTATTCGGAGGAAGAGCTAAGACTTGTCCGTATAAAATTCCTGTCAGAATACGCCAATTAATTGGTGCATAGCCTCCTCCTTCTTAAGTTTGTCGGCTAAACAATTCATCACTATGAATATAGCCGTCATTGGTTCAGGAGGAAGAGAACACGCACTTTCATGGAAAATTTCTCAAAGCCCGAAGTGTGACAATCTCTTTATCGTACCAGGCAACGCCGGCACTTCATCGGTTGGTACCAATGTTTCACTTTCCATTACCGACTTTCCAACGATAGCCGAATGGGCCCTGAAGGAAAAAATAGAACTGATCATTGTTGGCCCTGAAGAACCTCTCGTAAAGGGCTTCCGGGATTACTTCGAAACAAGAAAAGACCTCGCTCACATAGCCATTGTAGGCCCTGGAGCAGCCGGCGCAGCACTTGAGGGCAGCAAGGATGTCTCCAAGCAGTTTATGCTGAAACACGGCATTCCCACCGCCAGAGCGAAAACCATCATTGCCGACAACCTTTCCGAGGGCTTTCAATTTCTCGACTCTCTTCAACCTCCCTACGTGCTAAAAGCAGATGGACTGGCTGCAGGCAAGGGTGTGATCATCACAAGCAACCTTGCGGAGGCTAAAGACAGGCTCAGATTCATGATTGAAGAGGCCGAATTTGGCGAAGCCAGCCGAAAAGTGCTCATAGAAGAGTTTCTGGATGGCATCGAGCTTTCCGTTTTTGTGCTAACTGACGGGAAGGACTATATCATTCTGCCTGAGGCTAAGGACTATAAAAGAATTGGCGATGGCGATACCGGGCCAAACACAGGTGGCATGGGGGCTGTCTCGCCAGTGCCGTTTGCTCCGGGCGAGTTTCTGAAGAAGGTAGAGGAAAAAGTCGTAAAGCCAACAGTTGACGGGCTGAGGAAAGACAATATTGACTACAAAGGCTTTATTTTCATTGGTTTGATGAACGTAGGCGGTGAACCCTATGTGATCGAATACAATGTGAGGATGGGCGATCCGGAGACACAGGTTGTTATTCCCCGGATCAAATCAGACCTTGTTGACTTGCTCCTCGCCACAGGACAGGGCAAGCTAAAGGGCCAGTCGTTTGAAGTAAGGCCTGATTTTGCAACTACCGTGGTAATGGTGGCAGGAGGTTATCCTTCAGGCTATGAGAAAGGAAGGCCGATAACTGGTCTGGGCGGCAAATACGATTCAGAGGTATTCCATGCAGGCACAAAAATCTCCGGCGACGACGTTGTCACCAATGGCGGCAGGGTGTTGGCCATTACCAGCTTTGGGAGCTCGATTCAGGAAGCCGTCAGCAAGAGTTATAAAACAATAGATAGTATTACGTGGGATCAGGCCAATTTCAGAAAGGACATCGGCCAGGATTTGGTAAAGTACAATGGATAGCAGGCATTGTTAGCACCTGATGGTTTTGAAATTATTTTTATATTTGAGAAGAGCTAACATAAAATTGCTTAGAGATGGGATGTAGCACATGCAGTAGTGTAACTACCGCAGATGGTAAAGTGGCTGGTTGCAAAAGCAATGGTGGCTGCTCGACAGGTGGTTGCAATAAAATGAACGTTTTTGACTGGCTTTCCAACATGGACATGCCAGCTGTAGATAAATTTGATGTAGTTGAAGTAAGGTTTAAGAACGGCCGAAAGGACTTTTTTCGCAATAGCGAACACCTGCCTATCGTCACCGGCGATGCCGTTGTAGTAGATGTTCCGAACGGCCACCATATTGGCTACGTGTCTCTTCAGGGAGAGCTTGTTCGGCTTCAAATGCAGAAGAAAAAAGTGGCTAATGACAGTGAGGTCAAGAATATCTACAGAATAGCCACCCAAAAAGACCTGGAAAAATTTGAACAGGTTCAGGCCAGAGATCTCCCAACCCTCTTTCGCACAAGAGAGATCATCAGAGAGCTCAAACTGGACATGAAGCTGACCGACATCGAATTTCAAGCCGATAACACCAAAGCCACATTCTACTACTCTGCTGACGACAGAGTTGATTTCCGTGAGTTGATAAAACTACTGGCCGCCGAGTTTAAAATTCGGGTAGAAATGCGCCAAATCAGCTTGAGGCAGGAAGCAGGCCGACTTGGTGGAATTGGCGTGTGCGGCAGAGAGCTGTGCTGCTCCACCTGGCTCTCCGAATTCAAGAGTGTGTCTACTTCCGCAGCCAGGTACCAAAACCTGTCGCTGAATCCAAGTAAGCTCTCCGGGCAATGCGGCAGGCTCAAGTGCTGCCTTAATTACGAGCTCGACACTTACATGGATGCACTGGAGGGAATTCCAGAGCTGGAAGCACCTCTGCTTACGGCACGTGGTGAGGCGTCGCTGCAAAAGACTGACATCTTTCGAAAAACCATGTGGTTCGGCTACAGGGACGAAAATACCTGGTATCCATTGGACGTTGAGCGGGTAAAGGTGATTCTTGAAATGAACAAGAAAGGTCAAAAACCTGATACCCTGGCTATAGACAAAGAAGACAACGGAAGAGATGCCAACCAGGCTCTCAACAGCGACCTGGTGAACCTGGACAAAAAATTTGGTGGACAGGGCAGCGGCAAAAAGAAGAAAAAGAACAAAAAACGATTCAAGAACCGGAACCGGGGTCAAAACAATCAACCAAAGCAATAGATGAGGACACCACTATTGGGAAGCAAACTTGGCGGCCTCATTTGTTTGTCAGCAGGTTTGGTATTCCTCTTGTCATCATGCAGTGATTCAAGGATTTATGATGAATACCACGACTTTGATGAAAATGTGTGGCACATGGATTCTACTGAGAAATTTACTTTTCCTGTTGATGCGACGGAAGATCAGTTTCGGCTTTCTTATCTGGTCAGAAACACTGCAGATTACTCATACTACAACCTCTATCTCAAGTTCACTCTTGAAGACTCCCTTCATCAAGTGATCGAAAGTCAAATGCAGGAGGTAATTCTGTTCGACCCTAAAACAGGGAAGCCCTATGGCAGTGGGCTGGGAGATTTGTTTTCTCATGAGTTTCCAGCCATCGATAACTTCACGTTTCCTTACAAAGGGAAGTTCACCTTTTCAGTTCAGCAATACATGAGAGTGGAAAGCCTGGCGGGCATTCAGTCGCTTGGGTTAAAAGTTGAAAGAGTCGGGCAAGAATAGCTATTTACTCGATTTGCCCGATAAACTTGTAGAGTCGCTCTTCAGCACCTTCAGGGTCAATCCAAAACTCTCTGGAATAGAACTGAGTAGACCTCCATTTTTTATCCATCAGCAAGGTGTATCGGTAAACATAGGCATCCTTTGCTGAAATGCTGTTGAAATAAGTGTCGTCATCAGTAAAAATGAGCCCCAGAAATTCTTCCCTTTTCTTAACTGAGAGGTCAGCAAAATTCAGGTCTTCCGTCATGGATATATTTCGCATCTGAGGCACGGTCTCCAACCACTTTGTCATTCTTGATTTGAGGTACCAATGCTGCGAGAAGGCTGGCTCTTTAGGCGCATACGGTCTGAACTCCCCATTTGAAACAGTGAAAGCATACTCCAGGTACTTTCTCAGCATCTTAGGGCCCTCGTTCCTTAAGCCATCAACGTTTAGCTGATGAGGCAAAATGCTGCTAACCACAAAAATCTGCTCCTTGGCCCTGGTCACGGCTACATTCAGCCGGTTTTCGCCACCCTCGAGGTTGAGCGAGCCAAACTTCATCTGAAGTTTCCCCTTAGCATCGGGCGCATAGCCAATAGTGAAAATAATAATGTCTCTTTCGTCGCCCTGCACATTTTCTATATTCTTCACAAACAGCGAATCAGGCAGCAGCTTTTTATGATCCGCCTGATACGTATCCAGCAAGTCTAAAATATGCGACTGTTGAGCGGCGTTGAAAGTAACCACGCCAATACTTTTGTCCGGCGACTTTTTAAGACAATCAACAATCAAATCCACAACTCTGGTGGCCTCTTCATCGTTTCGGCTGCTTTCCCATACGCCATCTACTTTTTCGTAGGAAATAGCAGGTTTTGCCTCGTTGATTACTTCAAAATGAGGCACCAGCTGCAACTTGCCTTTGTAAAAGTAGTGGTTGCTGAAGTCGATCAGGTCGAGCGAACGGCTGCGATAGTGCCCCTGCAAAGAAACCTGGCTCAGGTGCTGCCTTGCCAGTGTCAGCAGGGAGTCAGCCTCCAGCGCCATCTCTTCCTCCTCTTCACTTTGCTCCCACCGGATTTTATACAGATCATTGGGCTGCAACTGCTTGTCATCGCCTGACACTACCACCTGCTTGCCCCTGTACATGGCAGCCAGACCATTTTCCACAAAACACTGGGAAGCTTCATCAAAAATGACCAGGTCAAATATCTCATCCAGCTGAAAAATAGCAGAAGCTGCCTCGGGAGAGGTAAGCCAGCAGGGCACCAATCTGAAAGCCTCGGCAGACATGTGAGCCAAAAGTCTCCTGATCGGCCAAACTCGCTTCTTTTTGGTGACCTGGTGCTGCAGGTCACGGTAGGTAATCGGGTTGTTGAGCCGATTATACTCCACTTCGCTGTATGTCTTTTCCCTGATTCTCAACAAAAGTATATCGCCACTCAGCTGGTTCTTCTTCTGCACCGCCTCCTGAAGTTCTTTTGTCAAAGTGTCCAATTTCAGAGAAGACACCGCTCTCAAAATGGGGTATTTTGTTTCAATGTGGTCGATCCACTGAAGATTGAGGCTGTTCTCAAAAATCTCATTCCACTCCTTTTCATCCCAGTCGGGCGAAATTTCCTCAAGCTTCTCAAAAATCTGGTTTTCGTAGGGTAGCACGCTATCCAGCAGTTTATCGTATTCAACAAGGCTGTCGAAGTCCTTGTCCAGCCGCTTGAGCAACTCCTCTGCGTACCCTTTCTTTCCGATAATCATTTTGATCTGCTTGGGCGTGAAGTATCCCTGCCACTGCTCCCATTTCAACGGAATCTCGTCCAGGGCTTCAAATGATCTGTCAGTAAGTTCTTTTAACTCTTCGAAAGTGTAGTTTTTTGGGTTGACCACCTTTGCAACAGGTCTCAGCGAACTGAAAATCATCTTTGCGTTGATCGCCCTTCTCACAAAGAAAAACCAGTTTTGCAGATCAATCTTCGACATGGCATTCGGCGGGTTCAATATCCATTCGCTGGTTCTCAGCTTGGTGAGGTTGTGTTCCAGGTTCAGGCGGCTGTCCACCATGATCATCAGCTCCTCAAACCCCTTTTTATTGCTCTCCAAATTATTGGCCACCAGCACCCGTGAAATAAACACTTTGTCTTTGGAAAAGAACTTCCACCTGAACCAGCTAAAAAGCCCCTTTCTTGCCTTACGCCCCCTTTCCAGGACCTCCTGTAACCTGCCTAACTCATTGCCAGGAGTTGACAACTCAGGGCCCAGCCCCTTGTAGCACTCCATCAATATCCGCTCATTATTGGCCAGCCAAAGAGCGTCTGTTTCGCTATCGGGGTAAGCCGTCATGTGCACAAAAGTTTCGTACACAGTCTTGTCGTTGATGAGAGAAAACATCTCTTTTACCTGCCCCCGGCGCTCCAGCATGTCCTGGCACTCATCGAAGCTCAATGCCTCACCCAGGGCCTCTTTAGACCTTGTTGCCAAAGCTTGATTGAACTTCAGAATTTCTGCCACCAGCTCCTTCACCCGCCCAAGCTCTGCCACACCAAAATGGCTAAACGAGACCCGATCAACCCAGGGGTACTCCTCCTTGCGGAAGAGAGATGAGTATTTCACATAGTAACCAATCTTTCGTTGGAACGCTTCAAGTTTCTCGAAAGTGAAATATTTGTATTCCTGCTTAAGGGTAATGGTCCTCCCTTTGAGATCGGATGAGAGATAAAGTTCTTTCACAGACTTGCCTGACTCTTTGTCATCAAACAACGCCTGCTTAAACTCGTTGAGCTCTTCCGAAATCTGATCTATTTTTCTGCTTACCTGGGTAAACTCTCTTTCCAGCTGGATAGCGTCCAGAGAGTTGTTCTTAAGTTTGTACTCATCAAGTCGGTCGATCTGGGAGGCTAGCTGCTCGTAGATCTCCTTCCTGTCATTTTTGAAGTCGTGCACCAGCGCCACAAATGCTCCCAGGTCTTTCTCGCTCAATCGCTGGTGCACCACGTCAAGCGCCGCCCTCTTTTGGCAAACCACCAGCACTTTTTTGCCCCGGGCAATAAAGTCCGAAACGAGGTTACAGATAAGCTGCGACTTGCCTGTGCCAGGAGGCCCCTGGATCACAAGTGAATGGCCATTCTTTACCGTTTTTAAAGCATTTTCCTGGAAAGCATCGATGGCAAATGGCGTAAAAGTCTGTTCTTCTTTTATCTTGCTGACATAGGAGTACTCTACTTTGTCCACCACATCTTCCAGGTTGGTTTTACCAACGAAGAAGTCTTCCAGGCTTTCCAGCGTGTTTTCCTCAATGAGTTTGAGATAGTCGGGGACCATATAGGACCCATTTTGAGGGAAGATGCCCAGCACTGCTTCAGTCATCAGCTTCAGTTTCCCTGTGTCGTGCCCGAGCTCAAACTTGTCTTTGAGAAAAGGGGTGAACCCTGTTAGCTGATCAGTAAAATTTTCGGGATTGAAATTGACTTCTACTTTGCTGTCTCGCAGAAGTTCGTAAAGTGCCGTTCGAAAAACCCTGCTATCCTTATCAAAATCGTCAAACACCCGCTCTATTAAGTCCTCATCTAAAGAAATCTTATTATAGTAAGCGTACCCAAGCAGAAAGGTCTTATTCAGGGTGACATTAACATCCTTTCGGGGCACCATCACCCAGTTTTTCTGATCCATTTCGAGAGACACTGGAAAAAAAAGCAAAGGACACCGCACCAGCGTGCCATCGCTGAATTTGCCGTGAACAAAAGGCCACCCTACATACAAATCACGGCCGCCCCTTTCCTGAAAAACGAATTGGTCGAGTCTGTGCAGTTTTTTCAGGCCAACGCTCAGGTTGTTGTTATTATAGTCCCTGCTGTCAATGATCTGGCACAGTGGAATCTTAGCTTTTTGCGCTATCAGGTCGCTGATGACATGAAACGAGGGCTGCCCAAGAGTGAAGTCAAAATCATGCAAATCGAGAAACTGATCGGAAGCCAGGCGCAACAAAAGCAGCGACCTATTATTGGCAGTGAGATTGGTAAGCTTACGAAGGTAGGATTGCAGAATTTTTCGCATAAGACGGCTTGCAGCCTTTCGATAACTATCAGGTAAACGATAAACCTAATTGTTCATTATTCACTAGAATTCAAAATACGGCTTTAACTTTTGGATGGTTGAATCCGGAATGATTTTTATTTCCGCCACGTCGTTCCAGCTGGCAAATCTGCCATGCTGATCCCGGTAGGCTACCAAAGCTCTTGCCTGGTTGTAGTTAATATAGGGTTGCCTTTTTAACGAATCCAAATGGATGGTGTTGACCGACAGCTTTACACAGCAATTAGCAGGGTTGAGATCAAACTTCTCCCACAAGGCGGATACCGTTTCTTGTTTGAGGCCATACACTTCCGCCAGCTGCCCACGGTCGTGAAACCCACCAAGAGCGTTCCGGTATTTGATGATCCTGGCAGCATAAGCTGGGCCTATGCCTCGTACCGTTTGCAATTCTTCTGCTGTTGCCAGATTAATATCGATTAACCCAACTCTTTCCTTGACAACAGTTGACTTTCCTTCAGCTATTGGCCCGGCATTGTCCGAATTGGGCTTTGTATTCGCAATTGATAAGTACGGGGCAAGCTGCTCAAAAATAGAGGAATCCATTCCATAAAGCTTGAGCAAGTCTTCGCTGTTGTAAAACCTACCTCCCCGGCTCGTATATTTACTCCAATTGGACGCCAGGTAGGGTGGTATATTCATTTCTCTCAATTGCGCCTCCGAAACCTGGTTGGGATCAAATCTCTCCAAATTGCTAAGGGCTAACATTTGCTGGGGGTTTCCCTTATCCCCTTCGATGTCTTCAGCCCATTGAAGCTCCGCTGCCCATTTGTCTAAAAGTTCAAAATCTTTTTCAGACGAATACTCGTTACTAGCATACCTGTAGTAGTCAAGTGCATAGACTCCAAGGAATAGTACACTAATGATAAAGAGAAGAATGATGCTACCATTAATTTCTTTTTTACTGTAGCCAAAATTCTCTCTTAGCCATTTATTTAGTTGGCTCATAGAGCGTAAGAAGCATTTGTTGAATATTAAGTTAGATATTTTTGGCTTCCAGTAAACAATTTCAAGGTAAAAAACTGTTCATCTGGCAGTACCAGGCATTTGCTCGTAATTTAAACTCATTCTAAATTGAGTTATCTGACAAATGTCATTTCCTTTAAAATCAATACGGAGCTATTTTTGAATCCGAATTAAAGTGGAAAATGCATAAGTTTTTCAAAGCAGTAAGTCTATCGTACAAAAGCGCCCCGCTCAATATCAGAGAGCTTGTGTCCTTCGATGAGGAGGCCTGCAAGCGTTTGCTGAAGTATTTCAAAGAATTTACGCCCATCAGTGAGGCACTAGTGCTTTCCACTTGCAACAGGACTGAGGTGTATTATTCTTCAGAAGAAGACCTTTCCGGGGACATCATCAAACTGATTGCCCTCGAAAGGTCAATCAGTGATATTGGCGACTACAAAGATTTCTTCGTGGTGATTAACGACCACAAAGACGCCCTTCAGCACCTTTTCGATGTGAGCATGGGATTGGAGGCGCAGGTAGTTGGTGATTTGCAAATAGCCAATCAGGTGAAGCGATCATATCAGTGGTCGGCTGATGAGGATATGGCGGGCCCATTTTTGCACCGACTGATGCACACGATTTTCTTCACCAATAAAAAGGTAGTTCAGGAAACCTCCTTCAGAGACGGCGCAGCCTCTGTGAGCTATGCCGCCGTTGAGTTGATTGGGGAGCTTACTGCCGCCATCCCCACACCAAAAATTTTGATCGTTGGGCTGGGCGAAATAGGAGAAGATGTTTGCCGCAATCTTGAGTACATCAAGAGCAAAGAGGTTTTCATTGCCAACAGAACGTTTGAGAAAGCTGAGGCAATAGCCCTTGAGTGCGGTTTTCAGGCCATACCGTTCGATACAGTTTATGCAGCCATGAAGGAGGCTGATGTTGTTATTTCGTCTGTCGCCAATAAAGAGCCTCTGATCAGAAAAGAGCACCTGCAAAACGGAGAATCGCTTTCCTTCAAATACTTGCTTGACCTTTCAGTACCAAGAAGTATTGAAAAAGAAGTAGAAGAAGTGCACGGAACCCTGCTTTACAACATTGACGACATCCATAGCAAAACAAGTGAGGCACTGGAAAAAAGGCTGGCTGCAATACCACAAGTAAAGGCCATCATTTCCGGATCAATGGCTGAACTGCTCGACTGGTCCAAAGAAATGGAAGTTTCGCCCACCATCAACAAGCTGAAGAACGCCCTTGAGCAGATCAGGCAGGAGGAAGTTGCCAGGTATCTCAAGGGAGCTAGCATGGATGATAGCAAATTAGTGGAGAAGGTGACTAGGAGCATGATGCAGAAAATTATTAAGCTGCCTGTACTTCAGCTGAAAGCCGCCTGCAAAAGAGGTGAGGCTGAAACGCTTATCGACGTGTTGAACGACCTGTTTGACCTCGAAAAGCAGTCGGAAACGACCAATTCATAAGCATACAATCCCCGATCATTTAATTTCTTGCCGCTTTTCCTAACTGTTTGCTTAATTTAGCGGCGTATGAAGCTTTCTGTAGTTAGGTTCGTTTTCTCATTGGTGCTTGCTTTAGCACCAATTCTCTCGTATGGCAAAAAAACCGGTGAACGGGTATTAGAAGTTTTCGAGCTCAATAACCGGAAAGGATTGAAGGATGACCAGGGCAAAATCCTCATCCCTGCCAAATATGAGGACATCGGGTGGAGCAATGGAGGTGTCGACCCACTGTCGTCCACTATCGGCTATAAGTCGAATGGTTTTTGGGGTTTAAGCTCGCTAAATGATCAGCAGATTACCAAAGCTGTATACCGTGACCTATCCCCCATGAGTAACGGTTTCCTAAAGGCATCCCGAACCGACAGCTTCGAACATTTTCTTTACTTCGGCGTGCTAGACACTAAAGGCACTGCCCTGGTAGGCTTCCAATACTACGACATTATCTCATCTGGCGACAACTACATTGCGTCACGCTATGAAAATCAAAAGATTTCCTACGGCCTTATTTCAGGTGTTGAGGCTACCCTAATCCCCTTCCAATTCAAAGCCATTAAGGACGCTGGCAATGGCATCTACCAGGCTGTTGATGCCAGAGACAAGCTATCGGTATGGACCGTGGGCGGGTTGAAGTTGCCGGTGGAAAACCTCGACAGCATGTTCCGTGTCAACTCCAACCTCCTCATCATTTCCAAGGAGGGCAAGCTGGGTGCCATGCGAAATGATGGCAGTATAATACTGGAGCCTTTTTACAAAGAAATTGTCCCTGAAAACGACTCCGTGCTGCGCCTGACCACCTATCCGTCGTGGCACCTGACTGATGGGAAAAACAAAAGGCTGAAAACATTCTCGTTCGACGATATCGAAACTATCGGGCCAAGTTTGTACAGGGTTCAGACTTATCAGGGCGAAGCCATCATCAATATCTCCGGAGAGCAACTCAGCAACAAAAGTAATTGGAGCGTTGTGCGCACTGATGAGAATTTTGTCGTAAGCAAGGAGCAAAACAAATTCAGGGTGTACAACAAGTCGGGTGAACCCTTTCTTGAGCAATACTACGATTCGCTCTATTTCGATGGAAAGTACTTTTATACGCAGATACTAAAAAATGACAAAGAGCTGTGGGATGTATATAACACTTACGGCCGGAGAGTTACAAGGCATTCTTACGACCAGATAAAGCCCGAAGGATCCAAATTGATTATGGCCAGGCGGGATGCCTACTGGGGGTTTCTTGACTTCAACGGCGGAATAGTTATCGACCACAAATTTGAGCGGGCTCACAGCTTTGTCGAAGGCATGTCGGCAGTTGAATATGTAGGAAAATGGGGCGTTATAGACATCAACGGTGATTGGGTGCTCGAACCTAAGCACGACTATTGTGAGGTGATTAACGAAGCCGTGATCCTGATCAAAAATGGTGAGTCGACAGACCTTGTGACGCCTGGTCGTGGATGGCTACATACGAGCAGTCACTCGATATACGCTAACAAGTCGTGGCTGATCGAAGAAACTGAATCCGGAAACTTTGGTCTGCTGACCTCAAAGGGGCAAAAAGTGACAGCGCCTGAGTTTAACGAAGTGATGATTCCCGATATGGATTCGGTCGTATTTCTAAGGCAGGGAGATTACTGGTGGTCTTATGGCAAAGACGGCAATAAGATTAGCGACGGTACAAGTAAATATCAGGGAGTATCCGGACTGAGCGAAGCATTTTTTGGCATTGTGAAAGACGACAAATTCGGCTTCGTTGACCTGGACAATAAACTGCGAATTGCGAACAGATACGACAGTGCGGCTTTTTTCCAGGAAGGAATGGCGGCGATAAAACTCCGGGGACACTGGGGGTTTATTGACAAAATAGAACGGCTGGTTGTTCAACCCATTTACGACTCAGTTACACCTTTTTCCAATGGTATCTCGGTTGTTTCTAGAAATGGTAAGTCTGGTATCATTGCCAGGAGTGGCGATGAAGTGGTTGGGCTGGACTTTGACGAGATCAAGTCTGTTGATAAGAACACCTATATTTTAAAGCAGGGAAATCAATATGGCTTTTACCACCGCAAGTCAGCCTACGTCATGCTTCCTCGTTTCAATCAGTTGGAACTACTACCAAATGGCCTTTTTGTTGTCGAAAAAAGGGGGCAGAAAGGCCTGATCAATGAAAAGGGTGTTGATGTGATCCCTTCCGTCTACGACGACATTCACTACGACCTCTACAATGCCTTTTACCTCTGTAAAGAAGAAGGCAAGACGGAAACTTTTTTGGTTCGTTAATGTCTCCGCCAGAAACGGAACCAAATTAATTGTCTCTGTGCCAGCGCTTTAAGTTTGAAAAATTCCTAATTTAGAGGTTTACCAAACTTATCATCCGATGAAAGCACTTAAGATTATCCTTTACATTGTTCTTGCCCTGGTGGTGATTGTGACAGCGGCAATATTTATGATTCCCACGGAGTACAAAGTGGAACGAAGCACCACTATCAACGCTCCGAAGAAGCTGGTAATGCAACAAGCTGGCAGGTTCGAAAACTTCGCCAAATGGAATCCGTGGGGAAAGCTAGACCCAAATATGACAACCTCTATCACAGGTACAGATGGAGAAGTGGGAGCCAAATACTCCTGGGAAGGAAATGACGACGTGGGGAAAGGCTCAATGGAAATTACAGCGGTAACTGACTCACGTGTAGATGAGAAACTGGTTTTTCTTACTCCTTACGAATCGGAAGCCGCTACCTATCTCGTTTTTGAGGAGGTTGACGGCGCAACAAAAGTTACCTGGGGCATGCAGGGAAGCAACCCAAGACCCATGAACCTGATGGTGCCAATGATGGATGGGTTTATTGGCAAAGACTATGAAGCTGGCCTTGCAGAGCTTAAAAAAATGACTGAGGCAATTGCCAGCAGCGACACTTTCAGAGGCCTAAAAGTCGAAAAAATGGAGCTTTCTCCACGAACATATATTGGCAGAAAAGATACTGTAAAATGGGCCGACATGCAGGGATTTATGGCCAGCAGCTTTGGTGCTGCCTACGGCGAGTTGACGAAGAAAAAGGCCCCGATGGCAGGAGCTCCCAGCAGCATCTACTTTGTTTGGGATGAAGCCAACGAACAGACCGTTATGGCAGCGGCCATTCCTGTCGAGGGCGAATACACTCTCAAGGGGTTTAAGGCTTTCCCGGCTGGTGGCAGTGGCTACAAAATTGCCTACTACGGTGCTTATGAGGGCAGCGGTGAGGCGCACTACGCCATGGACGACTACTTCACAGCGAAGGGGCTTGAAATGACCGAGGACCTCATGGTGATTGAGGAGTATATATCTGATCCAACTACCGAGCCTGACACCAGTAAATGGCTGACTAATGTGTATTATATACCGAGGTAGTGCTACCCACAGAAAAATATGGAAGAAAAAAGGGGGCCAAATGGCCCCTTTTTTAGTAATACACACGCTTCAGTCGCAAATCAAAATGCAAAACACCATTTCAATTGTCTTTGGCACCGTCGTCGACCCAGCAAGCTATTGTTTGAATTTCCAAATCAGTTAATGAACCCACCTTCGGCATAGTCTTGTTACCTGTTTTCACCTTGATAGTAGCAGCATTTTCCTGAATAGCTCCGAATGAAGTGAAGTTTGGAATGCCGGCGGTTCCATTATGGCATGTAGCGACAGCGCAATTGGTGGAGATAATTGAAGAGACCTGATCTTTGAAACTCACGCCCGACAACACCAAAACCTCTTTGTCTTCTTCACAACCAGTCTCATCCTTAACAGTCACAATATGAAGCCCGCTTGAAACCCCGGTGAACTCACTTGCGCTGCCGAAGGCACCATCATCCAGTCTGTATTGGAAGCTTCCTCCGTCACCCGTAGCTTCCACGGCAATTGCGCCAGTAGAGGATCCGCAGGTCGAGGAAGTGGAAGTGGCTTCAATGGTAAGGCCGCCTTCATCAGAGAGACTTGCAGCCACAGTTTTCATACAGTCATTAGCGTCCCTCACGGTTACTGTGTAGGCACCTGCCTCTAACCCAGTAAAAAGTCCACTGCTTTGAAACGATTGCCCGTCGATAGAAAACTCATAGCTCCCGGCTCCATCAGTCGCCGTTGCTTCTATTTCCCCTATCCCTTGCCCGCAAACATCGTTTGACGACCCTGCAATGGATACGACAAGGTCGCTGACAGTGCAGTCCGGTGTGGCATCTTCGTCGCCTCCCCCGCAAGAGGAAAGAAATACGGTGAGCCCCGTTAGTAAAAGTAAATTTTTTCTCATAGTCTTAGTTTATGGTTTTTTTTTAAAAAATGATATTTGGCTGTGACCAGGGTTCCTGTGGTGAACAAATGGACATCACCGTAGCCAACCCCACCCAGCGGCGCTTTCACAAAAGGTTCCAACTGAACTGAAAAATGCCTGGTCAAATAGGTTTCGATACTGAATGAAGCTGAAACGACACTGAGTGGATGGTTGCTCCAATTTTCCCCGGACCAACCTTTGTAGCGCCCCTCCACACCTTCTTCGTAGACGTAGCTATAGTTTTCTGATAGCATCCAGTAAGATGACATGCCTGCGCTAACCCAAATCCGGGTTCTGCCAATATTAACCACCTGCAAGCTGACAGTTATCGGTACATCCAGCACACTACACGAAGCGTCTGTGCGGATCGGTTCTATCCCACCAGGCCAGCCCGACCCAAACGGCGGGTTGTAGTCGCCCGCACCGGCAGCATATACCTTGTCGAACTTATACACACCACCCGACAGCTTCCAGCGCCTGCCAGGACTGTACTCAGCTAAAAATCCAAACCCCTTTCCTATTTTTTGAAGACTAGGGTGAAAGCCGATACTGCTCACATCTGGAGAGGCGGCCAGTCCAACCGCAAACCGATAAAAGCCTTCGTCAGGAATTGCCTCAGACGGATTGTTCACATATAGTGGTGCCAGGTTAACGGCTGCCTTGTAAGCGATCAGCGGGGAATGTGGCAATTGTTTGTTGCTCAGATGGGTGATTACCTCCGGACGTTTTTCCGTTTTGAGGCCTACTTCTGAAAAATCATTTACGGGTTCCACATCCAGGTGACCAGCTGATTGCTGTGTTTGGGGCACCTCTTTGGTTCCAATTGATGCTTTTGATTCGTCGGCATCAAAGCTGGCTTTGGCTGGCTCTTTTGCCCTTCTTTGCTGAGGCGAGGGCTCTCTTTGCTCCGTTCCACCTTCCACAGCAATGCCCGCTGAGTTTGATGTTGAAACTTCTCCGTTTCTATCTGACAGCTCCTCTCTGCCGGGTAATTTGGCGTCGGTTTCCGTTGGCTGATTCTCGTTTAAAATTTTCGGCTTGCTTTCGCTTTCCTCTGTTGCCTGGCTATCCAATTGAAGCGTTGATGCGCCACTATTTTTTGGTTGGATTACTCTTCCGATCTCTCCATTTTTGCTCTCCCGGTTATCAAAATACTCTTTAAGAAACCACCCTGATAAGAAAGCGATGACGGTAAGCACTACTACTGCCGCAACAGCCTTCAGCCCTACAAAAGAACCCCCTCCTCCTGCGGTAGAAACAGCAGACGCATCGAGTCGGGCCTCCATTAGCAGCCAGTCTTCTTCTCTGTAAGGAAAGTCCTTTTGGCCAAGCCTCTTCTTGAAAAAGTTTTCGATATTTTGCTCTTTGTCAGACATTTTCCGATTCAAAGAAGTTTCTTAATTGCTCCTGAAGTCTTTTTCTGGCTTTAGCATAGTTAGATTTTGAGGTACCAACAGATATCCCCAACTGCCTGGCTATTTCCTCATGCTTGTAGCCCTCAATGGCATATAAATTAAACACCGTCCGATACGCTGGTGAGAGGTTTTTCAATATCCCAAGTATCTCTTCGTGCGAAATACCTGATATTACCGTGTCAGCGCTTTCTACCGACTCCGCTTCTTCGAGGTCCTTCATCTCATTAAATCGAAAATCCTTCCGTGTTCGGTCGATGGCTGCATTGATCATGATCCTCCTCAGCCAGGGGACGAACGGTCTGGAAAGGTCGAACTTGCCGATGTACTTAAATATTTTCATAAACCCGTCGTTCATAATTTCCACCGCATCTTCCCTGCTTTCTGCGTAGAGTACACAAATATTCATAGCATAGCTGTAGAATGACTGATAGAGCTCCTTTTGCTGAGCCCTTCTTCCATTCATGCAGCCTTTGATAATTCGCTTCAGCTCGCTATGATCAGAATCCTTCAATGACGGTGGTTGAGGTCTTTATAAACAATACATGATAACTTGTCGAAAAGGTTGCCTGCTAAAAAAACTATACTTCTCGAAATCAAAACAACAGAAGCGTTGCCTCACCGGAGGATATCATACAATACCGGGAGAAAAATTGTCACCTCTTCTCTAATTTAATGAGAGTCGACTTTTAGAATGTACGGGTGTTTTACTAATATTGCAATCCGTTTTGGGGAATCGAGGTGTAGCGCAGCCCGGTTAGCGCATCCCGACGAGTCGGGAGGGTCTGGCAATTGCCTCCAAAAAAAAAAATTGATGTGTATAGTGTCTACATCATTGAATCGAAAAGTGGTCGTTGGTATTACGGCTCCTCTGATGATGTAGTACAACGACTGAAAGATCATAACAGTAATCGGTCACTCTACACTCGCTTCAAAGGCCCCTGGGAGCTCATATTCCAAAGGGATTTTGAAACGAAGGCAGAAGGTCTTAGGTTTGAAAAGTTGTTGAAAAAAACTCGGAACAAAGAGTTTATCCAAAGAGAGTATAAAGAGTTCTTTCTTCGATAGTGATTTTCGAGGTGTAGCGCAGCCCGGTTAGCGCACCACGTTAGGGACGTGGGGGTCGGAAGTTCGAATCTTCTCACCTCGACAAAAGGCCAGCATTTCTGCTGGCCTTTTTTTATTCGATTGTAGCCACACACTTTAGCTCAATGGCAATGGGTGTGGGCAAGGCAGTTACTTCCACCGTCGTTCGGCAGGGCTGATTGTCTTTGAAATACTCTGCATAAAGACGGTTATAGGCAGCAAAGTCGTCTTTCATGTTGGTGAGAAACACGGTCACATCCACCAGGTTTTCCCACTTGCTACCCGATGCCTCAAGAATCAGTTTGACATTGTTAAAAACGGAACGGCACTGCGCTTCTATGTCGTAGGAGACTATATGTCCGGCCTCGTCCAATTCGACGCCCGGGATTTCCTTCGTTCCCTTTTTCCTGGGCCCCACACCAGAGAGAAAAAGTAAGTTTCCTACCTTGCGGGCATGCGGATATAGCCCTACCGGCTCGGGAGCTCCTACTGCGTTGAAAGCATTTTTCACGACCTGTTCATCAAATCCTCGATTTCCTCAGCATGGCATGGCGCACCCGCCAGCAGGTTGATATGGCCTTCTTTGGTGATCACAATATTGTCTTCAATTCTGATTCCAAGCCCTTCCTCACGGATATAAATCCCAGGCTCAACCGTGAAAACCATTCCCGGCTCAAATACCTTGTAAATACTGGCCACGTCGTGTACATCAATACCCAGGTGGTGGCTTGTTCCATGCATAAAGTATTTCTTATAGGCAGGCCACGCAGGGTTCTGCTTCTTAATATCTGTCTTGTCGAGCAAACCAAGCCCCAGAAGTTCGCTTTCCATGATTTTCCCAACCTCCTTATGGTACTCAGGTATCACACCACCGGGCGTCAGCATGTCAATGGCATCGTTCTTGACACGCAGCACCGCATCATACACCGCCCTTTGTCGTTTAGTAAACTTACCATTTACAGGCACAGTGCGGGTAAGATCGGCGTTGTAGTTGCCGTACTCAGCGCCAACGTCCATTAGCAGCACATCACCGGATTTAAGTTGCTGGTTGTTCTCGATGTAGTGCAGCACACATGAATTGGCGCCCCCACCTATAATAGGTGCATAGGCAAAGCCTCTGGAGCGATGCAGAATAAACTCATATATATATTCCGCCTCCACTTCGTACTCCCACACACCAGGCTTGATCAGTCCCAGCATCTTTCGAAAAGTGTTGGCCGTAATGTCACAGGCATGCTTGATGATTTCAATCTCTTTCTCTGATTTTATGCACCGCAGGTCATACAGTATCGGAGCAAGCCGTTCGTAGTTGTACAAGGGATAATGCTCCATGCACCATTTTACAAAGCGCTGATTGCTGGTGGTCACTTCTGAAGCTGCCCTTATATGCTCATTCGATTCCAGGTAGATGTTGGTGCTCTCCGCCAGAATGGTGTACAACACTTTATGAAATTCATGCGACCATTTCACCGTTGTGATACCGCTAATCTCACGGCCTTCCTCTTTTGTAAACTTGTGCCCTTCCCAAATGGCTATCTCTTCACTAGTTTCTCGTAGAAAAAGAACTTCTCGCAGACTTTCATCAGGGAAATCAGGTGCCAGCAGCACGATGGTGTCCTCCTGATCGATTCCGGTAAGATAGAAGAGATCAGCATTTTGTCTGAAGCCCATGGTACCATCAGCATTGGTTGGCATAATATCGTTGGCTCTTACAATGGCCACACTATTGGGCTTCAATCTTTTCTGCAGCTTTTCTCTGTTATAAGTAAAAAGCTCCTTTCCTGCCGGGCGATATCTCATTCTATTAGTTAGATTTAATTCATAATTGGACAATGTCTGACTCAAAGATAGCACATCGGAAACATTTCAGAAGTAGGTACGGTCTGTTAAAAGTCTCGTTTATCTGCCTTTTGTCGCTCCAATTCCTGTCTGCTCGTGCACAGGACAAGTATTGGTATTTCATTAGCGAAGGTATTTCTAAAACAGAAAGCCAAAAAATACTTGAGAGCCTACAACTGGAACCCGTGACCTGGAGCAAATGGTTTCATGCATGGTCGGCCCACGGAAGCCTTGACAACGAGATCGATGGCGTAGACAGCTGCAGGAAGGTGACTCCGCTGAAACTTCAGCGCACCTTATTTGAAGAGCCCACATTGGGCTTTGCCCTGGAGCAGATGGATGCCAAAATCCTTACTAATGAGGGGCTTACCGGGAAAGGAGTGAAAATAGGCATAATAGACGGTGGTTTTTTGGGTGCCGAACAGACAGCGTCGCTGGCACCGATTATTGCAGACGGTCGGCTCGTAGCATTTCGCAACTTTCTACAGCCATCAGACACTGATCCGTTCGGTGGCTTCCGAAGTTTGGATGATCAGCATGGCACTGAAGTGTGGGAGCTGACGGGCGGATACAATGCTCAAAAACGAATTCAATTTGGTCTGGCCACCGGTGCTGACTACTACCTGGCCCGAACAGACCACGGAGCCCGGGAGCAGCGGCAGGAAGAAGATTTTCTCATCGCAGCCCTGGAATGGATGGACAGCCTGGAAGTAAAGCTGGTTAATATTTCGCTGGGCTATAACACCGACTACGACAACCCGGCAGAAAACTACACTCCTGCAATGATGGACGGAAAAACCGCATTGGCTAGCCTTGCCTGCCAAAGGGCCACCGAAGAAAAAGGGATGCTCATTGTAGTGGCAGCGGGCAACGACGGTGACAACAGCTGGAAGGTGATTGACGTTCCGGCAGACGCCCCCGGCGTGCTGACCGTGGGCTCAACTGATTTAAAGTTTTGGAGAAAAATGCCCTTCAGCTCAACGGGCACCGACTTTGCCCCGTTTTTAAAGCCCGACATTAGCTGCTTTGCCTCTTCCGGCACTTCGTTTTCTGCTCCGGTAATAACCGGACTTGCTGCCTGCCTTTGGGAAAAGTCTCCGGCACTCTCAAACACCGACCTGAAAGCACTCATCTTGCAGTCTGGCCACCTGGCCGGGGCACCAAACAATTATATGGGCCACGGTGTGCCAAGCGCAAAATGGCTGCTCTCCAGAATCACGCAAGACCTGGTGGAGATTCCTGAACCGGCGGCCATAGCTCCGCAATCAGCCAATAAGAAGAAGTCTATCACACTTGAGGGTGAGGGCAAAAAGAACGTCGTCCTTTTTCATAAAAAAGATAGGTTCAGTGTGATAAAACAGGAGTTTTTCAGCACCGAGACAAACAGCCTGCAGGTGAAGCAGCTTGAAAACGCAAAGTTCACCACGGTAATAGTTGATCACGAGCTAGTGATGGAGGTGGAGTGGGAGTAATTCACTCTCAAGCAGCCTCCTTTCTAAAATAAAACACGGCTTGATCACCTTTCCCTTCTTCATTCAATTTCTTCGCCAATTTCATCCAATAAAGCTTTTTTCTCTTGTATCTCATATACCCAAAAAGAGATCTCTTCTCTTCGGTTCGCAGTGGGATTCCCCTCAAATACTTCTCACTACCAGCAAACTGGAAATGAGTCGAATCAAAAACTGTGTTAAACAGCTGCAAGCCAATGCTGGCGGCCAGTTGAGCAATAGATTGTGTCGAGTGAATAAAAATGTGCCTAGGAGCATCTAGTTGCACCCAGTTAGTGTTGTATTTTTCCCAAGCATAGCTAGAAACTGTCGGAACTCTGATAATGCAGATACCATTCGGTGAGAGGAGTTCCCTTACTTTTTCAAGAGTCTCCTTTGGGTTGGTAACATGTTCAAAAGAGTGATGAAAAGTGATAATATCCCATTTTCCAACGACACTAAATATATCATTTTTTAGAATGTTCAACCCATTTTCATAGGCTATCGGTTCGTTCAGAAAGGGATCACAGCCAAGTAGGTTTTTAAAGCCTATCTCAGCCAATGGATATAGAAATTTCCTCCCATTTCCACAGCCCACATCAAGAATATTACTTTCTCTATTAACTCCTAATCTGTCAAAAATTCTATACTTTCCTTGAGGAGATAAAAAAGAAATCAAGCGGTTAACCAAGTTATCTTTAAATATCGAATGCAAAACCGCCCTCTTATTTACCCAACCCTTTGCCCCTTTATGTTGACCTTTTGTGTGCTGCGAAAAACTGTAATAACCTTCCTGATAGTATTTGTGTAAATTAGCTGGGATAGTTTCGATCTGAAGGCAATGACATGACTTACATTGAAAGTAGGTAAACTCTTCCATGAGCCCGTGCATCATTTCCTTCGGGAAATATGTGTCATGATTATCCCTAGCATTACATATCCGACAACTTCGTAGTAACATAAATCTAAAGTTAGAATCTATACAAAAGTGAGCCTTCATTCTGCTAACAGTCCCTCGCCAGTTCTGTAGCTATTCCATCTTTTCAAGCCCATTTCGACAAACAAACTGCTTTTGCTGTTGCTTTATTTTCATCAGTCCTTCATTTTCCGACTGATCCGTCCAATTCTCCTTGTGATACAAATGATACTGCACGGCCAGGTTTCGCAACGAATACAATTTGAACCCCATTCCCAAAAACCGCCATGTCAAATCAATATCCTCACCAATGGCAGGCAAAATATAGTCTTCGTCAAAACCGTTGATTCTCTCTATCGCTTCTTTAAAAAAAGACATGTTGCACCCCTTAAGTTGGTGCATCTTTCGAATTTTCGGCACGAAACCCAACAGGCCATCCGGGTTGATATAATAAGCCTCCTCGGTAAACTTTGCTCCATCCTTTTTCGCCTTCGAAAGTTCGCCCTGCACTTGCTTTTCGAAGCCAGGCAGATGAGCGGTGTTCTGACGCAGAATAGCTGAATACCCGGGCCCCAACTTCACCCGTTTACCGGCAAGGATCCTTTCTTTCGATGCATACCTGTGGTGATTCTCAATAAACTTATGGTGGAGCACACAGTCGCCGTCAATAAATATCAAGTAGTCAGATTTGGCCTTCCTAACTGCATTATTCAACGCTTGGTTTTTTCTCCATCCAACATCTGGCTGCGTCAAATGCTGATAGTCATTTTTGAAAGGATAGCTGGCGACAAATTCACTCATTTCCGGGCTCTCTCCATCCTCAGAAACAATTATTTCAAAACCCTGATCAGTTTGAAAAGAAAGACCATCGAGCACCACTTTTAGGTCCGCAGTATTTTTATATACCGAAATAATCAAGGACGATTTCATGCCAACTGGTCGTTTTTTTCTATTTCAAACTCAGCCCACCTCTTGCCAAAGTCTCTGGTATTCTTTCGTATGGCTCTGTTTTTCAACACCGACTCCTGGGTTCTATAGCCTCTTTTATGATCGAGGTGGACAACAATCGCACTGTACCTTATCTGAACACCATTTATCCCCATGTTTACAAGCCTTTCTCCAAGCTCCCGATCCTGGCCGCCATACTGCATCCTTTCGTCAAATCCATTGGCTTCCAGAATGTCATTCTTCCAGCCAGACGAATTATGACCATTCCAGGTAGGTTTGGTTCTTGTCAACCCGTTTAGCAGGTATCGAAAAACTCCCTTTGCCGATAGCTTCAGCGTTTTGATGCTTCCCTTCAGGCCATGCACCTTATGCCAATATCCTTTGAAACATTTCTGAATCAAAATAGCCTTGTTGAGGATTCTTGACTTTTGAAAGCCATCGCCTGCAATGACTATTTCGAAGTCTTTCGTCGTTTGCACCCTAAAACCCAATGGTACTTTTTTTAAGCCAGGACGTTGAGTAGTATGTGCTGAAGATGACTGAGGCCTTCATGCTTTCCCTTTTGTTAGCAAAATGTAACAAAGGCCTCAAATTTACCAACCTCGCACTACTAACTCCTTACATTACCCGGACTTTCCCCAAAATATTTCCTGAAGGCGGTAGAAAAAGAGTAGACGTAAACTTAATTGGATTTTCCTGCCACAGTCTGCAGGAGATGAAAAAGCTTATCAGCCTGAGTATGAATATTGTACTCCCGTTCTATCCGCAGACGGGCTTTTCTCCCCATCTCAACTGCCAGCCCTGAGTCTTGTGCGAGCCGCAACATTTGTCTGGCCATTCCCTCAATATCGTGCTCTGCCACCAGATACCCTGTCTCCCCTTCAATCACTGCGTCCTTAATCCCCCCATGCAAAGTGCTAACCACCGGAAGGCCACACGCTCCGGCTTCAAGAATACTGTTTGGTGTACCTTCCATGTCTCCATCTCGGGATCGGACGGAATGTTGGACAAATACTGTTGCTCTGTTCATGAAATCGATGATTTCGGCGTGAGGCAAGGCACCGGCAAATTCTACTGATTGCTGAATGCCGAGCTCATTAACCAGCTGAACGCATTGGTCAAATTCTCCCGATTTGTCCCCCACCATTATCAATCGACACGCTGGCACTGACCTATGTACGATGGCAAAGGCTTTGATAGTGGACTGGGGGGATTTTTTTTCAACAAACCTCCCAACAGTTAAGAATATCGGCTGATCAGTTTTGGGCTTGTCCGATGGTCGGAAAATGGACAAATCAACGCCATAGGGTATGATGTGAATTTTATCAGCACTGGCCCCCACCTCTATCAACTTGTTCTTCATCTCGCTGGAGACAGCGACAATAGCGGCGGCATATTTGAATAGCTCCTGATATCCATGGATATAGCGCTTGAATACATTGCTTTTTGAAGCATCTCTCCCGTGAAAGTGGGCGACCAAAGGAACGTTTGCCTGATTGCAAATTGGAACAAAGTATGAAGCCGTCGTTCCAAAATTGACCAGCAGCACTTCAACTTTATTATTTTTGAGAAATCTCAAAATACCGTAGTTCCCAAAGTAATTGTTTTGACGCCCCGTTATCCATTTGTAGATCTGATGAATGAGCCAAACTGGATACGGAGACAGCAGCTTTCCGTCGTCGGAACGCTGCGGAAGTCTGCCCGAATAAATAGGAAATACTTCAGCTCGCTCTGACAGTCCCTTGATCTGATTTCTAATGAATGTCTGGGTTAAGACATCCTTATGAGAGCGAGCGATACAAATTCTCATTTTCTATATTGAAGTGGAGGGTTTCGGTTTACTAGCTATCAATTTAACAGGTTTTGTCAAACATTTTCTCTGACAATCCCAAACTCAGTCCTCTTCTTACCAGAGTCCCTGGTATTCTTTCGTATGGCTCTGTTCTTCAACACCGACTCCTGGGTTCTATAGCCTCTTTTATGATCGAGGTGGACAACAATCGCACTGTACCTTATCTGAACACCATTTATCCCCATGTTTACAAGCCTTTCTCCAAGCTCCCGATCCTGGCCGCCATACTGCATCCTTTCGTCAAATCCATTGGCTTCCAGAATGTCATTCTTCCAGCCAGACGAATTATGACCATTCCAGGTAGGTTTGGTTCTTGTCAACCCGTTTAGCAGGTATCGAAAAACTCCCTTTGCCGATAGCTTCAGCGTTTTGATGCTTCCCTTCAGGCCATGCGCCTTAAGCCAACGTACTTTAAAGCACCTTTGAGTCAAAATATCTTCCTTCGCAATCGTTATGCTCGTTTGCATAGGAAGCAAAAAATAACCCCCACTCAAAAAATGACCTTGTTTTCTGCTTTTTAAATGGATCTCAACAAAATCTTTTCTGGGAATGCAATCACCATCGGTGAAAATCAGATAGTCGGCTTCAGCCGCCACAATAGCTTTGTTGAGAATCCGTGACTTCTGAAAGCCATCGTCCTCCTGCCATATATGTTTGACGGGCACTCCCATTTCCGGGCGAAGCCTTTCAATCAAGTCTTTGGTTTCCTGCCCCGAACCATCGTCGGCAATCACTATTTCGAAGTCTTTCGTCGTTTGTACGCTAAACCCCCATAGCACTTTTTCAAGCCAGGCGGGTGAGTTGTATGTACTGAAGATGACAGAAGCCTTCATGCTTTCACTTTTGATGACAAAATGTAACAAAGGCCTCAAATTTACCAACCTCCCACTACTAACTCCTCAATTTACCCGGACTTTCGCCAAAATATTTCTTGAAGGCAGTGGAGAAGTGGTTGGCATTCCGGTAACCGAGTTTATCAGCCACAAGACTTACTGTGAAACTTTTTTGTGAAAGCAATTGCCTGGCAAACTCCATGCGAAGCTCCTGGATATAGCCAAAAACAGTTCTTCCGAAGTGAGCCTTGAACCCACTTTTTAGTTTACATTCATTAATCCCAAACTCCTTGCCAATCGCTTTCAAACTCAGATCGTCCTGGAAGTGCACTTGAAGATACTCTCGTATAGCATGCATCAATTCAACATCTTTGACCAAAGGCTGTTGAAAGCCAGATGTTTCGTACTCTCTTTGCCAAACCTCAATTTGCAAAGCCAGCAACTCGTAGACCTTCGACTCAATAAACAAGCGCCTTGCCGCTCCCTTTAGCGGGCAAAATTTGATGGACTCAATAATTGATTTTACTTGTACGGTAAGAGGCAGGTTTGTTCTAAAACCAGGAATCCCATTTTCCTTCAAAATACAATCCGCAAAACGATCGTAAAGCGGATCATCCTGCCCGATCAGAGAAAGTAACTTTTCCGCCTCAATGGTCATATGAAAAATGTTATATGAGCTCCCACTGTTAAAATAATGTGCCTTTGCCGGATCCGGATCGAAAAAGAAGTTATAGTACCCTTTCCCCAGGTCATAGCGTTGTCCGCAGTGCCTGGAGGCTACATTTCCTTCAAAATTAAAGCAAAAGCTAAAGCTGCGCCGGGGCTCTTCGTAAGAGATTTCCAGTGCACTGGAAAATTCAGCCAACAAAAACGAAGTTTGGATTCCGTCAAAAAAATGGTTGGTGCAGATGTGGCTGCCAAAATCTGCCTGGAGCTTGAACTCGATGTCAAGGGCAGGTTGATTCGACAACAAAGCGGTGGCTGGAAACACGTCAGAATAATCGAGCCTTAAAAAGTTATTGGATGACATAAAAAATTACTTTCTGCGTAGGAAACCCTCCGTTTTACGTAGCACCATGCCAAAGGTTTGCCCGTTAACCGCCTAGTCACAACAAATTTTTTATGCTAAAGAAAACATTCAAATGGGTCGGCATTGTTCTGGCCTGTATTTTTTCGCTGTTGATTATCGCTTACGCTTATATCTATCTGAGCACTGAGGCGAGGTTCAATAAAAAGTATTCGTTCCGGGAAGATCCTGTAACATTGTCTACAGACACCGCTGTACTTACCAGAGGAGCCCACCTGGTGGCGATCAAAGCATGCGACGATTGCCATGGGCCCGATTTGGCTGGCAAGGTGTTCATTGATGATCCATTACTTGGGAGAATCGTTTCCTCGAACCTCACATCCGGTAAAGGCGGTCGCCCGTCGGACTACGGCGTAGTTGATTGGCTCAAAGCGCTTAGGCACGCAGTAAACAAGGAGGGCAAACCTTTATTTTTTATGCCATCGCACGAAATTGTTCAGCTTAGCAAAGCGGACATAGTCGCTATTTTGTCATACCTCCAGACAATTCCACCTGTAGATAGCGACCTGCCGACACACGACATCCGCTTTCTTGGAAGAATACTCACCCATTTTGATAAGGTCCCGTTGCTGCCCGTCGACATGATCGATCATAACATGGGCTGGCCTAAAGAGGTAGAAGAAAATGTATCAGCTGCTTTTGGTAAGTATCTGGTAGCTGTATGCACCGGATGCCACAGAGAGAACCTCAAGGGCGGAGGACCGATCGCTCCCGGATTGCCCCCGGTTGCTGATATCACTGCCACAGGTAGGGTTGGTCAAATGACAGAAGACCAGTTCATGAATACTTTGAGAACAGGAGTTACGCCGGAAGGAAGAAGCCTGAATCCAAAAGAAATGCCCTGGCCCACTACCTCAAAGTATACCGATACTGAACTCAAAGCCATTTATGCTTATCTAAAATCAATATAGGAGAACGTTATTTTTTTGTCTGTCTGTCGGAAATCAATGAGCATCGATGCGTAGTGTGAACCGACCATTTTTTTGGCCAGGAAACTTCCTGGCCACTTTTTTGAACTTTCTTTCATAAAATGCATTATAACACCGTCGGCATTCCTGAAGTCATTAACCTTCATAAAGAGAAAAGCATTAGTTTTGCAGGCTGACAAATGTAAATGGCTGAATTCGACCTTATTACTTTACCTAACGGTATTAGATTAATCCACAAGCAGGTAGCTTCCACAAAAATAGCTCACGTTGGCATCATGCTGGACGTTGGGAGCAGAGATGAGTCGCCCGACCAGCTCGGGATCGCTCACTTCTGGGAGCACATGGCTTTTAAGGGCACTAAAAAAAGGAAGTCGTTCCACATCCTTAACAGGCTGGACTCGCTTGGAGGAGAGCTCAATGCCTACACCACCAAAGAAAAAATTTGCTTTTATGCCAGCGTCCTCGATCTCCATCTGGAAAAGGCACTGGAGCTCCTTACAGATATCACTTTCAACTCCACCTTTCCGGAAAAACAGATCGAAAAAGAACGAAATGTGATCCTGGAGGAAATGTCGATGTATAAAGACAACCCGGAAGACGCCATCATGGACGATTTTGATGAGGTCGTTTTTGCAAAACATCCACTGGGGCATAATATATTGGGCACGCAAGAAACTGTTGGGGGTTTCAGCCAAAGTGATTTCAAAAGGTTTCTAGAGGAAAACCTCGATTCTGAAAGAATGGTGGTTTCCACGGTAGGCAACTTTTCGTTAAAAAAAATAGAACGGCTGGTGCGAAAACACCTCAACGATTCACCAACCTTCAGCTCTTCTAAGCAGCGAAAGTTGTTTGGCCCTTATCGCCCATCATCTCTATCAGAAGTGAAGCCCATCACCCAGGCTCAATGTGCCATAGGCCGGCCTGCCTATAAGATAGCGGATGAACGGAGGATTCCCTTTTTTATGCTGGCCAATATTCTGGGAGGACCCGGGATGAACTCCCGACTGAATATGTCTCTCCGGGAAAAGTATGGTTATGTGTATTCAATTGACGCCAACTATAACCCTTATGTTGACACCGGGTTGTTCTCAGTATTCTTCGGCACTGACCCCAGGCATATTTCCAGAAGCTTCCAGCTAATCAAGAAAGAATTTGCCATGCTGAGAGAACGAAAGCTTGGAGAGGTGCAGTTTCACAAAGCCAGGGAGCAGCTCATGGGTCAGCTGGCCATGAGCGAAGAGAACAATGGCAGCATGATGCTGATGATGGCCAAAAGCCTGCTGGATATGGGCTCTGTTCCCAGTCTGGAAAATGTGTTTCAGGACATTCGAAAGATCACCAGGGAGCATATTATAGAACTTGCTAATGAAATGCTGGTCGACGATGACATGAGCACACTGGTGTTTGTGCCAGAAAATGGTAAAGTCAACCATTAGCAACAACTATCCTACTCTTTGAGAAATTGATACCTCATGCCCCAGCTCACCGCCGGTATCACATAATACCACTCTCCATCAGGTACAATTTTTGGCGAAAATTCCCCGAGCAGGTAAAAATTAGGTGCATTCTTAAATGGAGCTGTCCTTATGCCTAAAGGAACAGTAACGAATCCAAGCCCGCCTTCGCCGCCTTCCCAGGGGCTGTAGCCTAGCCCGACCCCCAACGACATGGCAACCTGGTCGTTGTGCATGATGTTAGCATTTCCTATCAGCTGTGGTATTCCCTTATACTCGGCCACCCGTGCATCCTCAAAAAGTGTGTAGTAGGGCTTGGTGCTTAACCGAAACTCGCCCCAAACCTTCCTCTCGAAATTGGTGCTTACGGCTATCTCTCTCCCGCTGGAAAAAAAGGCTAGTCCGCCCTGAGCGAAAGCTGAAATAGCATATGAAACAAGGAACAATGTAGCTAGTATAGTTTTCATAATAATTGCATTGAATTAGATCGTCAATTCAATGCAATTATTATGCCCATTGAGCGGTATTTATTGATTAGATGATGAAATAACCCTGGAATCCCCGCTGAAATCAAATATTTCAACTTGCGTTACCCCTTCAGGTATTCTGATAGTTCGTGAAGATTGCGACAGAAACCCTGACCCATAAGTCAATTCAACCCTCTCAGTTTGTCCACCGCTATGCTTCAGCAAAGCATAAAAGTCAGTTGGCTCCGTTTTTACAACTGTACCTTTGAATGCGTCATTCGGCAGGCCAAATACCTTCAGGTCGCCCCGGTTTTGACTGGCAACAAAAATATCGTTGCCTGCAACAGAGCTCAGTCGCACAAGTGATTTAGCATCGCCCTCTACTAAGAAGCCGCTCTTAGCTGAAAGTACTGGCGAAAAATTGCCCTTACCGTCTCCAAATAGCAGCAGCCCAGTTAGTGCGTCGTATCGACCAGGAAATACCTCGTTGCCATAGTCATTGCCAACCATCAGCACATCCAGATGACCGTCGCTATTGACATCGGTTGCTACCATGCCATTGATAGGGGCTATCTGCGCCCGGATAGGTAGCGCCGTCATTTTGAAAGTGCCATTGCCCAGGTTTTCAATATAGCTTGATTTCATGTAGTTCGCCTCCAATATCAGGGCTCCTTCCAGCTGCTGTTTCGTAAACAGCTCAGCCATGGTGATTTTACCAAATTGCTTGTACCTGGAGAACATTTTGCGGAACATGGGGCTCTGCGAGTTCATCTCATCCCAGAAATGGAGAGGAAACTCTTTCATCTCCCCATTGTCAGTTTTAAAGTAGCAGCTCATGATCAAGTCAACACTGGCATTGCCATCAAAGTCTTTGGCATAAGCTCTCAATGGCTGCTCCATGGTAGCCCTGTAGTAATTATTCTCCCCAAGGTTACCCGCCACATAGTCGGTATCGCCGTCTTTGTCAAAGTCGCCAGACACAATACTGTTCCACCAACCCTTTTTCTCAAGAAGCCCTGTGCTCAGATCAACTCTGTAGGCACCATCCTCGTTTTTTACAAACGTTATCGGCATAAACTCGCCTACCAACACCATATCCACCAGGCCGTCCGCATTGTAGTCGGTCCAGAGCATGTCTGTTATCATACCTGCGTCAGCAAGAAAAGGCGCCTTCGATGCCGTAACATCAACAAGCCGCCCGCCCTGATTCTCCAAAAGCACGCTTTGAGAAGGATAAGGATACGATGCCGGCACTACCCGGCCACCAACAAAAACATCCAGATCACCGTCTTTGTCAAAATCGGCTGCCCGGGCAATCGACCCGCTGAACTGAAGGTCCGACGAAACTCCGTCTACTTGCAGCTTGAAATTGCCTCTTCCGTCGTTCAAGTAGAGGTGATCGGCATACTTGTCAGACGGGAATACGTACTCACCCCCACCGGAAACAGCATACAAATCGAGGTCTCCATCAATATCGATGTCGAATAGCAGAAGACCCATGTACTCGTTTTGCTCCACCCCTTTCTTTTCGACGCCAATCTTCTCCTGAAACGTACCGTCTGGCTTTTGAAGAAAAAACTGAATGCCCTGATTCGCTGTGCCACCTGTAATAAAGTCTTCAAGCCCATCCCCGTTAATGTCGCCTACAGCTATCGCTGGCCCGTATTGAGTAAACTTGTGAGGCAGGGTTCTTTGAAGGTTAAAATCTATTTTATCTTCTTCTTTATGGGTAAAAGCCACCTGTAGTGATTTTGTCACGTCGGCAAGTACCGTTGGTTTGCCGCCTAAGGCCGGCATCTCCCTGGCAAGATTGTCTCCTGAAGAAGCTGATGAGTAATCTATCGTCAGCACCTGATCAACCGCCACGTTAGTGAGGACGCTGGACTTACCATCGTACCAATCGACGACAACCGAGTCGATCGACGTCGTCCTCCCCATCCCAAAATGAGCAATATCTTCTACAGAAGACAGAAAGCCTCTATAGACTGAATGGTCATGGTATTGCATTTGTCCATTGCCATACTTTAAAGTAATCTTCGTGCCAAGTCCTGCTTGATTCTCTTTATTGCCCTTAAGTTTGACTCGCAGAAAGTGAATCGAATCCTGCTTGCTATTGGCTTTGCTGTTCAGTGTATTTTCGTACACCAGGGCCACATCATCAATGGTGTTTACAACGTAATCAAGGTCTCCGTCATTGTCGAGATCAGTAAAAGCCGCACCATTGGAGAAAGAGGGTTTGTAAAGGCCCCATTTTCTCGTTGCATCGGAGAAGGTCAGGTCCCCATTGTTCTCAAAAGCAAAGTTTGAAATTTTTACAACTGGGATAGAGTCGACCAGCATATCTGCCCCAGCTATATTACCCACATCGGCCCGGTAGCTGGCGAAATCCTTGTCAGTAATGTCTTTGGGAAAGCCGTTGGTAATCAAGAGGTCTCTGTCGCCATCGTTGTCCACATCAGCCAGCAGCGGCGACCAGCTCCAGTCGGTTTCAAATATCTCGGACATGAATCCAATCTCGCTGAAAGGGATACCAGCGCCATTGTTGAGCTGGAGCATGTTGCGCACATGCTGGTACTCATAGTCAAACCTTTCGTTATTAATGTAAACCTGATAAACGTTCTTTCCAATAGTTGTCTTCTTTCTGAAGTTTGTTTCCGGCAGCATATCGAGCGTTACTATGTCAACCCAACCATCGTTGTTAATATCGGCGATATCATTGCCCATGGAAAACTGGCTTGAGTGCCTGACATATTCGCCCAGCTTATTGGTAAACGTGCCGTCACCATTGTTAATGTAGAGCAAGTCATTGCTCAAAAAGTCGTTCGACACATAAATGTCGGGCCATGAGTCATTGTTTACATCAGCAATAGCAATGCCGAGGCCAAATCCCTCGTAAAGTATGCCCGCTTCCCTGTTGGCTATAGAAAAGGTGCCATCACCGTTGTTTTTGTAGAATCTGTCAGTGTTGGGCGCTGTTCCGTCTACTATTTTGGGCCTGTAGTTGGTTGGAATCCGCCCGCTTTGCACATTGGTAAGCACGTATAAGTCAAGGTCTCCGTCTTTGTCATAGTCCAAAAAAGCAGCGTTTGTGCTCCAGCCATTGTCGTTAACACCATATTGTCTGGCCATTTCTTTAAACGTAGGAACACCTCCGGGTGAGCCACCCTGGTTCACGAACAGCATATTCTCCCGCTTCAAAGAATCGCTATACATGGTGGCGCAGACATAGATATCCAGCCAGCCATCGCCATTTATATCCACTAATGCGATTCCCTGACTCCATTTGTCAGGTGCTTCAATTCCGGCTTCGGCAGAAACATCATTGAACTCGAGCCCGCCCTTGTTAATAAACAGCTTGTTGCTGGTCTGGTTACCCGTAAAGAAAAGGTCTGTCAGGCCGTCGTTATTAAAATCGCCAGCCCCCACTCCACCTCCGTTGTAGATGTACTCGTTGGTGAGAATATTAAAGGTGTCCGATTCAACGATTGTATTTGAAAAGTCGATACCAGTATCGGATGCTGGCAGCTCTCTAAAGAGTGTGCTTTGCCTGTCTCCACACGAGGCCAAAAAAATGGCTATCAGGCCTGCCACTACTAATGCTCTAAACATATCAGTTCACTTTTTGCTTGACCACAAATTTACGGCTAAATGTCATTTTGAGTAATTTTTCCAAGGTTACTTAGGTGTGAGACGAGCACAAAAAATACCCTGAAAAATTTAGAGATGCTAAATAAAAAAAGAGGTGACGATAATCGCCACCTCTTTTCATCTATTCAAATTATTTAATGCGAATTAATATCCAGTATTCTGCACAAGCACACCATTCATCAGGTCAATTTGACCCTGAGGAATAGGAAGCAGAACGTCTTTAGGGTCAAACGAAGCTCCACCCATGGCGTTGATAAGGATTTTGCTTTCGTAGGCAATGTAAGCATTAAGGTCTTCAGCAGCTATACCCCAGCGAACCAGGTCATAGAACCTTTGTCCTTCGCCGGCTAGCTCCAGCTTACGCTCCATTCTCACAGCCTTCTGTGCAGCTGTCTTGTCTGTCCAAGGCGTGTCATAAGTGCTGATCACATAGTTTGCAGCGAACCCAGAATCATCGTATTCCCTAACCCAAGAATCCTGATTAGCTGCCCTTTCCCTTACCATGTTCACATACTCACGTGCTTTTTCAAGGCTTCCTACCTCAATTTCGCACTCGGCAGCCATCAGCAATACATCAGCGAAACGAATGATATTGATGTTCATTGCAGCGTACCCAGGTGTCCATGAGCTGTTGTCCTGGTAAGTCCCTACGTCTGTCTTGTAGTATACATACTTCTTAGGAGAGTAAGGGCCAGCGTTGGCCTGGTTACGAATCCAGTCAAAGCCTGGGTGCTCCTGCCAGTCAAGGTAAGGAATACCACGGCGACCAATGGTGAAGTCAATTCTAGGGTCAAGGTTACCTGCGTCTTCAGTAAATGGCGCAGACGACTGTAGTCCCTGGTCAGTTTTCACCTCATTGGCAGGGCTATTAAACGCTCTGTCGAACAGGGGAAGTCCACTTGCACTAGTTCTGTAGTGGTTGGCCAACTCAAACGTCGGCGCAAAGAATCCACAACAGTTACCAGGACCATTAGCACCTGTGTTGTAAGGCCAGTTAAGGTCAAACTCAGGGTTGGCATTGTTTACACTACCTGTGTTGGCAGCTGACTGATAAGCCCAGATTGACTCCTCATGGTTATCATTCTCAGCCTTGAAAATGTCAGGAAACGACGCCACCAAGCCAACAGTTTTGCCGTTGCTGGTCTTACCACTGGTAATTACTTCATTGAACAAAGTCAATGCAGCAGCGTGCTTATTCTGGTACAAGTTGATCTTACCTAAGTAAGCAGCAGCAGCAGTTTTGTTTACACGACCAGCCTGCTCCTGAGTTTCAGGAAGGTTGTCGTAAGCAAATTGCATGTCGGCCATGATCTTGGGATAAAGATCCTGATCGTTACCTACTTCGTTGACGCCAGTTCCGTAGTCGATGGTCTCATCAATGTAAGGCGTGTCGTCAAAGTTGATCTTCAACTGAAAATAGAAGTGTGCTCTCAAAAACCTGGCTTGTGCTTCAATGGCAGTTTTTGTTGCATCAGTTACTTCAGGGTCAGCATCAGCAAGAAGTGCCAACACGTTGTTACATCTGGCAATACCCTCGTACCATGAAGCATAAGCTTCATTGATAACACCCTGCGTAGGGAGGTACTCATAACGCTGAATTGGGTTGATATCAGAGAAGTCTCCAGGGTCGGTGCCCTTGTTGTGCTCCCCACCACGGATACTGCCCCAAACCCAGTTGGAAGCTGAACCCATCCTTCTGTTTCTACCATTCACTTGTGAATAGGCAGCAATCAAAGACCCATCAAGGCCTTTAGCGGACGTAAGCTGAGCCCTTGCCAATGTGCCTGTTGGGGCAATTTCAAGAAACTCGTCCTTACAACCGATCACCAGAACCGTTAAGGCTACAAACAGGCCTGCGGCTCCTTTTAATATATTTTTTCTCATGGTCATCATTCTTTTAGATTTTTCAAAAACATCAATTATCGAATTGATTGTTTAATCAAATTGTTTTTAGAATCCAATGTTTAAACCAGCAGTGAAGCCTTTTGTGATTGGATAGTTTCCAACATCAACACCAAAGTTGATATCAGCGTTACCACCTACTGATGGATCAAGTCCCTCATAACCAGTGATAGTCATCAGGTTGTTAGCAGAAACGAACACTCTCAACTGAGTCATTTTCAATCTGGAAAGCAAATCGGCCGGCATTTTATAACCAAGGGTTACGTTCTGCAATCTCAGGTAAGATCCATTCTCTACATAATAAGAGTTGGCCTGTGTGTTGGTGCTAAAGTTAGAAGACTTATCAAACACTGGTTGACTGCTGCCCGTGTTGCTAGGGCTCCAGCTATCCTTTACACGCTCAGCAATAGCTGCACCTGCAAATGAAGGATAGAAGTCGGTGAACCAACGTGACTGGTTCCATATCTCGTTTCCAATAGAGGTGTAGAAGTAAGCGGCCAGGTCAAAGTTCTTGTAACCTAATGAGAAGGTCATACCACCTGTGAATGGTGCCACTGGGCTTCCAAGGAATACCCTGTCATCTTCTGTGATTTCACCGTCACCGTCAACATCTCTGTAACGGAAGTGACCGGGAGCTGCACCTGCCTGAGTAGCAGCAGAAGCAACTTCTGCGTCGTTCTGGAACAATCCCTGCACGTCGTATCCGAAGAAAGACGACAGAGAGTAACCACGCTGGTTACGGATAGGAGCAATACCTCTATAAGTAGAAGTACCTGCGGTAAAGAATTCAAGATCGCCAGCAAGCGTGACAATTTCGTTTTTCAGAAGTGATCCTGTTACGTTTACCTCGTAAGTAAGGTCAGACGTAAGGTTGCCTCTGTTGATCAACTGTAAGTCGATACCCTGGTTCCTCATTTCACCAATGTTCACTGATGGTGCTGCAGCGTAAACTCCCAGAGGAAGTGGCACTGGCACAGAGAACAATAGATCCTTTGTGTCTTTTCTCCAGAAGTCAACAATCACGTCGAACTTACCATCAAACAAAGTACCGTCGATACCGATGTTTTGCGTAACGGAAGTCTCCCACTTGGCAGCAGCATTACCAATTCTACTTCTGTAGAAACCAGCTGCATTACCGTTAGATCCGGCAATATCATAAGAAGAGTTGGCAATAGAAGTTCCGTATAAGCTGAACTGGTTGTTTGGGTCCACGTTATTAGAGTTACCCATAGTACCATAACCACCTCTAATCTTCAAATCGTCGATAAACGTAAGCGATGACATAAAGCTTTCAGACGAAAGTCTCCAGGCAGCAGAGAAGGCAGGGAATACACCATATCTGTTTTCAGAACCAAAGCGTGAAGAACCGTCACGACGAACAACAGCACTAAAGATATACTTGTCATTCAGGATGTAGTTCGCTCTACCAAAATAGGAAGAGAAATTAACACCTTTGTAATAGAAACTGTTAGGTGGGTTTCTTGACCCAAGAGTAGAAATGGTTACGAAATCAGGATCGTTCGAAAATGGATTCAAACCATCCGCACTCATCCCACGTCCTTTTCCAGTATTCAAAGCTTCCTGGCCCACAAGAATGTCGATATTGTGGATACCAAAAGTCTTCTTATAATTTGCAGTATTAGTGTAATTCCACTGGAAGTTCCAACCACCACCTTCGCCATAGCTAAATGCAGAGTTGTTCTCAGAGTTTTCATACTGACGACGACCATAGTACCAGTAATAGTTGTTGTCGTAAGCACCACCAACGTTGGTTCTTAAAGTCAATCCTGGGATTGGGTCATATTCAAGGTAAATATTTCCGAAACCACCGCCGTTAAAACCTCTGTTATTTTTTAAGCCATCTCTTGTGGCAACTGGGTTACGTGGGTTGTTAAAACCTTTAGAAGCGGTACCAGCGTAGCCACCAAACTCGTCATACACCGGAATGATCGTTGGCATACGGAAAGCTGAAAGAATGTCGTTCTCATCATCCGCTACACCCTGTCCACCTTCGTTACCTTGCTGACCAAGAACCGAACGGTAAGTGAACTGCATGTTCTCGCCGAAACGCAAGTTGGGAAGAAGATCGAATTCAGAATTAGCTCTGAAAGAATATCTCTTGAATTTGTTATACAATACGATACCCGCCTGATCCTGAATACTGGTAGAGAAATAGAAACGGCTTCTATCAGTTCCACCATGAAGTCCAAGCGTTTGTCTCTGAAGTGGAGCCACATCTGTGATTGCATCATACCAGTCGGTTCCTGCCCCAGTAGCTGCTCTTGTGATTTGATAAACAGAACCAGCAGACGGATCGACATTGTACATAGCTGCTTCAGCGGCAGTATAGGTGCCTATACGGCCCGACTCACCACCAACGCTCAGGAAGTCAGGCAATACTGGAGTAGATCCGGTGCCAAACTGAGGATGACTGAAAACAGGCTCACGGTTTTCGATACGTGCCTGATTGCGCTCAGCATTCCATGTCCACTCGGCAAAATCAGCAGGGTTCATCATTTCAATGCCTTTACCTGGGAAGGTCATACCAAACATGCTATTGTAATCAATACTGATCTTCTTAGCCTGCTTAGAACCTTTCTTAGTAGTGTAAACGATTACACCGTTAGCCGCTCTCGCACCATAGATAGATGCAGCAGCAGCATCTTTCAACACCGTAGTTGACTCAATGTCGTCAGGGCTAAGAAAGTTAGTATTGTCAACGGGTACACCATCAACAACATACAAAGGAGCGTTACCACCAAAGGCACCGAAACCCCTTACCCTGATCTGGCTGGTAGAACCAGGCTGACCGTTGGTAATTACGTTTACACCGGCAATACGACCGGCAAGAGACTGCTCTACGTTACCTGTAGGGATAACAGCGATGTCTTTTGGCTTCACTGTTGAGATAGAGCCGGAAGTTTCACGGCGGTTGTCAACTGTGTAACCAGTGATGACCAATTCCTGAAGCTGCTTTACGTCAAGCGACAAAGGAACATCAATCACACTTCTTGACCCTACTTCCACTTCCTGGGTTACGTACCCAATGAAGGAAAAAGAAAGTCTAGCACCAGAGCCAACCGAAAGGGAGTAATTTCCGTTAAGGTCAGTCACTGTACCATTGGAAGTTCCTACTTCCAATACACTCACACCGGGAAAACCTTCCCCGGTTTCGGAATCTGTTATCTTTCCTGACACTTGTCTGTTCTGTGCAGCGGCATCGGTAGCCACTGCTAGCAGCGCCAGGCAGATCAAAGGAAAAATGTACTTCAGTAATCCTTTTTTCATAAAAATGTAGTTTAAGTGAAGTTGTATATAATTGTTTGAAAAAGGCTTCATTGAATTCAGGCAAACCATTTCGATCCAGACACACATGCGGTGTTTGACACAGGATAATATTCAGTTACGAATAAAGAGGAACTGAAAATGAAATGGAAAAGCTTGATGCTGGAACTGTAGCAGGAGGTGCACTCGGAAATAGCGCACAGCGTTTGGGGCACTTGTAACTAAGAACCATAAAACAAATAATTTAAGTAGGTATTGTTCTGAGCAATTGTCGAATTTAAAGAAATTATTTGTTAACGTGTCAAGTTTTCCCAAGAAAATTTGATTGCAATCGATTGCGGAAAATCTGTTTAAATCGTTTGCGTAACCGTTTTCTAGTAATTATTCTTCAAATCCACTCCCAGATTTATTTCGGGGATCAATATAAAACAGATTTTATACTTTTCCGATATTCCCAAAAAAATCTCACATAACTACTTGGTAACCAAAATGTGAATAATTCAAGGCTTTAGTTTCATTGTTAAAAAGAACAACCAACTCCTTCGTTATTATTGAAAAAATCATGTAAAACGATCTCTAAAGCCTATTTTTGAATTTCTTATCATACGAGTAAATATTTTACAGCCTTATCATGGATTTCATAGATGCTGACCTCTTCCGCTATATTGAAGGGCACACTGAACACGAGCCAGAGCTGCTCGGCAGACTGAACAGGCATACACACCTTAATGTGCTCAGGCCAAGAATGCTCTCGGGGCACTTTCAGGGGCGGGTGCTCTCTATGTTTTCACACATGATCAACCCGACATCAATTCTTGAGATTGGCACCTACACGGGCTACTCGGCCATTTGCCTGGCCGAGGGGCTACAGCAAAATGGAAAGTTGACCACCATAGATATTAATGGAGAGCTTGAAAGTATTGTAAGGAGGTTCATTGGCGATTCGCCTTACGGAGAGCAAATCGAGTATATCATCGGTGATGCCATGGTAGAGGTTCCAAAACTGGATGCGACTTTTGACCTCGTATTCATTGATGCTGACAAAGCAAACTATACTAACTACTTTGACCTGGTGATTGACAAAGTGAAGCCAGGTGGATATATAATGGCCGACAACGTGCTCTGGAGCGGCAAAGTACTGGAGAAGAACAGAAAAAAGGATGACCCCGATACGCTCACTATTCTGGCATTTAACAAAAAAGTGGCTGACGATCCCCGGGTGCAAAATGTATTGCTTCCAATCAGAGATGGCCTTATGATGCTCAGGAAGAAATAAACGCTTTAACTATTACTTTGCTGTGGCAATGTAATAAGTTGGAGTCCAGCAAGATATACTTCGTTACTTGCTGATAACTACCTGAATACTAGTAGCTTACTTTGGAATTGGCTATTCATTTGTAACTTTGTTTCGAATATTTCCCAACTGGTGTATGCTGGCAAAGTGCCATTTTCGATTCCTTCTCCTAATTATTATCTTCTTCCCGGCGATTGATGGGCTGGCCGATACCGCCGCACCAAGGGTTCCATCTCAAATGGACTTTGCTGGCATGAAGCTCAAAATTACCGATGCGGCACGGTCTGATATCCAGCAGCAAGTAGACGCCCTGAGGGCCTCCGATAGGTATTTCCGCTTAAGGCTTGATTTGGTGTTGCTGTACTTCCCCATTATAGAGAGAGTAATGAAGGAAGAGAACCTGCCCGATGACATTAAATACCTGGTGATACAGGAGAGCGGCCTGGTTTCTGATGCGGTTTCTTCTTCCAATGCGGTTGGCTTCTGGATGTTCAAAGAGCCAGCAGGCCGGGAAGTGGGCCTCCGCATCGATAAATATGTGGACGAACGGCTCAATATAGTTTCCTCTACCAAAGGAGCCTGTAAGTACATCAAGCGGCATAACTTCTTTTTTAATAACTGGGTTTACTCCGTGATAGCACACAATACAGGGAAGACCGGCGCTGAAAAGCATGTAGATAAATCTAACTTCGGTGCGAGTAAAATGACCATTGACAAGGACACGCACTGGTACTTCAAGACTTTTCTGGCGCATATGATCGCCTTTCAGGACGAATTAGGCGGGCGCCCCTCGTCAGGCCTGGAGCTGAGAGAGTATACAAAGGGTGCCGACAAACCTCTGGACAAAATCTCGAAAGAGCTGAAAGCCGACGAGGCACTCGTGTTTCAGTACAACAAGTGGCTAAAGAGAGGTCCCGTACCAAGTGAGAAGGAATACTCTGTGATTATCCCAGTACAGAAAGGCGATAAAGTGGATCTTATTGCCAAAAATGAGCAAAAGCATACACAGGCGTCCTCACCTTCTGTCGATAGTGAGGAAATAGCGGTCCGGGACGAAAATGCCGCCTTGGTTCAGGAAAAGTACCCAGATCTGAAAAAAACCATCGACAGCCGTATTGCTTCATTCATAGTGGAAATAAATGGGATTCCGGCTATTATCGCCACAAAATCCGATGACCTGAAGACGCTGGCGGCCAAGTCAGGAGTGGAAGTGGAAAGGCTTGAGAAATACAATGACTTGCGGCCAAACCAGGCCCTTGAAGAGGGACAGGTCTACTACCTGAAAAACAAACATTGGAGGTCGAACATTTATTATCATACCGTTAAGCAAGGAGAAACGCTCTGGGACGTAGCGCAGGAGTACGGCATTAAGCTCAATCAACTGGCAAGGAAAAACAGAATGTTCACCATCGATAAACCTGAGGTGGGCCGGGTGCTTTGGCTCAGGCAAAGACGTCCCTCGTCGGTCGATATAGAAATAAAAGATAACAGCGAGAACTACTTGCCGGTAATTGTTAAAAGTGAACCAGCGCCGCCGTCATCCAGGGAGCCAGCGGTAGTGGTGCGGGAGGAAGAAATACAAGTTGCTGAGGCAGTAAAACCTTTCGATGAGGAGCCAGCTTTGACAACCAAAGAGCTCATTTTCGAAGAGCAAGAAGATCCTGAGCCCATCGTTAAGACTTCAAACGCTGAGCAAGCAAAGCAAGAGAGGCAGGCTTTCACTCCGGACAGGGAGGCCGCCAGGGACATTCATGTTGTCAGCAAGGGTGAAACCCTGTATGGCATTGCACGACGCTATGGCGTTACCAAAGCGGAGCTGCAGCAGTGGAATGACCTTTCCGACAACAGCATACTTTCGATAGGGCAAGAGCTACTGTTGATCAAGCGAGACACCAGTGATGTAAAGGAGGTTTTAAATCCGTCGGTGCTACCAGCCAACAGGGTGACGGTGCATGTGGTGCAACCCGGCGAGACGATGTATTCGATTGCCAGAAAATATGATATCGCTATAGAAAAACTGATGAAAATGAACGATAAATCAAATTTTGTCCTTTCGATTGGCGAAAACCTAAAAGTTACTGATTGATTTTTTTTCTCCCCTTAACAGCGTAAATTTAAGGTTAAAATCTCAGTCAGTCAGCTTTTTCATTTTGTTACCCGTTTCTTTTTATCACTCAACCTGACAGTTTAGCCTAGAGCTTTTATTACGTGGAAGAACTTGAACTAAATAATACCCCGAAAGTGAGCCTTGTCATGCTTGTAGATGACAACGACACCGACAATTTTCTCAGTAAGAAGATAATGGAGCATGTGAATTTTTCCGAAAACATACTGATAAAAAATACGGGAAAAAGTGCGCTTGAATACCTGCATCAAAACCAAAACGACCTCGATAAGATCCCCGACATCATTTTCCTTGATATCAACATGCCTATTGTGGATGGCTTCGTGTTCCTTTATGAGTATGAAAACTTTCCTCCTCAGCTACACGAAAAAGTTAAAGTGGTCGTATTGTCAAGCTCCAACAACAAGCGGGACATTAACCAGTTTTTGAACAACAGGTTTGTTCACCAGTTTATTTCCAAGCCCTTGAGCGAAAAAGCCCTGATGGAGCTGGCCGCCACAGAGGCTTAAAAATCTGTGTCTAAATAAAGCTTTTCTTTCAGTTTAAGCAGCAAGGGCTGCTTCTCGGCCAGGTAGTTGAACTTCTCCTTGTCGGTATAGAGTCTCTGTTTTAATTCTGCCTCTTTGATAGATATCCGCAGTGTGACGGTTGGGTTAGAAAGCTCCTTTCTCAAAAACTGAACCAGCTCAGTTTCCTCTACTTTCAAAAATTTACGTTCAATGTCCGTAGACAGCTCTATCTCAACCACCGACTCCTCTCTCTTCAGCAATGGCTTCTTGAAAATCATCTTCAACGAGTCGGAAATTTTGCCCGCTGATTTCTGCTCCGCAAATTTCTGCCAGGCTTCGGCGAGTTGGTTTTGCGTGTAATCCGACGAAGGAAGCTGACTAACGGCCTCAGCCTCCCGGGTGTCATCCTGCTTTGCTTCCTGCACTACTTCCTTCTTTTCCGCCTTGACGGGAAAAATACTCGGCGTTTCTTTTTTCTCCGTGCCGCTCCTGTAGGTGGTTACAACCGGACGAGGCGCAGCTGTTCCTATTACACCATTGGTTTCGATGGGCTTTTCAGCTGTTAGCTCACTTTTTTTTTTGCCCCGTTTTCTGGGGCGGGCAAGCTGGCGAGAGAAAAAGCTGCATTCAAATGAGCGAGCTTCATAAGCGCCAACTCCACGTGAAGGCGTTGGTTTTTGCTGGCCTTATATTGTATGTCGCACTGGCTCAAAATGTTCAGCCCTGAGAGAAGGAAAGAAAGAGAGGTTTTCGAAGATTGGTCGCTATATTTTGTTTTGATGCTTTGGGCCACCTGCAAGAGAGAAATCGTTTCCTTGTCTTTGCAAACCATCAAATTGCGAAGGTGCTCGCTGAGCCCATTGATAAAGTTGTGCCCATCGAAGCCGCTTCTGATGATTTCATCAAAAATGAGCAGCACGCCTGACAGGTTTTCTTCCAGAAAGAAATCTACCACTTTAAAATAGTAGTCGTAGTCAAGAATGTGGAGGTTCTTGATAGTGTCCTGATAGGTGATTTTGTTACCAGATGAAAAGGTAACAATCAGGTCGAAAATAGAAAGCGCATCTCTCAGCGCCCCGTCGGCCTTCTGTGAGATCAGGTGCAGGGCCTCCTCTTCAGCTTCAATGCCTTCATTCGTCGCAATTTTCTGCAGCTGAGTGGTGATGTCCGAAATCTCGATCCGGTTGAAATCGTAAATCTGACAACGAGACAGGATGGTGGGGATCACTTTGTGCTTTTCCGTTGTCGCCAAAATGAAAATGGCATAGGACGGCGGCTCCTCCAGGGTCTTCAAAAACGCATTGAAGGCCTGGGTGGAGAGCATGTGCACCTCATCAATGATATATACTTTGTAGTTGCCCTGCTGGGGTGGGTACCGCACCTGATCGATCAGGTTCCTGATGTCATCCACCGAGTTATTGGACGCAGCATCCAACTCATAAATGTTCAGGTTGTTGCCGGTGGCTAATGGATTGGCGTTGTCGAAACCATTGATCATCCGGGCGACGATGCGGGCGCAGGTAGTTTTGCCAACACCCCTGGGACCACAAAACAGCAATGCCTGGGCCAGATGGTTCTGGTCAATGGCGTTTTTGAGGGTGGTGGTGATGTGCTCCTGACCTACTACCTCATCAAAACCAAGGGGGCGATATTTTCTTGCTGATACTACAAAGCTTTCCATGGGGCGCTCCTTATCGAGCAGGCAATTTATTCTGAATCGGAAATTAAATGAAATGAAAGGGAAGTTAATATGGAGAGAGGAGAGAAAAGTTATCCACAATTAGAGCCACTTAAATATTGGCTGAATTAACAAATTGCACTAACAGCGTCGCTCTTATTACGCCTGTGATGAAGCTTAGAATATAACCGTCCGCATGTTCTGCATCTTAATTGACCAATTGTTCTGACAGAAATGTGACTTTTACCGTTTAGAAAAACAAGGCTTTTTAAAGCCTTGAGCAATGCCTCTCAAAATTAAATCGCAAGATTTGCGAGACATACAGCTATTAGCAGAACGTAATTGAGCGAAAACCATTGGAGAAAATCACATAGCACTTAAATACACTTTTCTGATACATAGAAATGCTTTAGATTGATTTAAAATATTCAAAGGATATCGCAAGCGGTTCATGTTGTCAAATCAATTATAACAAGCGACTCAAATACACCTATGAAAGAAGAACTGAAGCCTTTCATTGATTTTTTTGCCAGTGCAAAAAGAGATCTAAATCTCGAGCGAGAGGTTGCTTTCGAAGTTGGGTGCTCCGAAGCAGCGCTTCAGGTTTTAGATGAGGCTATATTTGCGTCAGGCATTGTTGAGGAAAAATTTACGATCGGGCATCTAAAAATAAACCACGTCAACCAGTTTCATTCCAATATTAGCTCCATCCAAGGTGCGCTTCGATTCAGGGGACAACCTGATTCAAGTTTCGTTCGCCAACAAGATGACGACTGGAAAAATGATGCTAAGAAGTTAATTCAACAAGCTAGTGCGCAGATATCTTTTCAACTTCAACAATTAAATTTCAACCTAGCCTTCTTTGAAAAAATTGGGTATCTGAGTGGTCACATAGTAGCTATCGGTGCAAATGGCAGCGGTAAAACTACTTTGTCAAACTTATTTAAAACCTACCTCGGAGACAATGGGGTGGTTATTTCAGCACAAAGAATTCTTTTGGTACCCAATTTCGATTCCATATCGAATCCCACTTATACCGCAAATGAGCTAAGAGACTCACAAGCACGTGATAAAACCAACAAGCACCATGGTGAATTTGGCCACTTACAAAATGAGTTTGCAATTTTATTAAAAAATCTATTGGCTGATAATATATCAGCTGCCACTGCTTACAGGAAAAGAGCATTCGAATTGTCAGAGGAGGGTGGTGCTATCATGGAACCAACCCCGACCAATCTTGACAAGACATTTACTATTTGGAATACTTTAATTGAACACAGAATTATTGACTGTGCTGACGGAATGAACATAACCGCCAAGCCTCAAGAGGGCAAAGATTACCCTGCCGTTCAAATGAGCGATGGAGAAAAGGTTATGCTGTATCTCATTGCCCAAGTTTTGCAGGCACCAGCCAATGGGTTTATCGTCATAGATGAGCCGGAGATGTATCTCCATAAGACTATATTAAAAAAACTTTGGGATACGCTTGAAGCAGAGCGGCAGGATTGCCTTTTCATCTATTTAACGCACGATCTTGATTTTGCCACGAGCAGATCCACAGCAAAAAAAATATGGATAAAGTCGTTTAGTCATCCTGATAGATGGGAAATAGAAGATATTCCTGAAAATGAAATTCCAGAAACTCTTCTATTTGAACTGCTTGGTAGTAGAAAAAATATACTATTCTGTGAAGGCCAAAAGGGTAGCATTGATGAAAAAGTGTTGTCGATAATTTTACCTGAATTTACTGTAATGCCTGTTGGGTCTTGCTTTGAAGTGATCAATCATACAAAGGCTTTTAACAGCTTGCGAAACGTGAATACTCGAGCTTTTGGCATCATAGATTCGGATCATCATGATCAAACACGGTTAGTCAAGTTGGTTAGCGATAAGGTCTTTTCACTCAAAGTCGCTGAGGTTGAAAACTTGTTCCTAGACGAGAAGTTTTTGAAGTTGATGGCTGCTCAGCTATTAGTTGACAAAGATTTAGTTCAAAACATAAAGCATGATATTATAGCAGAGTTTAATAAGCTAAAAGAAACTCAAACTGCTCACTATATCAGCACCAAGATAAATTACTATTTTAAGGATTCACACGTCTCAAGAGGTAATAGACTTGAAGAGGTAGAGAGTAATTTCAAAAAATTTACTGAAAGAGTGGATGTCAACAAGTGGTATAAGGCACGCATTGAACTTTTAGACAAAATCGTAATGAACGGAGAATATGAGTCCGTTATTTCTATATTTAACAATAAAGGGCTGCACCCAGTGGTGTCTCGACACTTCAAGATTTCAGATTTCACAGAACGATGTATTAAACTTTTGCAAAGCTCCAAAGACTCTCGAGAATGCATTTTAGCCCATATGCCGACCGAGATAAGAGAGGCCGGGACAAGCCGATAAGGCCCGTAAACGCCGCCACTGTCAGGCGCACTGCCGCTTTCCATCCATCAGCTCCCCGGAGTGGAGCCGGAGAGGACTGAGCGTTAAGAAAGGCTCCGGTGGAGCCTTTTAGCGAGGGGCCAGCCTGCGGCGTGAGCCCCTCCGTCGGAACGAAGAGACCCGCCATAAGCGGGTCTCGGAGTGGAGCCGGAGGGAGTCGAACCCTCGTCCAGATAAGGGAAAAATGTACCGTCTACATGCATAGTTACCGATTGAATTTTCGACTGCTTGCCGGTAGGCAACATACCAACGCACAGCTTAGCCACTTAATTTCGCAGGTGCTTAGTAGCCTCGCACCCACTAGTTCAACCATGTCGACACCCAAAATCAGCACCGGAAGAACGAGGCACTGGTGGATGTGGCTGGGGAATCCGCCAGCTGGCGGACTCAACCCTTTAAGCCTTTACCTCAACGTTAAGTTAAGATTAAGCAGCCATGGCGTAATTAGATTCGCCAATTGTTGTTTGAGTGAATTGCTCACGGATGTACACTCATCACCCGGCACGCAAGCACAAAATCCGTCCTTACTGTCAAAACCAGTCGGCCCCGGAATTCATATTTTGCAAATAAGGGTACAAATATAGCGCATTAAAAGTTCGCTGTGCGCTGCCGACCCGAATTGTTTTGACGTTTTGACGCAGTAATACAAACGCTTGATGGCAGCTTCTCACAAACTATCAATTACCAGCCACCTGCCGTCCCATTTCGCTTGATCTTGAACAAATATTTGCTCACTATACTCAAGCAAACAGACACAACACCATGCTGCACAAAAACATCAACCGAAGAAATTTCCTCCAGCAGGGGGCTATTATAACCGGAGGCGTAGCCCTCACTCCTCTTGTTGGCTATGCCTCTCCAAAACCCATTACATCACAAAGTCAACTGGCCGATGAGCCCATGTGGTACCAAAGGCCTCTTCGGATGCTGCAAACCGTGCTGAGGGAGCCTGACGCTGTCAACTACAATGCACAAGCGGTGGTGGACTACATGCTCAAGACCGACTGCAATACGCTGGTGGTCAACGCCGGTGGCATCGTCGATTTCTTCCAGAACCCACTGCCCGCCGCCAATATCAACCAGTTCATGGGGAAGAACGACATCCTGAGAGACATTACCAACGCCTGCCATAAAGCAGGGATTAAAGTGATAGGTCGTGTCGACTTCCGTGGCGTGGAAGAAAAAATATTCAGACAATTTCCTGACTGGTTCAGCTACGACGATACTGGCAAGCCGATTCAGCTGGGCTACACACGGCCTCAGCTTTACGCCTCCTGCTACACCAGCTACCACCGGAATGAGCATGCTGAACAGTTCATCAAATACATCGTCGGGGAATATGATATTGACGGCATTTGGCACAATAGTATTGGTGTAGGTGGTATCTGCCACTGCTCCCGCTGCAAAGCATCATACAAAGCAAAGACAGGAGCCGATCTGCCGGTTTATGCTACTGCCTCAGACGAAGATTTGAAACAATATATGGTTTGGAAATCAGAGGTGGCCGACCAACACATGCGACGAATGAAAGAAACGGTAAAGGCTTTTGGAAAAGAAAAGGCCTATTCGGCTGAAGTTTTCAGCATGTTTGAGTCGGGCGGGAAGGTCGACTCCGGGATTGACCTCTACAACGCCAGGGAGCATTTTGATTACCTTGTGAGCGTGGCTTTTCTCACGGAAAATTCGGAGCACATTCATTACGAAGACCTGAACTATGCCAATACCATCGTCAGGTTCCTTAAATCAATGGCACCGGAAAAAGAGGCTGTGATTCTATACGGTGGCAACGGCACTGCCCACCGCTATGTGATGGATCCGCCACAGGACCTGAAAATCTGGCTTTGGGAGGGATTGTCAGCCGGGGGCAGGTTTTGGAACTGTAGTTTCACCGGCCAATACCCAGGCGCCACGCACGACAGAAGGAATGCTTATAACCACCAGGATACTTACAGCTTCATAAAAAAATATGAACACTTGCTCGCCCATCATGTGCCTGTGGCCAATGTGGGGATTTACTACTCCAGGCCCACAAGGCTATTTTACAGAAATAAGCCACCAGAAGGAAACAGCTTCGATGACGCCATCAAGGGAATAGAAAGGGTGCTGGCAGAAAATCACATCCCCTATCATTTTATTCCGGACGACCAGATAAGCACTGACCGACTGAAAAAGTACAAGGCCATTATCATGCCCGACGTCAAATGTCTTTCCGAAAATGAAGTAGCACTCCTTCAAAACTTTGTAGCCGGAGGCGGAAAGCTTCTGGCTACGTACGAAACCAGTCTTTACAGCGAGGATGGATTACCAAAAAAAGACTTTGGTCTGGCTGACATTTTTGGATGCCACTTTACCGGGGAAAAAGTGAACACAAGAAAAGACTGCTATCAATACATTAACGACCCCAGTCACCCAATTGTAAGTCCCGATAGCGCCAGGACTGAACTGCTTATCAATGCTGGGTTTACCCTTTTGTGCGAGGCGAATCCAAGTGCTAAGAAAATTTGCACATATACCCCTTTGGTGCACAACCAGCCCCCGGAAAAGGCCTGGACCAATGAGTGGGCAAAAGAACTCCCCACTGTTCTGGAGCATGACTATCAAAAAGGAAAGGTGATCTATTTTGCTAACCAACCAGACCAGGTTACCCACGCCATGGGGCACCCCGACATGAGCAACCTCCTTCTCAGGAGCCTCCAATACCTGGCTGGAGAAACCATCCCAATCTCCACCAATGCGCCGGAAAGCGTCCATTTAGGGCTCACGCAGTCAGCAAGGGCTGAAGGTGAGTACATTGTCACGCTGGTGAACACCACGTCCGGCCAGGGTCGACCTGTAAGACGGCTAGTGCCTGTAAATGCTGTTAAAATTTTGCTTGACGCAGATGGAAAGACATTGAAAAAATTTGAAGTCATGAGGTCTCAGGGAGCTTGCAAAGTGGAGTTGAAAGATGATAAGGTGGAAGTAACTCTTGAAAGGTTGGAGGATTATTTCAGCCTGTTTGTGAAGATGGGGTAATGATGTAATTCATTTCGGATTGTTGCCCTTGTTAACTAATTTTCATTCACTTATATTCATTCTTTTTATTTAGCGGGAGAACAGAACTTAATAACACCTACTTTGCACCGGATAAAAGATTTGATTCTGGCTTTATATTTAATGGTGAGTTTTCTTACTTCACCAGCTCAAAGTATCACGGGCGTGGTGATTGACAGTGCCACCGGAAGCCCCCTCCCCTTTGCGAATGTATTTGTCGACAACACTACTATTGGCACAGTGACCGACGCCGACGGCAAGTACGTCTTGAAAGGAGTCAGCCCGGGAAAAATGACTTTGGCTGCTTCCTTCGTTGGCTATATTACCAAGTCGGTATCGATTGACCTCAAAGAAGGAGAGCCACTACAGAAGGACTTCTCCCTGACTCCTCAGGAAAAACAGCTCGACGAGGTAGAGCTTACTTCGAGAAGGGATAGAAAGTGGGAAAAACAACTGGAAAGGTTTGAAGAAGTATTTATCGGCAGCAGATACGACCCACTGGTAAATAAAACCAAAATCCTTAACCCCTGGGCCATTGACTTCGAAGAAGGAAAAACCAGCAATGGGATGCGCTATTTTTCCGCCACCTTCAACCAGCCTTTGGAAATTGAAAACCTGGCCCTGGGTTACAAGCTGATTTATCATTTGAATGTGTTTAGCCAAACCCGGAATGGCACTTTGTATCAAGGCCCGGTACAGTTTGTTGAAATGGACACTCTCTTTGAAGACTTGTCAAAAAAATGGATGGAAAACAGGCAAAAAGCCTATCAGTCTTCATTGCGGCATCTCTTCAAGTCGATGATAAGAAACGACCTCAGCGCACAACATTTTGATATTTATCAATCAAAAAGTTTTGCGCTTACCTATATCCGAACCAATAGTTTCGACTACGAAAAAGGCAATTCCATTGAGCCTTTCTCTTTGGACAGGGCCATCAGGCCAGGACAGCAAATTGGCGAATTCAAGATCGTTTCTTCCAAACGTTTGGAGGTGCACTACACCGGCATGTCGTGGCCAAACACCTATTATCACGACGTTTACCATCCCATTAGCTGGATTACCCTTAAGGGGGGCTCCACGGAAGTGACGAGCAAAGGCGTGCCCCTGGACCCATCCGATATTGTCATTTCGGGCCATATGGCCAGGGCCAGGGTAGCTCATTTGCTCCCTCACAATTACACCCCGGGCGACACGGTGTCGGCATTCAGCTCGACTGAGGAAATCATGATCGCCCAACAGCAATACAAGCAGAATAGCCTTCGTGAGAAGCCCCATCTGATTACGGACAAGCCGTACTATTACCCTGGCGAAACCATTTGGTTCAGTGGCCAAATGCTGTACCAGAACGCTCTGATGGCCGACACCCTGAGCCGGGTACTTTATGTTGATGTGATCAACCCATTCCGCCAGATTGTAAAAACAGAGGCATTTCCGATTGAAAACGGTAAAGTCACCGGACAACTAGCTCTTCCGTCATATATACAAGCCGGCGATTACAACCTAAGGGCCTACACACGGTGGATGCAGAACTTCCCTTCGAGCGACATCACTTACCAGCCATTGCCAATAATTAACCTTTACGAGACGGTAGTAAATACAACGGTGCTCGGCGACAAGACGACCGATCCTGATTTACTGATCTCGATCAACACTGACAAAGACCGTTACCGACCCCGCGACAAAGTGCAAGTGTCTTTGACCGTAATGGATACAGACGGAGGGGCCATTACGTCCAATCTGACTGTGTCGATTACTGACACACTTCGGGTAGCCTCGGTTCCAACAAGCCCAACACTACAGCACGCCTATAACTGGGTGCTCAACGGAAAGCCTACCCCCTACTTTACCCAACCGCAACATCAAATCGAATATGGCATCAGCGTGAGTGGGCAGTTTCTCAACAAAAAAGGAGAACCCGAAGCCGCCAATATTACCATCGTGCAAGGCGAATACGAAGACTATGGGGTGGTAGCAGCCGACTCGACTGGCAAGTTTTGGGCAAGTGGTTTACAGTTCAACGATAGCTCAGCCATTGCGATGGCTGCGATCAATGAAAAAGGCAGACCACACGGATCGGTGGTGCTGGCAAAGCAAGCTGTACCAGAAGTAAAAGCACAGCTTACCAACCTCAACCTGACTGTTAAAGAACAGGAGTTGCCGCAGCCCATCTTTTCTCTCCCGACCGATGTCGACTATACATTGCTCAATGAAGTGGTGGTGGAAAGCTCCAAGATTGAACCTCTGTCGGAAAGGAACTATGGCTTTGGCCCTGGCGATAAAACTTTTACACAGGAAGACATTCAAAAATCTTCCGGGCAGGGAGTGATGTCTATTATTGAAAGAGGCATGCCTGGTTTTAATAGAAATGGCATGTATCGGAAAAACTATGGAACAGCCAGAGGAAACTATTATCCTACACCGTTGGTCATTATCGATGGTCAGCGATTTCAGGAACAGGCACCTCCGGAGCCAGGCAATACCGGAGTTGATTATTTAGACCGGCTCAATCCCGCTGATATTAAAAGCATCACGGTCTACACCTACAACGCCGGAGTCTTTGGTATGGCTGGGTTTGACGGAGTTATTATGGTAGAAACTAACCTTGGGGGGGAAAGAAAGCAGAATGAAAAGCCCACCATTTTCAATAAAGACGGCTTCAGCCTTTACACGATAAAAGGTTACACCCCGGCACAGGAATTCAGAGCACCCAATTATTCTCAGCGAAAGGAAAGCCATAGTGAGCCCGACACCCGCTCGACCATTTACTGGAACCCTGCACTCACCACCGATAGTGAAACAGGTAAAGCCGGGTTTTCCTTTTATGCCGCTGACTCACCTACAGTTTACCGGATTGTAGTGGAAGGCATGACAGAGGACAACACGCCGGTGAGGGAAGTGAGGTATATTGAAGTGAGGAAATAGCCAAAAATAGAAAGCCCTTCATGCCATATCGGCTGAAGGGCTTTCGATCTTGTTCAAGTCCTTTTATAGGTTCTCTACTTCTTCCTGCAAGTTGTTTCTCACAAGCAGTCCGGTTGCCAGGCTCGATAACAATAGCCTGTCTCTTTCACTTAACGACGTGTCGAACCACACCCTTCCTTTGTTGAGGGTTTCGACGGCCCCTACCACCTTGTCGCCCTGGAGGAATTCATAGCCAAACACCTGTGTTTGCGGGATTTTTGACCCTTGCAGTTTGGTTATTCCTTTTATGGTAAAGTACTCATCGCCTTTTTCACCCAAAACTACTCCCTGACACTTGGCGGTCAGTTGCTGGTTGTTTGGGTTGAGCAAAAGAAAGTCGAAGCGCTGAAGCCCTGGCTGGGAAAAATAGATGGCGCCTGCAAAGACATCCTTTTGCTTCAGAGGAATCTGAAAATACCCTTTGGCCAGGGAAAGGTGGTTATCCTTCAGGCGGCTGTCTCCCAGAAAGTTTACCCCAGCGCCAGCCTCTTTGTTCACTATGTTAAAAGCAAGGCTTTCCTTGCCGCCGGAAAAGTCAACAAGGAAGGGAACATGATAACTAAAGGTCATGCTGCGGTCAATCTTGCTTGTTTCGTAAGGGCCAAATTTAATGACCTGGTTGACCTGCCAGCCATTTTTACCCTGAACCTCATACGACTCTGCGCTAGTGGCGAAGTCTTGCTGAAGTGATACATGAGCAGTTTTGCATGAAACTGCTACTAAAAAAATAAACGCTAGTCTTTTCATATTGAATTTTAAAAATGAAAAAGACATAGCAACTCCAATGCCAGATTTATCTTTTCCGACCGGGTGAAACAAAAAAAGGCCGCACTAGGCGACCTTCTTTGTATCAAAATCTTATTACAGTCAACTATTTAGTCACCACCCCACCCTTTTCGCTGTCCACTTTCACCGTGTACTTGCCAGAGCCGCTCACTATCCAGCGAACGGTTACCGCTTCCATGCCCGGTATGTTTTCTACAGCGATTTTGGCAGGAGCTACCTTCTGCTCGGTGGTCTTATTCACCTGTTTTCCGCACCTCTAAATTGAAACTGCCTATACGTTGAGAATTGGGGGTTTTTGTGATGATTTTGGGTGTTGCACGCTTAACTTTAGTGATGTTTTTGCGGAAGTTGAAGAATCGTTCGGGTAGTATTTCGGTACAAATCATCTCTAAGACCCAAGGCAAATATCAGGTAGTCAAGACTATTGGTAGCGGCCATACCGAGCAACAGGTACAAAAGCTGTGGTACCTGGGCAGGCAGGAGATGGAACGGCTCTCAGCCCAGTCAAAGATTTTCATATCAGAACAAGATACCCTCTTTGAACAGGCAATGGAAAGCCTTGCCAATGCAAGTATCAGAACGGTAGGCCCCGAGTTGATCTTTGGCAGGCTTTACGATCATATCGGCTTTAATAGCATACATCAAGGCTTATTCCGTCATTTGGTCATTGCCCGCCTGGCTTTTCCACTCAGTAAACTCAAGACAGCAGAATATCTTTATCGCTACCAGGGGGTTGACCTGGGTGTAGATGCTATCTATCGGTTTCTGGATAAGCTCAATGACCAGCTAAAGGAAGAAGTTGAGCAAATAGCTTTTGCCCATACCCGCAAGATATTGAAGGGTAATTTGACGGTTGTCTTTTACGATATGACAACGCTTTATTTTGAAGCCAGTGATGAGGATGATCTGCGCAAAACGGGGTTTTCAAAGGATGGAAAGCATCAAAACCCACAGATCTATCTGGGCTTGCTGGTGGGTCTGGAAGGTTATGCAGTCGGGTATGACATTTTTGAAGGAGATACTTATGAAGGACATACCCTGATCCCTTTTCTGGAGAAGATCACCGCCCGGTTTGAACTGGGCAAACCAGTCGTGATAGCCGATGCGGGCTTATTGTCAAATGATAACCTCAAAGCGTTGCAGGCAGAAGGGTATCAATATATCCTTGGAGCAAGGATCAAAAATGAATCCGAGCAGATCAGACAACGCATACAGGAACAGGAATGGAAAGACGGTAAAGTCATTCGGATATCAAGAAAGAATGATGCCATACTTATTGTTGCCTATTCTCAGAAAAGAGCTCGTAAGGACGGGCACAACCGTCAAAGAGGTCTTGACCGGCTAGAAAAACAAATCAACCGGGGTAAACTCACCAAATCCCACATCAACAACCGGGGGTATAACAAGTATCTCAAATTAGAAGGAGAACTCACGGTAAAAATTGATTATGAAAAGTTTAGAGCTGATCAAGTCTGGGACGGTTTAAAAGGCTATATCACCAATACCAAGTTGTCCAATCTGCAGGTGATAGAAAATTACAACAACCTTTGGCATATCGAGAAAGCATTCCGGATGTCAAAAACCGATCTAAGGATACGCCCCATCTATCACCGGTTAAGACGCCGAATTGAAGCACACATCTGTATTTCATTTACTGCTTATTGCATCTATAAAGAACTAGAGCGGATCCTATACATGGACAAGTCGACGCTCTCGGTAAAAAAAGCAGCAGAACTCACCCACAATATCTACCAGATCACTTATACCCTACCTGATTCCAGGCATACCAAATCCAAGCTCCTGAAAATGGATGATCAGCAAGCCGAACTTTGTAGAATTGTACAGAAAAATTGCTGGGTGTTGCAAAGCTGAAAACAGGAAAAAGGCCGCACTGGGCGACCTTTTGTATCACAATCTTATTACCGTCAATTATTTAGTCACCACTCCACCCTTCTCGCTATCCACTTTCACGGTGTACTTGCCAGAGCCGCTCACTATCCAGCGAACGGTTACCGCTTCCATGCCCGGTATGTTTTCTACAGCGATTTTGGCAGGAGCTACCTTCTGCTCGGTGGTCTTGTTCATATCCACGTCGGTCACGACCATGCCAGCCACCACATTAGCCCCTTCGAGGGAAATGTAGTCTGGGCGAATGATTTTGTTCTTGGTATCGTGACTGGAGTGTGTAGGGATCAGCCTTTTGTTAGCAATGGTGGCTGTTACCTGCTTCAGTCCGCCGCCAAGGTCTTTTTCTTCTACTTTTTCTATCACCAACTTGGGCGTGTGGTAAGCATGGAAGATCAGGAACGCCATGTTTCTATGTGCGTCATTTTCCAACAGAAAGCCTGGATTGTCTCTCCCAAAGTTCTTTCTAAAGCCCCCTATCTCGATCTTGCCAAGCTCGGGATGGTCAAATTCCTTCCAATCCACGAAGGCATCAGTCATCAGCAAGTTCTTCTCAAACTTATACATGTCCTTCTGCACTTCGTCTCCTCTTCTCCCCCCTTTGTAGTCTTTGCCAAACATAAAGTAAGGATGGTACAGCTCATTGGTGAAAGTGAAAATACCACGGCAGCCATGGAACCAGTCGAGCTCACCGCCAAAAGCTGTGTACAAGTCCTTCCAAACTACCATATAAGTATAGCCAGGCATAATGCTTTCCCCCAGCTCACCAATGGCGTCGTACACCTTGTCATCAGTCGAGTTGTAAGTCCCTCTGTCTTCTTCAGCACCAGGGCCCCTAAGAATCATACCGCCTGAGTTGTGAAAACTTTGGGCGCCTCCAATATTGGGGTGCTTCATCACAAACTCCATCACGTTCCTATTTTCCGGTACAGAAAACGGGTACTTGTGCGCCCCTCTCTGGATGTACTCCGGCTGCCAGTTCCAGCCCCAGTCACGGTTGGGGTCATAGTAGCCGCCTACCCTGTCTTCATTCACTTCACCGTCGCCATCGTTGTCCTTGCCTTCGTAGCCCAGCATTTCGTATTCACCGGACTCCCCTGCCTCAACCTCAATCATTTGGCGTGGATCAGTGGGGTCAATGATGTAGCGTCCATTAGGGTTTTTGCGGCGCATCATGGTCACTTCGCCGTCGCCGTTCAGGTCGTCGTAGCCATCTTCGTCTACCAGGCCGTCTCTGTCATCATCGATCGGCATCATGCCAGACCGTGGGGTATTGGCTGTGTTAACGCCTTTCATATAGTCGTTCCTGGCGTCAGGGTTAATAGTAGGCACTATATAGAAAACCTTATCGGCCAGCAGGTCTTTGATGAAATCGTTGTAATACCAACTTTCAGCCAGGTACCAGGCTGTATACATGGCAAATTCGCCACCCTGAATTTCATTGGAGTGGATGTTTCCATCTACATACATCCCAGGCTTGCGATCCACGTTGCCTTTGGAAAAATCTGTGATGGTCAGGGCAATCATGTCACGCCCCTCATAGGTTTTGCCGATGGTTTCCACCTTCACAAGGTTAGGATGTGCCTCCGACAACTTTTTGGCGATAGCCCACAGCCCTTCTGAGGTGTAGTACCTGTTCCAGCTTACCTGCACCTTAGGGTTGGGCGGGCTTCCTGCTGCCTTGAAAATCTGATCGGGCGTTTGGGCCGAAACATTCAACCCTGCCAAAAGAATGATGAAAGTGTATATAATTCTCTTCATGACTGTTCTTATTTAAGGGTAATGGTTTTTGTATCGATCCCGGTTTGCGCCGAGCCTGCTGAAAGCTTCACGCTGCCTGAGCCCTTCACAAGCCACGACATTGTCACTTTGTCTCCCCCGTCAATAGAGGAAATAAGCTTCACTTTGTCACCGGAAACGATTTGCTGACTTCCCGTCAATGTCATTTCCACCTTGGTCATTCGTACCCAGCGGGTCTTCTGCGCTAATTCTGTCATGGTGGCCAGCGTGCCTGCGTTGAAAATGTCAGCCGTAATACGTGTCATCCCCTTACCAACTGTCTCCACAGCGAGGTTTTCTATTTTCACCTGAGGCTTCATAGAGGCCAGCTTCAGAATAAACTTATTCTGTTTGTCGGAGATGTCCGCCACCAAACTGAAAGGTGGATTGTAGGGAGCAAAGGGCTTCCAGCTTCCTACCTCCACTTTTTTTCCTGGAAAGTCCGGATGGTTTACCGGCTTCCACTCCACAAACAAATCGTGGTTATTGGCTTCAGCCCACCGCAGGTAATCCACTTCTTTGTTCTTGTCTTTGTTGGGTTTGTATTTTGCCTTGGCAACACTATCCTCCGGCATTTTGAACTCCTGCCAGCTCCAGGCTGGTGTACCAAACGAATAGCGGGCATAGTGAAAGTAACCCCACTCCATAAAGCCACCTCCCTGCACTACAGGCTGAGCTCCTTCTTTTTTGCCGACGATGTCTACGTAGTTTTTCGATACCAACGCATTAGCGTCAGCATCGCCTTTCAGCATGCCCTTAAGCACTCTTTTTGATGCCTCGCCTGCATTATATTTTATGGGGGCGTTCAAGTTATCGGACGAACCAAAAGTAACCAGTGCAAACACATTCCAGCGCTCAAAAAGGAAATCGAGCACTGCACGGTTTTCCTTGTCGGCCACAGGGAAGTCGCCGGCACCAGGCTGAAAATAGGGGAAGTCCCAGGTGAGTGAATTGTTGAAGTTGATGCCACCAGCACCGTCTTCATTGAATGCGCCATCTTTATCGTTGTCGGTACCTTCTGTGAGATAGAGGTAGCCACCTGTTTCGCCTTCAGCTGCCTTCACCATAATCCGGTCGTCGGCTTCGCTTTTCTTCCATTCGCCGGTAGCATCTTCCACCCGAATCATTGTAACCAGTCCGTCTCCGTTGAGGTCTTCGTAACCGTCCTCGCCATTTTGGCCGTCACGGTCATCGTCGGTTGCACGGCCGTTGCCAGTTCTGGCGTACTTGAGTGAGGCAAAAAACTGGTCCGTTGCTTCCGGGTTTACATTGGGCAGCACGTAGAAAGTAGTTGTGGCCAGGAGATTCTTCACCGAATCGGTCTGCGACGAACCCAGTAGCTGCTCGGCAAACTTGAGTGCCAGCTCCGTGCTTACAACATATCGCCCATCAACCCCACCAGCCACTACAATGGCCGGGTGATTGTCGATGTCGCCCGAGCCGAGTGTCAGCGCCCAAATGTCTTTGCCTCCGTCACTCTTCCCAATGGTCTGCAGCTTTGCAAGGGAGGAATACTGTCGTGAAAGTGATTGTAACTGCGTTGTTATCTGCTGACTCGACCGGTAGTCGGCCTGGGCCTGCGAAAACCCATAGGTCAGCGTTAGCAAAATTGTTGTTATTAGGAGCCTCGCTCCTGCTTTTTTAGACATAATCGATTGATTTGATCAGGAGTAAAGTAAAGCAGAGCGCCTCAGTCGGCACATAACATTTTTATAAGATGCACTCAGGGTATTTGGGAGGCCATTGGGTTATATATGGCTAATCCGTTGATGGTTCCATGTCGATATCCTTTGCCATTTCAAAAACAACTTTGGTTCCCTTACCCACTTCACTTTCAATGATAAGGCGGCCATTGTACTGACCGGCGAACTGCCTGACAATGAGCAAACCAAGGCCCGACCCCTTTTCTCCTGAGGTTCCTGCGGTGGTGCGCCTGTCGTTCCAGTTAAAAAGGGCTTTGATAGCCTCCTGCGACATTCCCTGGCCAGTGTCTGCAACAACAATTCTACTCAGGTCTTCACTCTCCTCCAGGGCTACTGAAATAGCGCCTTCTGAGGTAAACTTATTCGCATTTGTAATGAGGTTTCTTATCACAAACCTAATGATGTCCCTATCAGCGGTTATTACGGAACCTTTTTTTACTTTATTCAGTAAGCTATTCCCCTTCGCAACAGCGCTCCCTTTGATCCGGTGGAGTTGTTCCTCGGCAATATCGTGCAAGTCAAACTTATCCGAATGTAAAGATGCATCGTTGAGCTGGCTGGTCGCCCAGCTAAGTAGGTTGCCGAGCAAATCGGAGGTGCTTTCGAGGCGCTCATTCAAATCGGCTGCCAGGCTATCTATTTCTTCTTTAGAAAGCTTCCCACTTACAAAAAGACTGAAAAGCTGCTTCAAGTTCTCAACAGGCCCCTTCAAATCATGGCCAATGATCGACAGCAGCCTGGTAAGTGTCTTATTGTGGGAGGAAAGCTCTTCTTTTTGTTTATCAACCGTTTTCAGTGCTTCAGTCAGGTGACGGTTATTCTTCCTAAGCTCGAAATAGGTGACTACCTGCTTGGCCAATATCTTCAGCGCCCGTTGTTGAACTTCACTGAGTCTGGTAGGTTCGGTTCCAATGACACACAAAGTTCCGAGGTTGTATCCCTTGGCTGACTTAAGGGGAACACCTGCATAAAATCGTATGTGAGGGGTTCCTTCAACCAGCGGATTGTCGTAAAACCGCTCGTCTTTTTTTGCATCTGGCACCATCATCACATCGTCGCCATGGATAGCATGGGCACAAAAAGCGAAATCCCGCTCTCCTTCTGCGCCATCGATTCCCTTTCTGGCCTTATGCCATTGCCTTTTCTCGTCAATCAAGGTAATTGTTGAGATGGGCTTATTGCAGATTTCTGAAGCTAGCTGCACAATTTCGTTAAGCTCTTCCTCTTCAGGTGTGTCTAAAATGTTGTAGGAAAGTAAATCGGCCAAACGAGCCTTTTCATCCTTCGAAATTGGAGGTGTTACCATTTTTTATTTATTACTCGACAAATACTTGACAGGTTGATGGCGGTAACATGTCACTACAACGTACGAAAGCCCAGCATAGTTTGGATTTAAAATACATAAAGGGAAGCAAAAAACAAGAAACGACGTCGGCTGGATTTATTTGCCACAAAACAAAAAAGGAGCCGGTTGGCTCCTTTTTCTTTGGTTTTGAGAAAGCTTATTCCTGCTTGAGTGCATATACCGGGTTGCCAGTAGCAGTTTTGAACGACTGGTAAATTACTGTTAGCCAGGCTAGCAGCGTTACGGCCAAAACAGGTATAAGAAACACTACAATGCCTAATTCCATTCTGTAAGCAAACTCTTGCAGCCATTGGTCCATCACATAGAACGCAAGGGGAACAGCTATGATTGAGCCGAAGAGAATCAGCTTCGTGAAGTCGGACAACACCAAAGTGGTAATGGAAAATACGCTGGCCCCCAGTACTTTTCTAATAGCAATCTCCTTAAATCTTTTCTCAAGCGTGTAAGCCGCCATGGCAAATAACCCCAAGCAGGCAATAAGAATAGCCAACGCTGAAAAAACCGTAAATATCTTTCCAAACTTTCCCTCCGACTCATAGAGCTTCGCAAAAGCCTGATCGACAAAGTCATAGTCGAACGGTTCCTCGGGGGCAGTGGTGCCCCAAAGCTCATTCACGTAGTTGACAGTTTCCTGGTAGTTGCCATTAACTCTCGCCAGGTAAAAGGCAGAACCCCAGTTGGCCTTATAAATTTCTGGATCGTACCTAATAGCCATGCTCCGTATTTTGCTTTTCAGAGATGAAAAATTAAAGTCTTTTACTATGCCGATTACGGTAAATACCCCTTCTGTTCTCTCCAGACGCTGAGCTATAGGATCATCCCATCCCAATTCTCTCACAGCGGTCTCATTCAACACAATGGATGCAGTATCGGTTACCAGGTCTTTCGAGAAAAACCTTCCCTGCACCAGCTCCACCCCCATGGTTTCTAAATAGTAACTATCTGTAAACATGGTATAGAGGCTGTAGTTATCTTTCACATCACCCATAGTTCTGTAACCCCAGTCACCCAGAAATTGTGATGGATAACTATTGCCGGCTGCCACACTTTCAATATTTGGATTCTCGAGCAGCTTGGCTCTGAAAAACGGGCCGCTATCTTTTAGCGCCGACCCGGCTTTTATCACCATCGTGTTGCTTGCATCGAAGCCCAGCTTCTGACTAGTCATGTGGTTGATCTGCTGGTACACAATTACAGTAGCAATCACTAGAAAAATCGATATCGCAAACTGGAAGCTCACTAACGCCTTTCTCAAAAATGACCCGGATTTACCGGACTTGAGCTCCCCTTTCAAAGCAGCCACAGGCTTAAATGAAGAAAGATACAACGCAGGATAGCTGCCCGCAATGATGCCCACAGCTGTAAGTAGCAGTGTCAACCAAAGCATATTATCCACGGTGATGAGATCTGTTGACTGGAACTGCTTGCCGGAAAGGTCGTTGAAATATGGCAGCGCTACCAGCGATAGTAAAATAGCCAAACCGAGAGAAAAAATGCTGATGAGAAATGACTCTACCATAAACTGTCTGATCAGCTCACCTCTGACCGACCCAAGTACCTTTCTTATCCCCACTTCCTTCGATCTACTGCCAGACCTGGCCGTGCTCAAGTTGATAAAATTGATGCAGGCGATAAGTAAAATAAAGAATGCTACGGCTGAAAATATATAGACATTGTCCATGTCTCCGGCGCTTTCCGCCAATGTTAACCTTGGATAATTGAGATGGATTTCCTGAATAGGTACTAGTGTAAATCTGTAGGAATCATCCGATGCAAGATAATCATCGAAGTTGTCATAGTTGTAGCTTTCCATCAGCTCCTCTGCCATGTGCTTGCGCATAAAATCAAGCATTTTGGCTTCAAAGTCTACTTCTGAAGCGCCCTCAACAAGTTTAACATATGTAAAAAAATTGTTGCCTGTCCACCAGCCGGTGGTGGCCCAATACTCGTGGGGCATGGCCACCAGGTATTTGAACGGCATGTGGCTATTGGCCGGCGGATCCTCCACCACTGCCGTAATTTTCACTGCGTCGCCTGACGACTTGATGATTTTGCCAACAGCAGTTTCATGAGGAAAATACTTATCAGCTACACTTTTCGTCAAAACAACTGTGTTCGGTTCGGAGAGCGCTCCTTGCGGCGTTCCCTCTATAAACTTTACGTCAAACACCTCAAACACTGTAGAGTCCGCCAGGCTCCCTCCCGGCTCCGAGAAGACATTATCCCCAATGGCAAAAGAAAAATCATAAAGCCCATTCAGTCTTGTGTACGACTCCACCTCTGGGTAGTCGCTCTTCAGAAATGAGCCAAGCCTGGTGGGTGTATAAGGCCCACGGTCGTTGATGGCAATCCTGTAAATCCGGTCGCCATCCTTCCAAACCCTATCGTAGCTCAGGTCGTGCTTGATATAGATGATGATGAGCAAACAACACGCTATGCCGACAGAAAGACCCGCTATATTGATGGCGGAGTAAAATTTTTGCCTCCAGAGGCTTCGCAGTGAGATTTTAAAGTAATTTTTCCACATGTCGAATTGATTTAGTCGTTTTGAGTTTTCCAGTCCTTTTATGTATTTCCACCTGAAAAACCTGACCACGTCCCAGGCGAACCCTCTTCTTGCAACCTTTTCGCCTGCACTTTGGCAACGCAGGTCAAAAAGCTCGTAGAGGTCACCTTCGATAGCCTCCAGGTACCTTGGCTTGCAATACCAACGCAATAACTTTAAGGCCCAGCCAGGTGGCTCCGGTAAGTGCTGTTCGGTCATACAAAATTTAACTTCAGCGTTACCTCCGGAATTTGATCATAGAGGGTGTTGCGCATTTCCTTCACGTCCGATAGCGCTTTTGCTCCGCTTGCTGTAACAGAAAAAAGCCTTTTTCTTCTGCCGCCTCTTTCATTGGTCGCACCCCCCAGGTATGACTTCAGGTAGCCCTTTTGCTCCAGCCTGTCGAGCGCCGAATGCACTGCACTGATGTTGATTTTTCGTCCTGTTTGAGTTTCTATTTCCTGTAGCACGCTGATGCCATAGGCATTATCGTGCAGTACTGCCGTTATGAGCAACACCAGCTCTTCAAATTCGCCGAGGTTGATTCTTTGCATTTTTCGGGTATTTAGGTTCGATCTCTAAATTATTTGATTTACTAACGTGAAAGTAATACCTATGTTTCACAATTGTAAACTAAATAGACCGATTTAAAACAGAAGGGTTGCGCTGAGCCATTATTTTGGCCAAGGTGTAACATGAATAAGGTTCAGACTTACACCTGGAAATTAGTAAGAAAGTCATCAAATCAATTTAAGTAGTCGAGGGTGTGGATTATTATTAACGGCTAAAATTTGAAGTCTACGGTCAAAAAGGTTACTTTCAAAGTTACAATTGTATTCAATTGCGAATTGTTTACCCAAAAGTGCCAGCAATGATGTTTTTTAGTTTTGGTAGATTATCTAATTTATACACCGAGTGTCTTATCTCTGTAGAGCTTTTTTTCTTGTTTTTTTGCTTGCGCTTTCAACAGAAGTCTTTTCCCAAACTGAAGGGTATGGCTACGGCAAGCGAATAACTATCGATGCATCCGAAGTAGTGGGTGCAAGTCCACTAACTGATTTCCCTGTAATGATCAGGTTCATGGGAGCCACCGCCGATTTGGATTTAAGATCGGTAGGCAACGGGGGTCACGTTGAAAACACTACCGGGTACGACATCATTTTTGGTGCTGACCAGGCAGGTGTAACCCTGCTGGATCATCAAATTGAGTCGTACGATCCTACGACAGGCGAATACGTGGCCTGGGTTAGAATTCCGACACTGAGCAATTCTGTTGATACGGATATTTACATGTTCTATGGGAATTGTTCAGTGTCAGCAGACCCCTCCGTTACCAGTGTGTGGAATTCAGATTTTGACGCCGTGTATTTCCTCAACGACGACTTCAGCGATGCTACTGGCGGAACTGCGGGAACAAATACAGGAAGCACCGACACATCGCCAGCTTTAATTGCTGACGGGCAAAATTTTGGGAAAAATGACTATGTGCAAATCCCTTCAGCTTCTATTTCTACTGCAAGCGGTACAGTTTCAATTTGGGCTCGTACCCCTGATTTTACCGGAAATGAAAAATATCTGTTTGGTCACACATCAAACCCCAGTGGTTTTGCCGACCGTATTCAGTTATATTCTGATGACAACGTTGGAGGGCTGGATTTAGGGTTTGGCAATAATCACAACCTGGAGCAGGGCATTGCCACTTTAGCAGTTGATGTCTGGAACTATATTGCCCTTACCTGGAATGGTACAACGTGTTCTGTGTATGTTAATGGCCAATTGGAGCACACCGAAGCCTATGGTGGTTTAGGTACACTGGAAAGCTACCTCGACATTGGTAACGATGGTAGAGCAACAGGCTCCCGCAATGAGGGTTGGAATGGCGACCTTGATCACGCCAGACTGTCGAATGAGGTTTTCAGCGCCAGCTGGATCGAAACTGAGTACAACAATCAACGTGAAGATGCAACATTTTACACCACCAGTGGGGAGTTCAATGCTTCACGCACATTCTACTCTTTTGCTTCCGGAGCATGGGAATCCAATTCCAGCTGGTCTTTTACTCCTGACGGTTCCAGCGGTGCGGTGGGGGCTGGCGTCTTTCCGAAAAGAACTGACAATGTCGTCATACAAAATGGTCACACTATTACAATTGATAATGTAGACGATAATGGCGGGTGTTCCCAATCGCCGGCGGATCTGGCGAGAGCCAATGTGGGCGCTTTTACCGGCTCTACAGATCAAATGTTTTATCATACAGGAGATATTGTCGTTGCCAACGGAGGAACGCTCACCTCAAGTGAAGAGGTAATGATAGAAGGCTATACGCTGGTGGAAAATGGAGGCACTTTCACGGTGACAGAAGATATTGTTAACCTGGGTTACTTTGAACTAGCTGCAACGGCTAATTTCACCAACACTGACGACTTGATCCTGTCGGGAAACAGCGTTGCTATCATCGACAATACATCTTTTGGTGCAGATGATATTTACATCGATTGGACAGATGCTACACTTTGTGGCAGCGGTATCGTAAACCTTGGCAACGGGGGTGCAGACCCTACCGTTCAATTCTTTAACGGCGGCACCCTCGACCAGGTATGTGCTGATTTTAGTCTCACATGCTCCAGTAATTGTGGCGCTTTTCCAATCACGCCCACCGGGAATTTTATCACAGGAAATGCCGGGCCAGGCGGAGTTGGCGACCAAAACAACAACCAGTTGTGGCTTAGGGCAAATGATTTGAGCCTGTCTGACGGTGTTGCTGTTACAACCTGGCCAGATCCATCAGGAAATGGTTTGTCGGCAGTATCAAGTGGAGTAACAGCTGAGGAGCCAACATTCAATGCCAACGCTGTAAATACTTCGCTCCCATCGGTAAGTTTCGACGGGGGAGACTTTTTAACCCTTGGCACCCCAGCGGGCCTCAACTTAATTCCCGGTACGGACAGTTGGTCCTTTTTTGCAGTTTACAATGTCCCCTCGGGCAATAATGGCACTATTTTTTCTAAGGCAACAGCTACTTCCGGCACCAGACAGTATCAATATACATTTGATGGTAATACCTTCACCTCATTCATCGGTGGCAACTATGGGCTCGGCACCATCAACACTGCCGATTCCTGGGCTATCGGAGCTCACATCAACAATACGACAGCAAAAAACTCCTGGTCTGATGAAGCTGTAAACGTATCAGGGGGCGGAGTAGGCACAGGAACCGTGGCCACCACTGACGTGCTGGTCGGCGCCAGACGTGGAACCGCCACAACAACTGGATTTCTCCTAACCGGAGACATTGCGGAAATAGCGATGTACGATGGCGAGGTAAATACTGCACAAAGAATAATTATCGACAATTACTTGTCTGCAAAGTATGATATCGATATTTCGGCCTCCGGAAACGACGTATACACAATGGATGACCCGGCAAATGGAGACTACGACTTTGAAGTAGCCGGCATTGGAAGGGCTGCTGACGGTTCGGCACACGTGGATGCCCGTGGGTCGGGTATACTTCGTGTATGGAACCCCAGTGACCTGGACGATGGCGAATTCATGTTTTGGGGACACGACAATGCTGCAATTAGCTCTACAAGCAAAGCAATTGGCACCGATGTTGACGGAACAGTTATCGAAGAAAAGCTGTCAAGAAACTGGACGGTCACTAAAACAGGTGACGTAGGCACCGTTTCCATCTCTTTTGACTTCAGTGGAGTGGGCGGAAGTCCGCTTGGCTCCAATTTGAGACTGCTTGTTGACCGGGATGGGGATTTTTCTACAAATGACGTAACACCACTAGCAGGAACCGTATCAAATAAAATCGCCGTATTTTCCGGAGTGTCATTTCAGGATGGGGACAGGTTCAGTTTGGGTAATACCGATGTATCAGTGCCGCTGCCAGTTGAATTATTGAGCTTTTCGGCAATGGCAACAAGCAGCATGGTGACTATCGAGTGGGCAACAGGGTCAGAGCTGAACAATGACTTCTTTGCTGTTGAAAGCTCAGTTGATGCACAAAATTGGCAAGAGATTCTTCAGGTAAAGGGGGCTGGCACTACTTCTGAAAAGCGAACCTATCGTGCTTTTGATCATCAGCCCTACCCGGGAAAGTCGTTCTACAGACTAAAACAAACGGACTTTGACGGCACAATTTCATATTCCGACATTGAAAAGGTTGACTTTACGCTATCCAGCGATCTGATAGTCTACCCCAACCCCTCAGGGAATAGGTTCAAGTTAAAAGGTTCGCACAATCTCAACCCTTCGCAAGTAAAAGTTTACAATACCGCTGGCCAACATATAAAACCAAAGGTGACTGTTGCTTCTGGCGAACTCGTGATTGACTTGATTTCTTACCCTTCAGGCGTATATATCCTACATTTCCCCGCAAACGGCTCTCTACAGTCTTTTAGGCTGGTTAAGTTATAAACGAACACCCGCAGAAGGAGAAATAGTGATCTCATAGACCATTTTACCATGTAGCGCTGCGCCTCTGGCGAATACGTAATGCTCACTCCTCTGGTTCTTTTCTGACAGAAGAAAAAACAACCTCTGTACTAGTGACATATTCAAAAATGATGACTGTTGGTACATATATCATCAGCATTAGTGCGCTAAAAAAGTGAGGGCGTCAACCTTTGCTAGCAATAGCTGGCAATTTTCATAAGATTTCGGAGAATAGTTATATAACTAACTTTTCAAACGATTGCTTTGATAAAATTTCAGAAAAAGAGTTGTGAAAATGAAAAAATCTCAGTTACATTGGAGCAAATAAAAAGCACCTTGGGCCAAAAGCCGAAGGTGCTCAGAACACATACCTACTTAAACTACACTCTTTATTAATGAGAGGATTCTACTATCAGGGGCAAAGTTAGCCCCTTTTTTTATGCGCAGAATCAAGAGCTCATTAGCATATTGTTAATTTCTTGATTTCTCCTGTTTCAATACAGACGTAAATTTATTGAAAAAAGTTTAACAGAACGTCTGATTTGTTGAAAAAAATTACCGCAAACCTTTGCGATACTTAAAAACCCATATCAAATAGCCCAATGCTGGTAATATTAACACAACACCAACAGCCAACATCGTGCCTAAAATTGATATCACCAGCTCCGGGGCTGCTGCTGCTTCAAGCGTTATCACCGTCCCATCAATAAACACAATCAGATTAGGGTACTGAAGTGCCAGCCAGCCCAGCACAATGAAACTTCCCTGCAGCCCTGCCAGCAGTCTCGAAAGCTGATCCCATTTCTTCCTCAGCGTAACAGCCAGTACCAAAAGCCCTGCCGTGGCAAGAATGACACTGACAAGGCCGAAAGGGTGGGAAAAGAACAACCTGGGAAAATCAATTTTTTCAACAAGGCCAGCCACAAACACCAGCCCGCCCGTTACTACTACCAATATGTTCGTTAGCAATGCGTTCTTGCGAAAAAGCTCTTTGGTGCCCCTATCCTCAATTTCAGGTATTAGAAACGTAGCTGCCAAAAAAGCGAAGAGTGATGATGTGAAAATACCAACCGCCACTGTGAACCAGTTGAGCCATGGAGCCACAAACGCCTGATGGAAGTTTTCAACGCCAACGGGCATTCTACCCAGCACTATGGCACCTGCAATTACTCCCAGAAAAAAGGGTGTCACCAGGCTTGACCAGGCAAACATTCTGGAATACACCTTTTGAGACCTACCCTGAACCGCATCATAATGCCGGAACACAAAAGCCGTTCCTCTGACAATGATGCCAACAAGCATCAACAAAAGCGGAATATGCAGGTAAATGGAGATTACTTTGAAGGCTGCCGGAAAGCCATTGAATAAAATAACAATAATAATAATGAGCCATACGTGATTAGCCTCCCACACCGGCCCAATGGCCTGGTAAGTAGTGGCTTTCAGTTCATCAAACTTTTCTTTCGGTGAGAACAATTCCAGAATGCCTGCACCAAAGTCGGCTCCGCCCAGCAGAACATAAAGTAAAAGCGAAATAACCAGCACCAGCACAACCCACTCAAACATGAGCTACCTCCTTTTCCTGATTGAACACCGTGATTTGCCGCCCCATCAACCAAAAGACTAAAATGGCCAGTAGTAAATAAATACCTGTGGTTACATAAAATGAATAAGCTATGCCTGGCATAGGCGTTACGGCATCGGCTGTTTTCATGATCCCATAAATAATCCACGGCTGCCTTCCCACCTCCGTCACCACCCAGCCAGCCTCCACAGCCAAAAAGCCCAATGGCGTTGCGAATGCAAGAATCTTAAGAAACCAGGTGCGTTGAACCAGCAGTGGCTTCTTCCATTGGCCAAAAAGGAAAATCACGCCGATTAGCATAAGTAGGACACCTATTGCTATCATAGTCTGAAAAGCAAAGTGTACTATGGCTACAGGCGGCCATTCGTCTCTTGGAAAAGCATCAAGCCCTTTCACTTCAGCCATCGGATCAGTGAATGCCAAAATGCTCAATAAGTAAGGAATCTTGATAGCATAGTTCACTTCTCCTTTTTCTTCATCGGGAATCCCGCCAATAACGAATGAAGCACCTTTCTCTGTCTCAAAATGACTCTCCATTGCTGCCAGCTTCACCGGCTGCCTGTGTGCCACATCATCTGCCGAAAGGTGACCGCTGAACGGTTGTAAAAAAGCAGCCACTGCCCCGAATGCGAGAGCTATTTTGAGTGCCCGAAGATGGAGCAATTTGCTTCTGTCTTTTAAATATTGCCAGGCATGCACCCCAGCCACGCCAAAGCCAGTGGCGACAAAGGCGGCAAGCGTCATATGCAAAGCCTGAGTGAACCAGGCCTCGTTTAGCATAGCAGCAATAGGATCAACGTTCGATGCCTGTCCGTTTACCCAGTCGAAACCTGACGGGCTATTCATCCAGCCATTGGCTGCTACCACCAGAATGCCAGATGCCACTCCGGAAATGCCAACGAAAACTCCTGACGTAAAATGCACCCAGGGCTTCAAGACCTTTTCACCATATAAAAACAAGCCAAGTGCTACCGCCTCCAGAAAGAACGCTGCTCCTTCCAGCGAAAAAGGCATACCAATGATAGGCCCGGCGTGCTCCATAAAGCCCGGCCAAAGCAGCCCCAGCTCGAAACTGAGCACAGTGCCCGACACTGCGCCTACGGCAAAAAAAATAGCCACACCTCTGGCCCAGGCCTTCATTAAACGGTGGTAGTCCTCCTGGCCGGTCTTGAGCCATTTGTAATTGGCAAATGCCATGAGAAATGGCATGACCATACCGATGCAGGAGAATATAATGTGGAAACCCAGTGACATGGCCATTTGTGAGCGGGCAGCCAGAAGATCGGTCATAAATATGAGAATTAGCTATTTCGAAGAACGTAATTGCAAAGCAAGGGATTCCCCTAATTTTCTATTTTTTGGAATTTTTATACCCTTCACAACTGCCCTGGCTAAATGAGCCTCCTTATTACCAGGCACTTTCGGCATCTTCCGCACTCTCCCTTCATCATCCCAGCAAGTCACATTTCATATCTTATGTTTCATTCTGGCGTGGGGCGGATAGTTTTCTCTTTCCTCAACAAGAAGCAGCGTTAAAGAGCAACCAGCTTCCCTTGTATATCTGAAAAATGTAATTAATAGTTTAATTTACAGTTTAAATCGTCCATCTATGAAAAGGCTGCTACTTATCTCCCTGGTATTTTTTACGTGTGTTGCTCCCGCATTTGCTCAAAATAGTCCTTTGCTAACCTTTGAAGAGCTTTTGGAAACCTTTAAGAGAGGATATGACGTGAAAGGTACTTTTTACTATGCCAAATGCGATTTTTATGTGGATGAAAAGAAAGTCGAAAGTGCACCCGACATAGTGGGAGGAATGAACATTGATTTTTTTGAGTACTTCGGCAGGAATGCTGCGAAGAACAGCAAGGCGTTCATCACTTTTTCTGAGAGTAAAATGATTGAGAACCCAGCTGGTAGCGGCTATGTATACAACTACGTGAAGGTCAGAGTTTATGAAGATGGGAATGTTTCCATTAATGTCAAGCATTTGGATCCACGAACGCTCGAAAACAAAAAACAGGAACGGTTTGAGACAAAGCTATACGACGGGAACTTAAAAACAGCCGGTGCCTATTTTTTTGTCTCTCATTAAAATGGCACGTCAAGCAGTTGATCACGCAGCCAACCGGTCAGGCTTTTCCTCTCTCTTGCAGTTGGCAGTACTTCGTGCTCCAGCAAATCGCTTCTGAAGCAGATCAATCTTCCTGCCACAGGCAGCACGTCCACTATCTGCTCGTCAGCGCCAACAGGTTTGTACATCCGCAACTGTCCGCCGTCCCCCTCCCTCCAATCGAAGTTTAGATAGCAAATGACACTCAGTTTACGGTGGTCGTCCTGCTTGAACTGATCCAAATGCCGTTTGTAAAAAGTGCCAACCGGGTAAAGCGTGTAATGAAACTCAAAATCTTTCAGACTTAGAAAGCACGTTCTATTGATGAACTGCATCAGCTCCCTCATCCTATCCAAATACACCTGGGTGGGATCCTTCGCTTTCTCAGGCTCTATCCACCTGATCAAGTCTCCCCGCTGCGATTTATCAACCTGATGATTTTCAGCCTGCCCGATGCCGGCTCTCTTTAAGTCGCCAGCTTCCTGATAGTCATCCAAAACACTCAAAATGTCCTTTACCTCCTCATCGCTGAGAAAGGACTCGATGATGCCGTATCCATTTTCAGAAAGATCATCGGCAAGTTGATTGAAGCGGGTCTCGATGGTTTGTGTAGTCATGTCCAAATCAGGTGTGCAAAAGTAACTCAATAAGCAATAATTCCGCAGTCCAACCCCTTACGGCTTGCATATTATTTGAAAGTTTCTGGTGCAGGTAATAAAAGGTTAAAATAAATGAGCAAAAACAAGTCATCCCGATCATTTGAAGCATCTGAAGCAGTTTCATGTGCTCCATTGGGTCACAAATGATGTAATGTTTTCAGTGTAAAGTGGTCGTTTTAGTAAAATCCTGAATAGTGGTTTTCAATGCCACATGCATTTTTATGCTTCGAAACGAGCGGATTTTAAAAATGGAAATCTGCCTGGTAATTTTGATCATGGTTAACGAAAAAATCTATCTGGTTATCAACGAATCGCAGCCCAAAAATGGCATGCTTGTGATGACATTCTTTAAGAGCTTTCTACACCATTGCATTTTAACGACGACAAAAAACAACATATAATACAACCACTATGAAAAAGCTACTGATAATCGTTTCTCTTGTTGCCTTCAATGGCATTCTTATGGCTCAGGATCTGATAATTGATCACGCAAAGGTTGATGCTCTTTTCGAAAAAAGAACTGCCCTTTTGGAAAACGGCGAAAGCACAAGAGTGATTGACCATGAACTAGCCAAGCTTGGCGTACGCTTCCCAGCCAAATTGAATGTGAGCTATTCTGGTGACAAAATCAATATCGCCTTCCCCTTGCTTGAAAACTCCAATGCTGCCTACATGGAGCAAAAGATTGTGAGGATAAAAGCAAGAATGCCAGAACTGGAAGTGCTCGGTATAGACGCTTCTTACTGCTTTGCTACATTCAAGAAAGATGCTTCAGAAAAGCAACTCACCGAGCTTTTGTCGGAATTTCTTTACGACGGATACTATGTAAGTGCTCACTCAAGGGTTCAGGTTGGCGCTTTGATGGACTAATTGACAATTATAATATAACTACCAGCTATGAAAACCGGGGCTTACGCTCCGGTTTTTCTTGTTTTTAACTCACTCCTTCGCCTTCCTTTGTCTGGCAAAATTCTCATGAGTCAGAATATTAATCGCAGTGTTTTTAATACATTTCCGCATGTGCTACTTTTGCAGTTCAAGCAATTAACCTGTAATAAGATATAAGATGGGAAAAGTACTCATTATTGGTGCCGGCGGAGTCGGTCGTGTGGTGGCTTACAAATGCGCCAAAAATTCAAGTGTGTTTACTGAAATCATGCTCGCCAGCAGAACCAAATCCAAGTGCGATGACATTGCCGCTGACATAAAAAAAGACTTGGGTGTAAGCATACAAACCGCTAAAGTAGATGCGGATGTAGTGCCTGAGCTGGTCAAGTTAATTAACAGTTTCCGCCCTGACATTGTCATTAATGTGGCACTTCCTTATCAGGATCTTACTATCATGGATGCTTGTTTGGAGACCAAAGTAAACTACCTCGACACAGCGAACTACGAGCCCAAAGAAGAAGCCAAGTTTGAGTACAGCTGGCAGTGGGCATATCAGGAAAAATTCAAAGCTGCCGGCCTGACAGCCGTGTTAGGTTGCGGTTTCGACCCAGGCGCTACAGGTGTTTTCACTTCCTACGCCGCCAAGCATTATTTTGATGAAATTCACTACCTCGATATTGTTGATTGTAACGCCGGAGACCACGGAAAGGCTTTTGCTACCAACTTCAATCCTGAAATAAACATTCGTGAAGTAACGCAGGAAGGAAAATTCTTTGAGGATGGCAAGTGGAAAATAACAAAACCACATGAAATAGGTAAGGATATTAACTATCCGAACATCGGGCCCATGAAATCTTACCTGATTTACCATGAAGAACTCGAGTCGCTGGTGAAAAACTTCCCCACGATGAAAAGAGCCCGCTTCTGGATGACCTTCAGCGACAACTACCTGACTCACCTCAGAGTGATTCTGAACATAGGCATGGGCAGCATTGAGCCAATCAACTACAATGGAATGGAAATCGTGCCGCTTCAGTTTTTAAAAGCTGTATTGCCTGACCCGGGAGATCTTGGAGAAAACTACAAGGGCGAAACCTCGATTGGTTGCAGGGTGCGTGGGATAAAAAATGGTGCTGAAAAGACCTATTACGTTTACAATAACTGTAAGCACCCTGATGCATACCGTGAAACCAAAGCTCAGGGCGTTTCCTATACCACTGGTGTGCCTGCTATGATTGGCGCTAAACTTGTGCTTGAAGGCAAGTGGGGCGGCGCTGGCGTGTTCAACGTTGAGCAGTTCAACCCTGATCCCTTCATGGAAGAAATGAACAAGCAGGGCTTACCATGGCATGAGCTGCATGATGTGGATCTTGAAATGGACTAAGCTTTAGCTTTATTAAAAGATAAAAGGGGCAAGGCACAAGGCTTGCCCTTTACTGTTTTACACGACCAAGTGACCATGATTGACTACTCAAAAATACCTTCGCCCTGCTATCTGCTGGAAGAGTCACTGCTCCGCAGAAACCTTGAGCTAATGAACGATGTGCAGGAGCGGGCCGGTATCAGCATCATTCTGGCGTTCAAAGGCTTTGCCATGTGGAGTGCCTTTCCCCTGGTGAGGCAATACCTGAAAGGGGCCACAGCAAGTTCGCTTTCTGAAGCCAAACTTTGCTTTGAGGAGATGAAAACAAAGTCGCACACGTATGCTGTAGCCTACCGTGATCAGGAGTTTGATGAGATCATGGCATTAAGTAGTCACATCACTTTTAATTCGCTTAGCCAGTATGAGCGATTCAAAGACAATGTTGTGGCCTACCCTGAAAAAATCTCATGTGGGATTCGGGTCAACCCCGAGTACTCAGAGGTGACAACCGACTTGTACAATCCTTCGTCGCCTACTTCCCGCCTGGGCATGACCGCTGCGCACTTTGGCGAAAGACTGCCAGAGGGCATTGAGGGGCTGCATTTCCATGTTTTATGCGAGTCGACCTCCTTCACCCTTGAAAATACGCTAAAAGCATTCGAAGAGAAGTTTGGTCACCTGATTCCACAGGTAAAATGGGTGAACATGGGGGGCGGGCACCTGATGACCAAAAAAGGATATGATACTGCCCACCTCGTTTCTATTCTAAAAGCCTTCAGAGAAAAATGGGGAGTGGAAGTGATTCTGGAGCCTGGCAGTGCCGTGGCCTGGGAAACCGGCGACCTGGTATCTACTGTTCTCGATGTAGTAGAAAACTCAGGTGTAAAAACTGCCATTCTGGACGCTTCTTTTACCTGCCACATGCCCGATTGCCTGGAAATGCCCTACAAGCCAAGAATCAGAGGAGGCAAAATGGATCCTGAAAAAGGCAAACCCACCTACCGCATGGGAGGCATGAGCTGCCTGGCCGGAGACTACATGAGCGAATACTCATTCGATAAGGAACTACAGCCTGGGGACCTGATTGTTTTTGAGGACATGATCCACTACACGATGGTGAAAACCACGACCTTCAACGGTGTACCCCATCCTTCTATTGGTATTTGGAAAGAAGATAACTCGTTCCAACTCATAAGGCAGTTTGGCTATGAGGACTACAGGAATCGCTTATCTTGATTCAATCCTCATTTCATCATCAATACCCACTTCAGCCAAAACAATCAGTAGGGCTCTCTTGATTCCCAGCACACCGTCCTTGTTGATGAAATATTCATCAAGGGAGTGAGCATTTCTACCCATGCCACCGCCGCCAATCGTGATGGCAGGTATCCCTTTTGAAATCGGGATATTGGAATCAGTGCTGCCTCTTCTTAAGGTTGGTCGGCCGCCAACAAACTGCGTTGCAGCTATGCCTCTTTGGACAATGGCCATGCTTTCAGGGTGCTCACCAGAGGGACGGTCGCCAATCATCTCGATTTTGACGGTCAAATCTGGGCCATGCCTTTTGAGCTTATTCTGATCGGCCAGCGCCTTGCGAACAGCCTGCTGGAGAATGGTATCTACCTTAACAAGGCTTTCAGGGCTCTCGGAACGCATGTCCACCTCCATGATGGATTCAAATGGGATAGAATTGACCGACGTGCCACCCGAAATGACGCCTACGTTATAGTTTGTCTTTGGCCCACTACGAGTAAACTTGTCGGCTTCATCGGTAAAATAAGTAATGGCTCTACCCAGTGCGTGGTGAGGGTTGCCCAAACCAAAGGCTCCCCACGAATGTCCTCCGGGGCCCTCAAAAGTAATACGATACCTGTGCGACCCAAGTGCCTGGTTGGTAACCGACTCATGGCCACTGCCGTCCACTGAGATAAAGGCGTCAATCTTAGGCCCGTTAGGCCCAAAAAGATACTTGGCTCCACGCAAATCGCCCTGCCCCTCTTCTCCTACATTGCCAATAAACAAAATATCATTTTCTGGCTGAATGCCTGCCTTACGGATGGCCTTCATAATGGTGATAAGGATGGCCAGCCCCCTGGTATCGTCCGAAATACCCGGAGCCTTTAGTGTATCGCCTGATTGCTGCACCCTGGTATCGGTGCCTTCCGGGAAAACAGTGTCGAGGTGGGCACAGAATGCGAGCACCTTGCCTCTTTTTGTTCCTTTTACCAAGCCGATTGCATTCCACACTTCATCCTGCCAAACTGAATCGGCACCCGCTTCTTTAAGCAGCGACAAATATTTATCACTGCGGTTCTTTTCTTTGTATGGAGGTGCTTCAATCTGGGTAAGAGTGATAAGGGTTTTAATGGTTTGCTCATCATAGGCTTCGATGAACTGGAAAGCCTCTTTTACCTGCGGATGAGCCGACAGTGCATCGATTTCGGCTTTGAAGGTATCTTCAAGCTTCGGAGCTGTCATGGCAACTGGTGCTCTGCCAGCGGCTGTGCTATCTTGCTTATTTTCGCTGGTATCCGTTGTTTTGTCGCCGCAACCGGCCAGCAAGGCAAGTGAAAAAGCAGAAAATATAAGTCTGGAGGGAAATTTTATAGTCATATTCACGGTTGAGTGTATGGGCTAATGACGGAGAATTTGGAAATAGAGCCAATACAAATGTGATTGAAGGCGATTTTATTTGATCAATGATGGAGAACAACACAGATACTAATAACCATAACGAAAAGAAGTTTTTAGAGGGGCCCGGTACCCGATGGCGGGAATTTAAGTATATCGTAAAAGTGGCACTTGAGTTTATTCGTGGATTCAGGGCGTTGCACTTTACGGGGCCATGTATTACTGTGTTTGGCTCGGCAAGGTTTCAGGAAGATCACCCATCCTATAAAGCTGCACAAGAACTTGGGCACCACTTGGCACTTGCTGGGTTCACCGTAATGACAGGTGGTGGCCCGGGCATCATGGAGGCCGCACCAAGGGGAGCTAAAGAAGTTGGTGGTAAAACAATTGGCTGCAATATTGTGCTTCCACACGAGCAGCACGCCAATCCCTATCTCGACATTGTAGTCAACTTCAACTACTTCTTTGTGAGAAAAGTGCTTTTGCTAAAGTACTCCTATGGCTTTGTGGTGATGCCGGGCGGCGCTGGCACCATGGACGAGCTTTTTGAAACGTTGACGCTGATACAAACGGGGAAAATTAAGGGTTTCCCGCTGGTTTTGTTTGGCAAAGACTATTGGAGCCACCTGGTTAGCCAGCTGGACCACATGGTGGAGGAAAAGACCGTATCACCTGAAGACCTGGATCTGTTTCTGGTGACTGATTCAGTGGAGGAAGCCGTCGAATATATCGAAAAAGTGTCGATCAAGAAGTTTGGATTAAAGCGGATCATGCTTAAGCCAAGCTGGGTTTTTGGAGAGAAGGTAAGTTCTTAACAAGATTACTCCACTACATATTTTTCAATGTAGTCGGAGTTGAGCACGCCCAGCACACCCATGTACTTCATCTGGAAGGTCACTATGTCACCCACCTGATAGTTCCTGTCAGAATTGCCCAAATCAAGCACCAGCATGTCCGAGCTTGCTCCTATCACCGTAACTCCCTTTTCTTCCGGTATGAGAAAATCGGGTGCAATCTCCAGCAGTCCAATATCCACAATGGCCCTGTAAGAGGTCTTTCCTATGTCTTCCTGCCTAATTTCAAAAACTTCGCCTGATGGGTTCTCTGCCAGCTCACCTTCGGGGGTTTTTGGCTTTTGTGTGAGTTCTATGATTTGTGTGTAAAGCTTGAAAACGTCCGTTTGCATGCCCTCCACTGTTCCGCCTGTGAATAAATCGGCTCCAAAATACAGCGTTTCACCAATTCTGAAATGGTTAACGCCTTTCGGCAGCAGCTTTCGTTGTAGCAAAGGAAAAGTGACGGAGGTGCCTCCTGAGACCCAAGGAATCTTCTTATTGAACTTGGTTTCCACCAGCTCTTTGTACAAGCTTAGCTGAACCAGCTTGTCCGGAGACGGCATCACTCCATTCAGGCAGTTGAGGTTCGTGCCCAATCCCACAATCTCAAGGTTAGGCAACTCAAATACCTGCTCATAAAATTCCAGCAGGTGGTCACCCACAACGCCCTCTCTCAGGTCGCCCATCTCAATCATGATAATCACCTTATGTACTTTGCCTTGCCGCATCGCCTCTTTGGACAACAGCTGCATGGTGGTGTACTCAGTATTGAAGCTAACGTCAGCATATTTGACAATCTTCAATATATTTTTTTTAGCCGGAGGCTTTATATAAACAGTTTGGACATCGGGATTGATGGACTTCACCACCTTCAGGTTACCTATTCTGGAATCATGGATTTCCCGTGTGCCAAGCTTAATCAGCTCTTCGATGAATGTCCGGTTGCCGCAGAGCAACTTGGACACAACCCCCCACTCAATATTATTCTGTTCGAACCTCGAATTGAGGAAGTCGTAGTTGTGTTTGAGCTTGGTTCTGTTGAGCGTAATATAAGCCATCTTAAAATGATAAATCTACTGAGGGGAACTCAGCAGATGGGTTGGTGTTGGTCAAATTTACTTAAAAAAGAGGAGGTCAGTTTTTCACCAGCCTCATTTCCAGGTATTTATTGGTAAAGCCAAGCTTCTTGTACAAGTGTACAGCTGGATTTTCTGGCTCCACATGTAAGGCAATGTTACCGTCGGCGGAATCAATGGCTTTCTGCATGAGCTGCTTACCTATACCCTGCCCACGGTAATCTTTGTGCATGGCTATGTATACGAGGATGTTCTCAGGTATGTAGCCTTCCATGCCAGTTCGGTTTACCACCACAGTCCCCACTATCTTATCTTTTTCTTGATCATGTGCCACCAGCACAAACCCGCCTGGCTTCAGGTTATCGTCAAGGGCATAGTCAATGCACTTTAGAATATCTTCTTTTTCATCGCCAAATTCGTCCAGGTGCTTGTGCAGAAATGCCGCAATTAACATGCGCTGGTTCATGCCAACAGTAAGGCCAGGTGTGAGAAGTTCATAGCTTATCATGAGCGTAGGTTTTTTTAGTAGTAACTGAATTTAATATGACAAAAATGGCTGCTGACGCTGAAATACCGAACACATTCGGATCCAGCTGAAGTGGAAGGTCAATAGGTGCAATGCTCAAACCAACAGTGGTAGCGCCACCGACCAGCATCGACCAAAAGGCTGCGGTGCTGGATACCCTGGTACCGAACAGCGCCGCCACCAGCGGAATCAGTAATCCTGACACTAAAAACGCATAGGAGTACAACATAAGTTCAAGTACGTTTTCCATAGTGCTGGCAAGGATAAGCGCTGCTACACCTACGCCCAGCGTTATCAACTGCGACATCCGCAGCGTTGACTTTGAGGTAGCGTCTGAGGTCGATTTAACCCCAAGGATGTCCGTAACAATATTTCCCGAGGCAGCCATCAGGCAGCTGTCAGCGGTTGACAGAATCGCCGAAAAATAGGCCGACATCATCAAGCCAAGCAGACCCACCGGCAAAATATCTCTCAGAAGTAAAGGCAACCCAATTTCTTCATCCATGGTTCCTGCACCAGCATAGCCCACTGCATCAAACATGCCCTGCTCCGCCGCTACTCTGGCAAAAAGACCTAAAACCACGCCCATGATTGCCATAATTGGCCACTCGAAAAGGCCCGCAATAAACCAGGCCTTTTGGGCTTCCTTCGGCCCTTTGCAAGCGTAGATTCTCTGGTACAAAGTCATCCCAACAAACCAAATGGGAATGATGGTCACAGCCCAGTTCACCAGCATTTGCCAGGTAAGGTTATCCCAGCGCAGGAACTCGGGTGGAAGTGTTTGAACAATAGCGTCATATCCGCCAATGGCGTGATAACCCATCGGAATGCCGATGAAGATCAAACCGGCCATGAGAATGATCCATTGAACAGTATCAGTGTAGATCACTGCTTTCAAGCCGCCCATGACAGTGTATACCACTGCTATCACCCCCATAACGAACAGGGCAGTCATGAGATCAAGGTCAACAAAAGTGGCCGAGGCGAGTTTAGCACCAGCCAGCATCTGGGAACTCGTAAAGCCGAGATAACCTATGGCAGAAATGATGCCTGCCAGCAAAGCCACCTTTTTGTTGTAGAAAAGTCCGAAAATCTGGGGGAAGGTGTAAAGCCCCTCAAGCTTCGACATCTTGCTTACCTTGGGAATAAGCACCACGGCCGAAAGCCAGGCACCAATCAGGCCCGTGAACAACATCCACGACCCTGAAATTCCCATCGTGAAGCCAAGACCACCCAGCCCAATAGAAAAGCCACCGCCAACGTCGGTGGCCACCACGCTAAGGCCCACGTGCATGCTGCCCATGGACCGCCCTCCTACATAATAGTCGTCGTCACTTTTGTTTTGCCTAAGGAAGAAGAAACCTATCCCCAGCATGATCACCATGTAAATAAAGAAAATGAGTATGTCCAGCCAATGCATTAAGTAGAATCCCTCGCTTTGTTTTAGTTCATAGATACATTAACAGCCAAAACAGCTGGCGACGGCGCTTTCACAACATCTTCTGTGATGCTACCAAATAAAAAGCGTTCAAGGCCGGTCTTATCGTAGGTCTTCATCATGATGAGGTCAGCATCAACCTTCTCGCTGAATTCAACAATAGCTTCGACCTCTTTATCATGGTGTGTAGCATTGACAAAGAACTTCTCAAAGCCTAGTTCCAGGGCTATTTTTTGCATCTTTCCCCTTATTTCATCATCATCATTCAAGTCGGTGTGTACCACATTGACCAGATGAACGGTTGAGTTAAATGAGTCTACCCAGTGACTGATGAAATCGGCCTCAGTGGGAAGAAACCTGCTGACGTCGGTAGGCAGCACGATATTTTTGAACGATTCAGGCAGTACCGAACCCTCCAATGCCAGCACTGGCATATCTGTATGCCTGATAATTCGCTGAACAACTGAGCCCGTCAAGGGATTGCTTCCTTTGAAAGCCTCTTTATGTATCACCAGCAACGACGGATCGTTTTCATGCATAAATTCCTTGATCCCTGCCTCGGGCGACTCCTCAATCTGATGAAAATGAATATCTCTATGCAAGGCATTCATCTCTTCCAACACCCGCAGAAATTCATCCATTCCCTCAAATTTCTGCTCAGTTTTCACCACTTGGGGAATTGCAGCCCCATAGCCTCCCATCAAGCCAACGTTCGGCAAAAAAGCAGCACTTTCAATCGGTTTGAATTGTATGACCTCTATTCGCATCCCCAATGTTTTACCAATCTTGAGGGCGGCTTTCAATGCCATTTTTGATTCAGGCTGAAAATCAAACGGCACCATTATATAATTTTCTTTCCTTTTCATCGGGGATGTTTTTACGGTTAAGATAATGACTGATTACTTGCGTGAAGGGGCTTATCGAGCCTCGCCAAATCACCGAAGTCGCCAATGTATGTTACACATTCGGCAGTGACCACTATTGGCGTCTTAAGCAACTCTGGATTTTTATTAATAAGCTTCAAAGCGCCTTCAGTATCAGAAATTTCGTGACCCTGAACAATTCGTGAGTCGATCAAACTATTGATATCCACATCCATGTCATTCGCTAAGCTTGCGAAATGAGTAGTTGTGAGCTTCTCCGTTTCAATATCAACCCGCTTAAGCTTAAAGCTAAGCGCTTCTGCTCTGGCGAGCAGTTTTCTGTCTCTTACCTTCGATCTGCTATAAATAAAGGTGGCTACTCTTGGATGGGTTACTAAACTGCTCATTTAACCTCCCATTTTTCGTTTAACCATGCACTAAGCATCCAGTGATGTTTTTCCAGTCCCTGAATATAGCTAGTGAGCATGTCTTCCGTTCCGGTATCATCACTTTCCTGAGCGGTGTGCACCACACTGTGCATGTCGGAAAGAAGGATTCTGATGTCGAGCAAAACCTCCACTACCATTTCCCTGGCAAGAAGCTCCTTTCTAATCTCTTTGATTTCGGCGTTTTCAATGTATTCACCCATCGTACTCATGGGCGTTTGGCCAAAAACCCGTATCCGCTCGGCGATGTCGTCAATGTGCCCTCTGGCCTCATCGTACAACTCTTCAAACTTCTCATGCAACCTGAAAAAATCGTTACCTTTTACATTCCAATGAAAGTTCCTGAGTTTCTGGTAATGCACTGAGTAATTGGCCAATAGCTGGTTTAGACCTTGGGTGATCTCTATGGTGTCTAGGGCAGAAAACCCTAGCTTCTTAAAGTCTTTCTTTTTCGAATTAGTATTCCTGGTTTTCTCTGCGGTAATCATGTCGTCTTCTTTTAAGTCAGAAAATTATTTTAGCCATCTTGCCGGTTGCTCCATAACGGATTCCCGGCACGGCGCTCCTGGCGGACTAGGTCGCTAAGGAAAAAATTGACTGGAAGAAGTGTGAATCGGATTGATATATCTGTTAATTTGATGTTTTGTAAAATTCATAACACTAATATTAACGAGTGTCAATAGAAAATGTTTAATTTTTTTACATAAATTTACTTAAAAGTACACAATTGTTGTGAAAAACAACCGGGCCCTACATCAAAATGTAAATATTTTTTACAAAAATGAAGTTTTTCGCTGATAACCTGAAATTTTTACGAAAGAAAGCTGGTCTGAGCCAGGAGCAGCTTGGCGAAAGGATTGCCCTCAACAGGGGGAATATTGCCAGTTACGAGAAAGGAACAGCAGAGCCCCGACTTGAGAACGTCCTCAAAATTGTAAAATTATTTAACATTGAGTTGTCCGATCTCCTGGAAAAAGACCTGTCGAACTCAGCGGCGATACAGGAGGAACTAGAAAAAATGGGCCTGCCCAACGAAGCCGCACCCATTCCGGCCGAGGAAGCAACCGCTCACCTGAAAGCAGAACTCATCGACAACAGGGCAAGGCTGGAGCGTTTCATGAGTCAATCGGATGACATGCAGAAAATACTTGAGGGATTCAGGCAGTTTCACAAGTTCAAAATGTCGAAATCAAGCGACATCTCCCGTGACGTTAAAAATATTGCCGACGACTACGAAAACTTGCTGGAGGTGATGGACGCCCTGCTGCTATCACATAAAGAGCTTATCAAATTCCTTGACGAGTCAAAATAATGTACGGGCTGTTCCATTTTGAAACAGAGCAACACACCCTCCTTGAAATTAATTAATTGGTTATCAGCTACTTATAAAAATGGCATTTCCTTAGCCCTGGATTTTAGCAAAAAAAGTAGCTATGATCAGGAACTACCTTTTGATTGCTTACCGCAACCTTGTAAGAAATAAAACTTTCTCACTGCTAAACATTATTGGACTGGCTGTTGGCATCACCGCCGCCATCACCATTGGAGCATTTATTATTGGTGAGCTCAAAGTTGATGCGTTTCAACAGGAGGCCAGCAATACCTATTTGCTGCATTGGAAGGAAGATTTAAAGGGTGAGGGTAGCAGAAACGTAGGCCTGACCACCAGACAAGACGCTGAATTACTCAAAGGCCAACTAGCTTCGGTTAGCGATGTCATCAATGTGCGCAACCTACGGTCTTCAGTGCAAGTGGGCGACCAAAAGTATTCCAGCGATGTGCTTATGGCAGAGAAGCACTTCTTTCAGTTTTTTGATTTCGAGTTTCTCAAAGGCGACCCCGCCACAGCCCTCAACGATCCATCGTCCGTCATTCTAACAGAGACGCTTGCCAGCAAGTATTTCGGAAGCACGGATCCCATTGGCCAAACGCTCCGCCTGACAGGCGATTTTGAAGTGCCATTGAAAGTCACTGGTATCATCAAAAACTACCCCGACAGCCACATGAAAATCAGTGCGATAGTGCCCTGGGAAATCAAAACCACCGACGGTCAACTCATTTCACAGTGGTACAAGCTCTCAGTGTATACCTATATCAAAAGTGCCTTACCTGTCGACACAAGAACGCTGGAAAAGCAAATTGAAGCTGTATACGCCAAGGCCGACTATGAGCTTGTGAAGGATCACCCAAGGCTAATCTCCGTAGCTGACATTTATCTCCAGGCAGGCAATTTCGATTTCATGGATGGCTTCCAGTTTGGCAGCCCATCGACTATAAAAACACTAGGCGTAATTGGCCTGCTGACCCTTTTGATGGCCTGCATCAATTTTATCAACGCCTCCACAGCACAATCGATGAAAAGAGCTAAAGAAGTGGGCGTCAGAAAAAGCATGGGTGCTTCGTCGGCCCAGCTAAGGTGGCAGTTCTTGTTTGAGGCAGTCATTATCGTCGCACTGGCTTGGGGCATGGGCGCCACCCTTTCCGACGTTGGCAAGCCTCTTTTTGCGGAGCTAACGGGTAGAAGCATCTACATCAGCATTTGGCAGGAACAAAGTGGCATTATATTGCTAGTCTCGGTGTTTGTTTTTACAGCCCTGTTCTCGGGCCTTTACCCGTCGCTGGTAATGTCGTCATGGAGTCCGGTGGAGTCGCTAAAAGGCAAGCTATTAAAGGGCAAAGGAAGCCGAACCTTCAGGGAGATACTTATTTCTTTCCAGTTTATCGTAACTGTGTGTCTCATTGCCGGCTCACTCCTCATTTACCGGCAAAATCAGTTCATGCTGAGCAAGGATCTGGGCTTTGACAAAGAGCAGGTGGTGGTGATGCGGGTGAGTCAAAACTCAGCGATTTTCAAGCAACAGCAAGCATTTCTGCAGGAGCTGGCCACCGTGCCCAATGTTGTAACGGCATCCGCCGGCATGGATGCACTTGGCAATGGCTACACCAACAACTCCTACTACGCCGTGCCTGAAGGTGGCAGTGTCAATGAGAGCGGCGTAATGTCTACCTACTTTACTGTCGACGACAAATTCAGCGAGGTATACAATATCGACTTGACCTCAGGAAGGTTTCTTGATACCAAATTTGCCTCCGACAGCACTGGTGTGGTGATCAACGAAACCCTCGCAGAAGGCCTCGGCTACGACGACCCGGTGGGCCGTACTGTTAAAATATGGGGAGACGACAGCCAGCCACTTCATATTGTTGGTGTGCTAAAAGACTTTCATTTTCAATCGCTTCACAAACAAGTGCAACCTGCTCTCTGTATTCTCAACCGCATGAATGGCTGGAATATTGCCGCACGGCTCAGCGGAAACGACTACCCGGCTACACTTGACGCCATCAGAGAAAAGTGGGAAAGCATGGAATCAGAGGCAGCATTTAATTACACCTTCCTCGATGAAGATTTCGCCCGCTTTTACAACGACGAACAACGACTGCTCAGCGCCATCAATTTCTTTTCGATATTGAGCATTTTGGTGGCCTGCATTGGCCTTTATGGACTCACCAGCTTTATGGTTCAACAACGCACTAAGGAAATTGGCATCCGTAAGGTGCTTGGTGCTTCCATTTCCGGCATCCTTGTTTTGCTCAACAGAAGGCTGCTGGTGATACTTGGGTTGTCGGTTCTTGTTGCCACACCTGTCACTTTTGCTGCCATAGATGCCTGGCTATCGGCATTCGCTTACAAGGCGGGGATCAGTTGGTGGTCGTTTGGGGCAGCGGGGCTTCTGGTCGCAAGTGTCATTGTGCTGACCGTTTCTGTAATAAGCTTGAACGCAGCGAGACGAAATCCCGTTAGAGTGCTTAGGTACGAATGAGTCCTTACACCGTTGTATACCATCCGCTAATTTGAGCGCATGGTATACCAAATAAACTACTGTAATAGTCGCCCAAAAGTTGTAAATATTTTGATTCAGGAAAATTTATGATGCAATCTTTGGATTTATAAAATGCCAACTTTAGCATTGTATAAAATTTATAGAGTAAGTGATTTCAATTGCTACCCAATTTTTGATAAATGAGAAAGAGTTCGCCTCAAGTAGGTGCGCTTGTTGGTTCTGGTGTTGTCCGGAAACGGAAAGGCATTTAATTGGTGTGGTAGCAAATCGAGAAAACGAACAATAGCACCATCCAAAATATAAATGAAAGCCTTTCCAACTATAAAAGTGGAAAGGCTTTTTTGTTTTTATCCCAAGAAAATTCAGCCATGCAAAGTTTCAGAAGTGAGCTAGAAGACATCAACAACCCGGTCATTGAGAAAGACATCATTGACCTGGCAGACAAAATTTCAAAATTCAGGAACCTGCAGATCGACGACGACAAGTTCCGTAGTGTGCGTCTTGCAAGAGGAGTGTATGGTCAACGACAGCCTGGCGTACAAATGATCAGGATCAAACTGCCCTATGGCAAAATAACTACCCGGCAGCTGGTGCATATAGCCAATTTGTCGGATGAGTTTGCCAGCAGTACCCTGCATGCCACCACACGGCAGGACATTCAGATTCACTATGTAAGCCTCGACAGGACACCCGAACTTTGGGCAAAGCTTGAAAAAGAAAAAATCACACTTAGGGAGGCCTGCGGTAACACAGTAAGAAATGTAACCGGATCTGCCAAAGCGGGCATTGACCCCAACGAGCCATTTGATATCACGCCTTACGCCCAGGCAACATTTGAGTACTTTCTGCGCAACCCTATTTGCCAGGAAATGGGCAGAAAGTTTAAAATTTCCTTCTCCAGTTCCGACGAAGATTCGGCGTTCTCTTTCATCCACGACATCGGGTTCATTGCCAAAGTGAAGCAGATAAACGGAAAAGAGGTTAGAGGTTTTAAAGTGGTTGTGGGAGGCGGCCTTGGTGCGCAACCGATGCTAGCCCAGGTAGCCTATGAGTTCATGGAGGAAGATCAAATCATTCCGTTTGCCGAGTCACTCTTGCGGGTTTTCGATAGATATGGTGAAAGGGCACGCCGTCAAAAGGCACGCATGAAGTTCTTGATGGCCGAAATCGGGTTGCAGGGCTTACTTGATCTGGCCAAAGCTGAATATCCGGCACTCAAACATAAGACCTACAAAATTGATACGAATTCGGTGCAGCAGCCTGAACCGCAGCCAGAGGGAAAGGTATATCCGGAAGTAAGCATCGACAATGAGGCTCGGTATCAGCTATGGCTGCAAACGAACGTTTTTCCTCAAAAGCAAAAAGGCTTCTTCGCTATCGGGCTTAAAACCCAACTTGGCAACCTGAGTTCCGACAAAGCAAGGGCGCTTGCAGAGGTCGTCAGGGAGTTTGCAGCGGATGAACTCAGAATTACTGTTACTCAAGGCTACATACTCAAGTTTGTAAGGGAAGAGGCGCTTCGGGGTCTTTACGTGGCATTGGACAAGCTGGGGCTGGCCAATCCTGGTTTCGAATCGACTGCTGACGTGGCTGCCTGCCCAGGCACCGACACGTGTAACCTGGGAATTTCCAGCAGCTATGGCATCGCTGTAGAGTTGGAAAGAGTGATGACGGAAGAATTTCCCGACCTGGTGAAAAACAGTGACATCAGCATTAAAATTAGCGGTTGCCCCAACTCTTGCGGGCAGCATGGCATTGCTGGAATAGGCTTCCACGGCAGCTCTCAGAAAAAAGACGGGCTGGTTCTCCCTGCCCTGCAAGTGCTTCTCGGTGGGGGAGTTGACGCCGACGGCAATGGCCGTATTGCTAACAAAGTGATCAAGATCCCCAGCAAAAGAGGCCCGGAAGCACTGAGAGTGCTACTCGCCGATTATGACGAAAATGGCAACGATGGCGAGTACTACAAAGATTATTTCGCCCGACAAGGCGACAGGTATTTCTATACTTTGCTGAAGCCACTTACTTCGCTGGACGATCTTTCAGATTCTGATTTTGTGGACTGGGGCGAAGAAGAAAATTTCAAGGTGGAAACAGCTGTTGGCGAGTGTGCCGGTGTGATCATTGACCTGGTGGCGACATTGTTCTATGATTCTGAGGAAAAGCTCGACTGGGCGAATGAAGCCTTTGCGGAGGGCCGCTGGGCGGACTCGCTTTATCATAGCTACAATGTGTTTGTGACTTCTGCCAAGGCGTTGTTACTTTCTGAAGATGTGAAAAACAATACGCAGATAGCCATCATCAGAGACTTTGACAGAATTTTTGTTGAAAAAGGTGAGTTCACTTTCCCGGAAGGAAGCTTCGAAGCACACATCACCAAAATAAGCAGCAACGAGCCTACAAAGGCGTTCGCTGGCACATTTAAGGAGGAAGCGGCGGCATTTATTGAGAAGGTAAAAGCTACCCGTACCAAGCAGCTCATTGCATCCAATTAACCTTTCAACCAGCAACTGACAATGAATATTCAGGCAAAAAAACTTCCAAAAGTTTCCCTGGTTGGAGCCGGCCCGGGTGACCCTGAGCTAATTACGCTGAAAGCAGTGAAGGCCTTGCAGTCGGCTGATGCAGTGCTTTACGACGCCCTGGTTAACGAGGAACTGCTCGAATATGCCCCTGCGTCGGCCGTCAGGCTTTTTGTAGGCAAAAGAGCCGGTAGACATAGCTACAGGCAGGAGGAAATCAATAAACTGATTGTGGAGCATGCCTATCACTACGGGCATGTGGTACGCCTGAAAGGCGGAGATCCTTTCATTTTCGGTCGTGGACAGGAAGAAATGGATTACGTGAAAAGCTTTGGGATTGACGTGGAAGTAATTCCTGGCATCAGCAGTTCGCATGCCGTTCCAGCTATAAACAATATCCCCCTTACTGCCCGAGGAATGAGCGACAGCTTTTGGGTGATTACGGGTACCACCAGTGGTGGCAAAGTATCGAACGATCTCTACTATGCTGCCCAATCAAATGCCACTGTTATCATACTGATGGGGATGAACAAGCTGAAGGAAATTATGGGAATCTTTTCCAGGTTTCAAAAAGACGAAACGCCCGTCGCTATTATTCAGAACGGCAGCCTGCCCAATCAAAAAATGGGTATTGGCACTGTGTCGAGCATTACCTCTATTGCCCGGGAAAAAAGACTCGGCAGCCCAGCCATTATCGTTATTGGTGAAGTGGTAAAAGTTGCGCAGAAAGAAGAATTCATGGCAACGATACTGGAACAACTGGAAAAAAAGGCATGAGCCAAAATACGCTTTTTCCGGTTTTCCTGAAACTCGAGAACTTCAACACGCTGCTTGTGGGAGGTGGCAATGTGGGGCTCGAAAAGCTCACTGCATTGCTGGTCAACAACCCACTGGCCAATGTAACGGTTGTTGCCGATCGCTATTTAGAAGAAACTGAAAAGCTGGCAAAAAGCTCCCCCAATGTGGTGCTGACCTACAGGAAGTTTGAATTTGACGACCTGAACAACAAGCAGCTGGTGATACTGGCGACAGATAATTTTGAACTTCACAAAGAAATCAAACTAAAGACAACGGAGCTGGGCATTTTGACCAATGTGGCAGATACTCCGGCGCTGTGTGATTTTTACCTTGGCTCTATCGTTCGCAAAGGAGACCTGAAAATTGCCATCTCTACGAACGGCAAGTCGCCCACCCTGGCCAAGCGCATGCGACAGTACCTGGAGGAAGCTATCCCCGACAGCATGCAGTCGTTGTTGGACAATATGAAAACCTTTCGGGACAAACTGAAAGGCGACTTCTCAAAAAAATTGGAAGTGCTGAACGATCTCACCTCATCGATGATTGAAAAAGAAAAGAAAGACAATTAAGAACCCTTCACGCTTAAAACACCTCTTCACAGTTGGAAGGGAGGAATAGGTAAAGAAAAAGGACTCGCCTGCTGTGAGTCCTTCTCTTTTTTATGGCGACCACATTCAGGACTCCCAATAACAATTTTGCCTGGCCTCAAAGGGAGATACAAAGCCACTTCTCTGCGCCTTGGCGTCTTTGCGTGATCTCTTTAAAAAGGTAGAAATAGTCACGCAAAGACGCAAGTCTGATAAATCAGACCGCAAAGGTCTGGAAGCTCCTTCTTTACGCCTTTGCGATCCACGTAAATTTGCAAGAGTATATTATTGGTCTAGGTCATTAAGCCTTGAGCTTATCCTTACCGTTTCATTTGTTATATTTTAGAATACTTTTTTTCCAACCATTAACTATGAAAACTATGTCGGAAAACGATCTATCAAAAATCATTGTCAACACCTGCTTTACAGTTCATCGTGGGATGGGGCCGGGGCTATTCGAATCTGTCTACGAGGAGATCCTTTATTATGAGCTAAAAAAAGCCGGATTGAGCATCGAAAGACAAAAAGGCATTCCAGTTTATTGGGATAGTCTGAAAATGGATATCGGCTTCAAAGCTGATATCATCGTCGAGAGAAAAGTAATTCTGGAGCTTAAGTCAGTAGAAGAAATAAGCAGAGTTCACCAAAAACAGCTACTGACCTACCTGAGACTTACAAAAATGAAATTGGGTTTGCTTGTCAATTTCAATGAAGAACTTATCAAAGACGGGATTCAGAGAATTGTTAATGGGCTGTAGTTTTTCTCTCAAGAGGCTGGCTAATTTGATTAATCACATAGACGCAGTTCGAATCATCCCGAACAAAAATTCAATTAAGTCCATCTTTGCGCCTTAGCGTCTTTGCGTGATTTCACAAAAAAGGTGAAATAATCACGCAAAGGAGCAGGCCAGATAAATCAGACCGCAAAGCTTACTTCTCCTTTTGGTGAATTTCATTCTTCGCTACAAAACAAACCTGTAGGTGAACTTGAAAAGGAAAATATTGTGCCCCCGTTCATCAAAGTCAAAAGAGTATTTGTCATGATCAGGATGGGAGTCGTAGAAGGCACCATTTCTTTCCCTTGTCCAGACCAGGAACAGTGTGGAGCCAGGTATATACTCCCATCGAACGACCATATTGGAGCGGAACTGTCCAAAATTGAAATCCGGTTTTCCAAAGGAGTAATCGGACGTGCCATCGTTGTTTTCATCAACAAAATATTTGTCGTTGCCGGTTGACATGACACTGGCAGGAAGCGGAATGTAACGCTGACTGTACTCCGAGGCGCTGGCGTCGGTGATGGATTTAAACTCGCTATATTTTCCTGAAGTGCCGAAAGGCTGCCCGTAGTATTGAACCGAAAGATTCGGAGTGATCATGTACGTAGCCCTGAACACAACCCTGGCCGTGGTCTGGTCTATTGTCCCCATTATGTACCTGCTACCATCATCTGTGGTGGGCGACGAAACATATTGTAATTGATTCTTGCTGGTTTCAAAGGTTGGAGAAACAGAAATGTTCAAAGCGTTGGTTGGCCTCAGTGTAAAATTAAAATATAAGCCGGCATATCTGCGATAATTCTCCCTACCGACCCCAAACTCAGGATTTACGTTGACATGAAATTTTTTCCTTGGATCGGTGCCTGTGTAAGCCCAGAAATTGAACATGCCGGGATAAGCAATGGTTGGGCCGCCCCTCAAATCAGCGTTGGAAGCGCTTCGGACTCGGTAGGTAATGCCACCTCCCGACTGCCAAAAGTTTTTGAACTCGGCGTGCGCATTCACATTGTATCCTTCGTTGAGGCTACGCCAGCCAAAATCGTACTCTTTCCACTGGTTGATATTATAGCGCTGCCACCGGGTTATGCCTTTGGCCTGCAGTATCCGGTATTGCATCCAGAACCACTGCGAAATATTGTCCGTTTGCGCCAGGTAGCCGATGTCGTTCAATTCGAACCCGGGCGACTGCCAAACAATGCCGAGGTCGCTGATGAGGTTACCACTTTTCTTCCCCACAATCACCTCACCGCCTGTGCCTGTTAGCGACGTGCGTGTTGGGTCGTACTCGGTGTGATCGTTATCGGGCCGCTGAAAATAACGCTCAGACGACAGCTGCGTATTGGAAATGGCCTCAGCACTTCCCTTTACATGGCTCATCATTATTTTGCTGCTGACGTAGTATTTCCTTTCACTCCAGTTGTGCAGAAAGTCGACACCTGCAGAGTACGCCGCATCATGCAGCCAATCCAGATGCTGGTCTTTAATATTGCGGTTTACGCCAGTTACAATGCCGCCAAGTATCGAATTTCCCTTGTTAATATCCTGCTGCCCCCGGGCTACAAAGTAATTAGTGAACGGCTCAATTGCCTCTTTTCTGATATGGCCGAGGCTATCAATTTCCGCATACTCTTTCGAGGTCGCACTTTCAAGGATTCCCCAGGAGAATCCTTTTTTATTCTTGCCAGTCAGCTTGGCAGCGCCAAGAATGGTTGTCCGGTTGTTGGGCTTTACGTATTCGTCGACAGCATCGGGACCAGAAGCATCCGTATCTACCCCTCCTTGCGGCTGCCTGCCAATCCGGCGTGAGTAGAACAGGATGTTGTTATCGTTTTGCGAAACAGGAAAATTGAGTGTATTGTTTCCTTCGGTAAAAAAGGGTCTTCGTTCCTGAAAAAAAAGCTCGAAGGCGCTCAAATTGACCTGCGAAGGATCCGCCTCCACCTGTCCAAAATCGGGGTTAACGGTAAGGTCAAGTGTGACGTCGCTGGTGATCCCGATTTTTGCGTCAAGGCCCACGTCTGCTCCGGCAGAACGGCCAGTTAAGTAAGGGTTGCCCTCTTCCTTTTCAAAGCGCTCCATCTTTGTAACTACATACGGCTGAATCTCCAGCTGCTTCTGTGGCTTTATTCCCTTAATTCCAGTCATTTCACCCATCAGGTGGACATAACCGGCAGCATCAGGAGGAATATACTGCCACTGCGAGCGCTCCTGGTTGCGGAAGTAAAGGCGCTGCACTTGTATGCCCCAGGTTAACTCTGGTTTTTCAGCAAATCGGAGCTGGCTTAGCGGAATTCTTATTTCGGCGACCCACCCTTCTTCATCTATGCTTGTTTTGAGATACCAAATAGGATCCCAACTGTCGTCCCAATTGTCGCCGTTGTTCGAAATGTACTCATCTCCCTTTACCCCTGAGACGGACGAGGTGAAGGAGAACGCAGTTCTTTTGTCGTAGTAGCTGTCAATATTAATTTCTACCCAGTCGCCATCGAAACCGTCTCGCCGTGACATCCGCCTTACTATTTTGTCGGGCTCAGGGTCGTAGCACCTGAAAGCCACGTAGAGGTTTTTAGCGTCGTAAAGTATCTTAAACTTAGTCTGCACTGTGGCTGGTTTGCCTTTGTCGGGGTTTACCTGCCGAAAATCGCCCCCGGCCCAGTCTACCTCTTCCCACACAGGGTCGTTGATGTAGCCGTCGATTTCGGGAGCGGCTCCAATAATGTGAGCCGTGGTGTATGATTTAGTAGAGTTTGACTGAGCCTGAGCAAAAAAATGACCGGCCACCAATAAAAATAAAATGGTATGCTTCATTGAGAGTGATAGGATTTCTACTGTATATCACTCCCAAAGACACCAAACGTTACAATTCCGACGCAAATTATTTCAGAAATACTCAAGCAAAGGACGGGCTGATGAATCAGTCGGCAAAGTTCAAAGTCCCGTTTCTTTGCGTGATACACTTTTTATAAAGCGACAAGGATTCCGTTACTCCGTTCGTAGCGACCCAGCCGGGTTTCTTATCGCCGCCTTGATCGATTGATAGCTCACTGTCAGCACTGAAATGAGTACTGCAGTGCTGGCGGCAGCAACGAAGAACCACCATTTCAACTCAATGCGGTAAGCGAAACCTTCCAGCCAGCCGTCCATGGAGTACCAGGCTATTGGCACGGCAATGAGGCAGGCTACAACCACCAGCTTCAAAAACTCCTGTGAAAGCAAAAACACTATGCCCTGCACAGAGGCTCCCAGCACTTTGCGTATGCCAATCTCTTTTACTTTTTGCTCTGCCGTAAAAGTGGAAAGACCGAACAAACCAAGACAAGCGATAAAGATGGACAGCCACGTAAAGTTTTGGATCAGGCCAGCAAACTCTTCGTCGCTCTCATACTGGCGACCGAATTCTTCGTCGAAGAAAGTATATTCATAAGGGTGGGCTGGCAACATCGTTTTCCACATGCTTTCCATTGAAGCGAGCACTTCTTTAGTCTGAGAAGCATCTATTTTCACTGACAGCGTTGAGGTCGGATTGGGGTTGAAGGCAATGATGATGGGCTCAATTTTGTGACGCATACTGGCGAAGTGAAAGTTCTTCACCACACCCACGACAGTTCTCTCAGCTGGCCCATACCCAATCTTTTTTCCAACTGGCTCGTCCCAGCCCAAAGCTGCCGCCGCTGCTTCGTTGATAATCAGGCTTTGCTGCTCGTCGGCAGGAAAGTCCTTTGAGTAATTTCTCCCTTTTACTATTTCCATGCCCATGAGCGGAAAGTAGTCCTCATTGACTGACATCACGCTCACGATCCACACGTCATCAGGGTCGCTTCCCTCCGGCCGGATACCTCTGCGTCCAAAGCCTCGTCCGGGCATACTGGAAGAGTACGCTGCCGACAAAACGCCTCTCTGCTGTAGCATCTCATTTTTCATCGCCTCTGCTTTCTGCTGAACAGTCTGGTCGCTCAGGCTCAAAGTGACAACCTGTTCTTCTGAAAAGCCCTTGTCGATGCTTTTGATATAGTTGAGCTGCCTGCCAACCACCACTGTTCCAATGATCATGGTGACAGAGGCAGTAAACTGAATGATCACCAGCGACCTTCGAAGCCAAACACCACTTTTCCCTGTTTTAAAGTTGCCACGAAGCACCTTGAGAGCCTGGAAGCCAGACAAGAAAAAGGCTGGATAAAAGCCGGCCAGCACCCCGATGCCCAATGTAATGCCTAAAATGCCCACCACGGTGGAAGCATCAGAAAGTAGGTAAACCAACAGGTTATCCGGGATACCAAAATCAAGGTAGCTCGACAAGAGACCAACTGCCAGCAGAGACACGAGCATGGCGATGGTGCATAGCAGGATGGCTTCATTTAAAAACTGAACCACTAATTGCGGTTTGTAGGCGCCCAATACTTTGCGCATGCCCACCTCTTTGGCTCGATTGGCCGAGCGGGCTGTACTGAGGTTCATAAAGTTGAAAGTGGCGATCAGAATGACAAACAAGCCCACCATCAGCAGCGTGTACACATAGTTGAGATCGGTTTTTTCAAAGTTGAAATTGTCAAACAGTATTCCTGTTGAGCTCAGATGCACGTCGCTGAGGGGTTGCAAGGTGACCGAAAAGTTCTCACCCACATCATTCTTTCTAATCAGCGCTTCCATATCTGCTTCCGTGGCTTCCTCGCTGGCACCAGGCTCAAGTACCGCATAAGTGGTAATGGCAATGGATCGCCAGGTACTCAGAAACTGTCTGGTAGAGCTGTCCGCCTCGGTAGGCACCAGCGATGCCAGCACATCGAACCTCAGGTGTGTGTTTGTTGGCAGGTCTTTTACGATCCCCACCACTTGCATATTGGTTGAGTTGTCAATCTCAAAGGTCTTTCCCATGGGGTCTTCTACCCCAAACACTTTTTTGGCGAAGCTTTCTGTCAAAACCGCTGTGTTCGGGTTCAACAACACTGTTTCCTTATTGCCCGCCAGCAGCTCCAGGTCAAACACATTGAAAATCGAGTTTTCAACATAGGCGCAGTTCTCCGTGTAAAGCGGCACATCGTTGTACTCGACCAGGTTTCGGCCACTGTAGCTGATCCGGGTGGTTTCTTTCACCTGACTGAGTTCTGTCTTCATGGCCGGGCCAATAGCCGGCATGGTAATCCCGACCAGGTTGCTGCTGACTCCCAGCGCCTCATCGATGGTGAGCACCCGGTAGATGTTGTCCTTTTGGGTGTTCCAGTCGTCGAAACTGAGCTGGTTTTTGGCAAAAAGAAAAATGAGCATGGCACATGTGTAGCCAACGATGAGCCCTCCAAGGTTAATGATGGAGGTTTCCCTGCTTTTCAGGAGATGCCTGAAAGCAAGTTTGAGGTAGTTTCCAATAAGCATAATTAGTCCTTTTTTGAGTTGTCCTTTTGTAATCTACTGAATTTTAGAATGTTCAGTTCTTCAATATAACGTTATTGGTTGTTGCAGTAAGGGATTTAACGATTTTTAACACATGGGTTGCTTAAAGTTGCGGATCGGTAAATCACGGAATGGCTACGGAGAATTCAGATGTTGGTTGGGGTGAAAAAAGTCGGGATTTTTTGACTACGCAAAGACGACGAGAACAACCGCCGGCTTTGCTACTTAGTGTGAATTAGTTCGTGCAACACGTTCAAAAGAAAACTGCTTCAACATCTCATCCAAACTCCCGCACGCTTCCGGTTGCAGCCCCAGCCAACCACCGAGCTTTCGGAACAGTTTTGCCTTGTCCTGCGAAAACTCATCCAACACTGCTGACGACCGCTGCGACTTGGAAAGCTTCACTCCCCCGTCCAGGATCAGCGGGTGATGAAAAAATTCTGCCTGAGAAAAAGTGCCCAGCCCCAGCTTTTCGGCCAAATACAGTTGCGCCACCGAGCTTTCAAAAAGGTCCTCTCCCCTCACAATAGCGTTCACCCCAAAGTGCACATCGTCAACCACGGAGGCCAGGTGATAGGCCGGAATGCCGTCTCTTCTTCTGACAACAAAATGAGATTGAGCATATGACAGCTTTTCTACAGTTGCATCATTTTTGAATCTCTTCATTTGAACCACCGCCATCCCTTCGGTCTTAAGACGCCAGCTGATATCAGGCCCATGGAGCTCAAGGCCTTTGTGCTGACATATTCCCTCGTAGTTGTGCGCTTCAATGAGCTTTTTCACCAGCTTTCGGGAACAATCGCAGCCGAAAACCGCCCCTTCGTTCTCCAACTTTTGCAAAGCAGCCTCATAAAGCTCCATGCGGCGAAGCTGGGAAAATTCCTTTTCAAACTGCTCAACAGAAGAAGGCCCCAAATCCCAATCCAGCCCGAGCCATTCCAGCGTGCGAAAAATGTTCTCCACGTACTCCGGCCTCACTCTTTCCTGATCCAGGTCGTCGATCCGGAGTAAAATTTGCCCATTGTTTTTTCGGGCCAAAAGCCAGGTAATCAGAAAGGAATAGACGTTGCCGATGTGTAAAAATCCACTGGGAGTGGGTGCAAATCGGGTAATGGGCGCAGGTAGCTGTAACTTTTGCAAACCGTTTACAAACGTTGTTTTTTCCGTTCGTCTAAGTTCGGCTGGTAAAAACGAAAAAGCCAGATTACTTCAATGAATATTTGATGCTGAACTGATAACTAAACCGTTTATAATGAAAAGGATTCTTACTGTTTGTTTTATGCTGGTGTGTGCCCCCGCACTGTTGATGGGCCAGGCCAAAAAGTACAGTGCCAAACAAATTGACGCACTAAAAAAAGAAGCGGCCGCCAAGGTAGAGGCCAACGCCAAACTGGCACAGGTAATGGTCGACAAGGTATTTAGCTTTTCGGAGCTCGGCTTTCAGGAAGTGGAAACATCGAAATACCTTACGGGTATTCTCGAAGAAAATGGCTTCACCATCGAACAAGGCATTTCAGGCATTCCTACAGCGTGGTTTGCCAAATGGGGCAATGGCAAGCCAGTCATCGCTATCGGCTCCGACCTTGACTGTATCCCAAAAGCATCGCAGAAGCCTGGCGTGGCCTACCACGACCCGATTGTGGAAGGTGCTCCCGGGCATGGTGAGGGGCATAACTCCGGCACACCGCTCAACATTGCCGCCGTGTTGGCAGTGAAGGAGATCATGGAGCGGGAAAAAATGTCAGGAACGCTGATCGTTTGGCCTGGCGTAGCGGAAGAGTTGGTAGGCACCAAAGCGTTCTACACCCGTGACGGCTATTTCGACGATGTAGACATTTCCATCTTTACCCATGTGGGCAACAACTTTGGTGTTTCCTACGGGCAAGCCTCCGGTACCGGCCTGATTTCGGTGGAGTACTCTTTTGAGGGTGAGGCGGCTCATGCTGCTGGCGCCCCCTGGAGAGGTAAAAGTGCTTTGGATGCCGTAGAGCTTACTTCTATCGGCTGGCAGTACCAGCGGGAGCACCTTGATCCGCTGCAGCGCTCACACCACGTGATCAAAGATGGTGGTGATCAGCCCAATGTGGTGCCTTCCAAGGCTTCCATCTGGTTTTACTACCGCAACGTGACCTACCCAAAAATCATGGAGATGTATGAAAAGGGCAATCGCATTGCCGATGGTGCCGCCATGATGACAGGCACCACAGTCACCCGCAGAGTGCTGGGCAGCGCCTGGCCCCGCCACTTCAACAAAGTGATCGCAGAAACCATGTACGAAAACATCAAAAAGGTCGGTCTGCCTACCTGGAGTGATGACGACCAGACTTTGGCTAAGGCGCTGCAAAAGGAGCTCGGCAATCCCAAGCAAGAGGGGCTACCGACGGCACTTGACACGTTGAAACCACCGACACGCAATTTCGTGAGCGGTGGCTCTGATGATATTGGCGACATCAGCTGGAAGCTGCCAACAGTTACCATGCGGTTTCCTTCCAACATCCCAGGGCTGCCAGGTCACCACTGGGCCAATGCTGTAGCCATGGCCACACCTATTGCCCACAAAGGCGTGGTGGCAGGTGCCAAGGCTGAGGCCATGACGTTGGTGGATTTTCTACTGAAGCCAGAGCTGGTAACGCAGGCCTGGGACTACTACCGCAACGTGCAAATGATGGACACTGAGTACAAGCCCATGATTGCTGACGATGAGAAGCCGGCAACTCATTTGAATACCGAAATTCAGGATGAATTCCGTCCACAGCTGAAGCCGTTTTACTATGACGAAAGCAAGTATGGCACTTACCTGGAGCAGTTGGGCATTAAGTACCCGACGGTGAAGAGTGAGCAATAAAATTGTCAATAACTGATCGAAAAAGGGCCGTTTTGAAGTGGCCCTTTTTTGTTTCATGAGTAAATCCCCGTTCTACTTACCTCCACAGTCACTTAAAAAGACATTATTCGTATATTTGAGAAAACCATGGTTTATGAAGGCATTTGAGTTCACAACCAAGATTAAAAAGAATAAGATCGATATTCCCTCCAGGCTTCAGAATGAAATTGCTCAATCTGAAGATGGAGCTGCGAGAGTAATTATTTTACTGGAAGAGTCGCCCATTCGTGATGAAAGTGCGCTAGGGCAGCTGGTGGTTGAAAAATTTCTTGAAGGTTATGATGAGTCTGATGCTATTTATGACACCTACAAGATAGATGAGTAGGCTCAGTTTTGGTGATGTTGTGCTCCTGAAATTTCCTTTCACTGATAATTCTGCATCAAAAAGAAGGCCTCCGCTAGTCATCAGCGATTTTGAAGACGGCGATATTATCGTTTGCAGAATCACCAGCAGGCTATACCAAATCGCTTTCGATATTGTCCTGACCAACTGGGAAAAAGCAGGTTTAAAACTCCCCTCAATAGTACGAATCCATAAAATAGCTACACTGACCAAGAACATGGTCGAATTGAAAATGGGAGAAATTCATAGGACGGACAAAGATAAGGCAAGAGAGCTAGTCGGTAAGTTGTCTGAGAGTAACGCTCACTAGAAAAGTAATCACTTGGGCAGGTCACAGAAAAGAACTTGTTCAAGCTCCACAGGCTGGTTACATTGTCTTTTGAACCAAAACCAACCTATGAAAAAATTAATCCTCCTCAGCCTCGCCATTCTATCTGCAACAGGCATCTCTCTTGCCCAAGACCAGTACATCTTCCCATTCGGCGGTGGTTCCAATAAGTTATTCATCAAAGAAATAATCAAACTCACCGGTAAGGAGCGCCCGAAGATCTGCTACCTGCCAACCGCCTCAGGCGACAGCGAACAAGGAATTATCCGCTTTTACGAGCTGGTGCATGACCTGTCAGTGGAGCCGTCGGTGCAAAAGGTGTGGATCAGCTCTTACAACCAGAAGCAGACTTTCGAAGAGGTGCTCTTAAATGTCGATGCTATTTATGTCGGCGGCGGTAATACCCTCAACATGATGGCCATCTGGAAGGCACAGGGTATTGACCTAGTACTCAAAAAAGCGCTTGAAAAGGGTATCATCCTGGCTGGCGGCAGTGCTGGCTCACTTTGCTGGTTCGATAATGGCACCACCGACTCCCGCCCCATCGAGTTGAGCGTAGTGGAAGGCCTTGGATTTTTACCCTACAGCCACAGCCCACACTACGATGCTGAGGAATTTCGCAGGCCGTTGTACATGAAAAACATCGAAAACGGCATTTTCAAAGCTGGCTACGCCATGGACAACTACTCAGGCATCATTTTCAAGAATGGCAAGCCCTTCAAGGTGGTGGCCACCAAGCCCGAAGCCAATTGCTACTTCGTGTCGATGAAGGATGGCAAAGTAGTAGAAGAGAAGCTGGAGAAGGTGATTTTGGAGTGAGCTGGCCTATCTCGCTCCAAAAAATCCCGTGGTTCGTGAAGCTATTTCCACGCTTAGTACTTTTATATATAACCAGGCGCAATCCTTTCGTCAGGTTATAAGCTGACAATTCACTTGATTTTGTCAAATTATAACCTTACTTTTGTATTATAAAAGTCAGGCTATATCCTTACATAATGAAAGCTAAAAGGCTACAGTTAGATCAACTCGAAAGAAAACTAAAGGTATATTCGAGCATCAAAAGCACGCCTATTCCCCCAACGGGTTGGATAAAAACCGTTCGACTAGCCTTGGGTATTTCGCTACAGCAAGTAGCTACCAAGCTCTCCATAACCAGACAGAGCGTCCTTGAAATAGAGAATAGGGAGAAAAACGGGAGCATCACCATCAAGTCATTGCGTGAAGCGGCCAATGCCCTGGATATGGATTTGGTATATGGTTTTGTGCCAAAGGATGGCTCACTGGATGCGCTTGTTGAAAGAAAGGCCAGAGAACTCGCCACGAAAATTGTGCGCCGAACTTCCAATACCATGAAGCTGGAAGCTCAGGAAAATTCAGAGTCAAGGTTAAGAATGGCCATATCGGAAAGGGCATCTGCGCTAAAAAGTGAAATGCCAAAGGTGTTATGGGATTAGATTTTGAATACATCAACGGTCAAACCCCGCTGGATGAGGAGGAGAGGGAGGGACTTTTGATAGAAACGATAGCAACAAGGACTGAATTGGATGAATTCGAGCAGCAAAACATTGAAGATGCCATTCAGTGGACTTTGGGCCGTTCTTTCAAGCCTGAAACAATTTTGACTGAGTCGTTTATACGAGGCCTGCACCGGCGGATGTATAAAAATGTATGGAGCTGGGCAGGTGAATTTAGAAGGACAGATAAAAATATTGGGATAGACAAATGGCAAATCGCCACTGCTCTAAAGGCACTTTGTGACGACGCGGCATTTTGGATTAAAAACGAAACCTATTCGCCGGATGAGACGGCCATACGGTTTAAACATCGGCTTGTCAGCATCCATTGTTTTCCAAATGGTAATGGTCGACACAGTCGATTAATGGCAGACGTAATTATTGACAAAATATTTAAGCAACCCGTATTTACCTGGGGAGCTGGCGATCTTGCCAAGCTAAGCGACAGCAGAAAAGAATATTTGCTAGCATTAAAAGAAGCAGACAAAGGTCGGCTGGATGAACTCTTAAGGTTTGTCCGGTCATAAGAACCAAAGCGGCGGAAGGTGATTTTGGAATAATTATCTTTAAAGCCCGAAGTGCTATATTCGGCCATTTATCAAACCAGTCAGTATGAAGTTCACTCTTATCGGGGTTATTTTTTGCTCTTCGCTGCTTTCGTGCGCTGCCAACGACGAGCGCTACCTGTTTTTTCTGCACAACAAGTGGTTAGAAGATCATGAGTTTAATGAAGGTCATCCCAAATACGGCAGGGCTGAGTACCAGGAGATCGTAAGCGCCTTCAAGAAAGAAGGTTTTACGGTGATCACTGAAAAGCGCCAGCCCAATACCGACGAGAAAGCTTACGCCCGCAGAGTGAAGGGGCAGATCGATAGTCTACTGCAAATGGGTGTTGAGTCAGTTGAAATCACGGTAGTTGGCACGTCTAAGGGCGGATTTATTGCACAGTATGTTTCTACCTACGCCAGAAACGAACAGCTGAATTTTGTTTTTATCGGCAGCTCCTTTAAAGGGCTGGTGGAGCAAATTCCTGACATTGACCTGTGTGGTAATATCCTGGCGATCAACGAAAAAACTGACCATGGCTCTGTGTCTCTTGCTGGCAGAATAGAAAAGTCCACCTGCCATATAGCGCATTTCAAAAACATCGAGCTCAACACCGGCAAAGAGCACGGCTTCCTCTTTCCACTGATGAATGAGTGGTTTGAGCCTGCTGTGAAGTGGGCCAGAGAAGATTACCAGTAATATCACCGACGATGCGCCGGTGGGTGAAGACACCCCACCAGAACGGCGATATCATCCTGCATCACTTCAAGTACTTATCCGCAAAAATGATAAACTGCGCCCAATCGTAAAAAGTAAGGTCATGAATACCGGTGCGGTTGTGATACGACAACGGCCAGGCAATGATCGGGCTATCAGGCTTTGGGGGTGTGGCGGGCAGGTGCGACTGCCGATTGTAAAGGTTGAACACCGGCTCGGCGTTTTTCATGGCCAGGTAGGTGCCGGTGGGGTCGGCCCAGAGGTCTTCCGTAGCATTGGTGGCATAGACAGGACGAGGCGCTGCCAGGGCAATCAGCATGTGCTGATCGACAGGGAGTGCCGCTTCGTTACCGTTGTATTTTTTGTAATTGGTATTGAACCAATGCGGAAAAGCGGTATTGATAACCTCCACCGTTTCCCCAAAATTCCGTTTTGATAAAGCCGCTCCGGTATTGCCCGAGCAGTTGGTGACACACATGGCAAAGCGCTGGTCTTGCGCTGCTGCCCACAAAGAAGCTTTTCCCCCACGGGAGTGGCCGACTACAATAACGTTCTTGTGGTCGACGGTCTCCTCTTTTTCGAAATAATCCAACACCCGGCTGGCCGCAAAGGCCCAGGCCCCGATGGCTTTCATGCCATTGTCTCTGGCTAACTCATTCGGGAAAAGCCGCAGCAAACCATTCTGATAAGTGTTTTTGTCATCCGGTGCTGCATCGCTGACATGGAAGGCTGCAATGCCATAGCCCGCCGCAATTACCTGCTCGGCAGGCCAGAAGCCCATGATGGTATCTCGTGAAGCCAGGGTATTTTTCGGGCTTCGGTTATTGATCAGCAGAAAAGTGGGCACAGCTTTTTTCGCCTGCTGTGGCGTGAAAAGCACCACATGGATGGTGGCCTGCTGCCCGTTGTTGTAAATAGTCACATCGGTTTCCTTCAGGTGAGCCGCTCCCTGCATCACCCCGGGCTGGTCATTGAGGACCTTAAACGAGACACTATCGAATGTTTTCGGCATCGTGCCGTATACATTGTCTTCGAATAGCTGTAGTATTTCCGACCGTCTTGAGGTTTCCCACTGGCTCTTGTTCTTGATCGTTTTGCCATTGCTGTCTACCAGCAGCGGCGGTAAGGTGTAGGTGTAGGTGCCTGCTTTGGATTCGTCGTAATTTTGGGCCAGTGCAGGTTGGAAAACGAAAAGGATTAGGGCAATTAAGGTCAGTAGTCTGTTCATAACACATTTGGAAAGTGGAGGGTAAAAGGTACGAAAATAGCAGGAGGTTTACAGGATGCACATCACCGATCTGGAAGTCCCTTGAGCCGCCAAAGCAACAAGAAAATGAACAAACAAGGAGAATTGAGCGATTGCTCAATGTCAATGCTCAAACTTTAACACCCTAGTAATATCATGAATGACTCAAATTGTATTAGAAGAACAAGACAGTTCTTATATTCAATTTCTATTACCAATTCTGGCGAATGAAGAATAGCTTTTTGATTGCTTTGGGTTTGATGATTTTGTTTCAAGTTAGGGGCCAGCCAGTTAGGTTTATGTATTCAGATGCTGTAACTGATACAGTACACTATTTCACCCCAATCCTGAAACGCCTCATATCTGAAGGAAAAATTGACACTACTGAAAGGACGGATGAAAAATTCGTGTTCTGGTCAGACTTAGAGCGAAATAGAATCAGGCTTTTGCTTTTTGAAGAGCCAGTAATTGAGGAGGCAGAGTCCGTAATGCTTCGAGTTTGTTATTTTCCGTGCCACGACGTTAGCAGAATAGTTAGAATCGAGAATTCTCCAAATGGGTATCGGGCGGTGTGTAAAACCGAAGCTGACAATTCATATAAACTATCATACTTCAATCAGAAAAAACTAACTAGCCGGGAAATCTCAAAATTACGAAGGGAAATCAAAAAAATGGGAGAAGAAGTATGGCCAACTTACAAGAGTGACATTTTTAAGAAGTCGGCGATCACAGATTCTCTGAAATTTAGATTTCAGATGAGTGAATTTGTACTAGACAGTTCGCTATTTCGAAGAAATCTTGACCTCATGACTTATCTTAAAATCGGAGAATTAGACCCCTTCATTTCCGAAAATATGGAGATGTATAACCGTTCACATTTTTGCGCTCCCGATTGGATCCTTGAGTGGAGGGAGAATGGACAATACAAGGTAATCAAAAGGAGTAACCCAAGTTTTGAGCTAGAATCTCTGCTACATGAATTTTTTCGCTTTTGCGACGGCAGCAATTAGTTAGCCCAACAGTAGCCTAGAAAACCTGCAAAGCCGTTGGCCACCTACTCCGCCAAAACCTTCCTCCAAGTCCCGTGTTTTCCCTATATTGAAACCCTACTTACTTCAACTACTTATGACACGCCGCCCTCCCCTCTTTCTCTTGCTGCTTCTTGTTGTTTCCAGCATTTGCCAGCCAGCTTTTAGCCAAAGCGCTCAGAAAACCTTCGTTTACGGCGATGCCCTGCCCGATGCACCCGAGCTGTCCGTGAGAGGCAGCTATGCGGTGGGCGTGCAAACCATAGAGGTGGTGAACAAAAACCAGGTGGATGTGCTGAGCTATGCCAAAGACAGTATGGCCCGCTACGACCGAAAGCTGACGCTGGAGGTCTGGTACCCAACCACTGCACCGGCAGGGCTCATCACCTATGATGAAGTGATGGGCCAAAACGGTAATCCTGAGCGACCGATCATTCCTTTTACCTTTTCTGGAAGAGCTACCCGCAAAGCAGCACCGCTGTTGAAAGACGGCCCTTACCCGCTGATCATTGTATCACATGGCTACACTGGTTCCCGCTACCTGATGACCTACCTCACAGAAAACCTGGCGTCCAAAGGGTATGTGGTGGTGTCTATCGATCACATGGAATCAACCTTCAGAGATGCCGATGGCTTCCCCAGTACCCTGCTCAACCGTTCATTGGATGATCTTTTTGTGCTGAACGAAATCGCCAGGCTTAGCAAAGACAAAGGTTCGTTTCTGGCAGGGCTGGTGAATACCGGCAACACAGCGCTCGTCGGCTACTCTATGGGTGGCTATGGCGCCGTGAATGTGGCTGGAGGCGGCTACAGTCCTCAGGCAGTCGGACTATTTGGAGGTATGACGGGAGGCAGCAAGGCTTTGGCTGTTCGCATGAGAGGCAATGCGGCTTTTGAAGCGTCGATCGACCCAAGGATCAAAGTGATTGTCGCTTTTGCACCCTGGGGCATGGAACGAGGACTGTGGGATGCCGAAGGGCTGGCAGGCATCAGGATTCCATCGCTTTTTGTGGCTGGCAGCATGGACGATGTGTCTGGGTATGAAAAAGGCATCAAAGCTATTTATGAAGGCGCTGTCAATTCCGACAGATATATGCTCACATACATAGACGCACGGCACAATGTGGCGCCCAACCCACCGCCCGTGGAGGCCATGCAGCCAGGATTGAATATCAACGAGTACCTGCGCTACGCCGACTCCGTTTGGGACATGCGCCGGATCAATAATATCAACCAGCACTTCGTGACTGCCTTTCTGGGTATGCATTTGAAGGGGATGGCGGAGTATAAGAAGTACATGGATGTGCCTGTTGAGTCAAGTGCAGAGGTGTGGACGGGCTTCAAGCCAAGGACTTCCATTGGTTTGCAGATGGCGCACGATGCACCGGAGAAATAGGCCGTGGTGCCCGTGGTGCACACAGCCTTAGCTGGTGGCAACACATGCAGGGCTTTAGGGAGCGACTTTCTTGAAGTAGAAGATCCCTACGGGATGGCTGGAGTGGAGAGAACCGTTGTTACAACATCCATTCAGATCCATGATTTTTATTAATCAATAACAATTTTCAAAAGAGACTTGCGCAAGTAAATGCTTGCGAATATATTTGCAAGCAAACACTTGCATATTATGGAGGCCAGACGAGACGTATTTCAGGCAATAGCAGACCCCACCCGGCGTGAAATCATTGGCATGGTGGCTCACCAGTCGCTCAATGTGAATGCCCTGGCGGAGAAATTTGATGTAAGTCGGCAGGCCGTGTCACTCCATGTAAAGATTTTGCAGGAGTGCGGGCTCATTTCCATCCGTCAGCAAGGGAGGGAGCGCTACTGCGAGGCCAAATTGGAAGGGCTTGGGGAAGTGTCGGCGTGGATAGAGCAATACAAGCAGTTTTGGATGAGCAAATTCGATTCTCTGGATAAATACCTGACCAAAATTCAATCAGAAAAAAAGATTGACAAATGAATGCACCAACAATTTCAAACAAAGACAAGCTTAGGCTGTCTTACGAATTCAATGCTCCAAAGGAGATGGTTTTCAACGCCTTCAGCACAGCCGAAGCCCTGAACGAATCGTGGGGGCCTGTAGAAACGAAGAACAGCGCCATTAGCCTCGATTTCAGGCCAGGTGGCGTGTTCCATTTCAGTATGAAGTTTGGCGACCATGTAAACTATGCCAGATTTCTGTTCAAAACCATTGAGCCATACGACCTGCTGGCATTTACCAATGCATTTGCCGATGAAAAGGGCAATCCTATTCCGGCTCCTTTCGATGTAAAGCTGCCAGTAGAAATTTTTTACAGCCTTCGGTTTACCGAAACAGGCGGCAAAACAAGTATCGAACTAACAGGAGAACCGTTCGATGCTACACAAGAGGAAATTAACGGTTTTAATTCCATCGCCGAAGATATGCAGCGGGGCTTTGGTGCGACTTTTTCCAAATTGACCGACTTTCTTAAAAAATAACACCATGGCAAAAGATCATTTAGATACTTCAGACAGAGAGCTACGGATCTCCAGACTGTTCAATGCCCCCATTGAGCTGGTGTGGGAAGTGTGGACTGACCCCAATCACCTGAAAAACTGGTGGGGGCCGAATGGCTTCACAACCGACATCAGTCAAATGGACGTGCACCCCGGCGGACAATGGTCGCTGGTGATGCATGGGCCAGACGGCACCGACTACCCGAACGAAAGCATTTTCAAAGAAGTGATCAGGCATAAAAAAATTGTGTATAAGCATGTCTCTTCTCCATCGTTTTTAACGACGGTTGAGTTTGAAAGTCAGGGCAAAAAAACACTGATGCACTGGCACATGCTGTTCGAAAGCAGGGAGCAATTCATAGAAGTAGTGAAAAAGTACGGTGCCGACGAAGGCTTGAAACAGAACATCGAAAAACTTGCCCAATACCTGACAAAGTTTGTCGCCAAAAAATGACAACTATGAAGAATTTGTCTCAACCAATAATACTGAGCCTTGGTGTGGCAGTTGCCCTGCTGGCTTCATGCAGTACAAAAAATAATGAGCCGATGGAATCAGCAAAATCAACTGAAAAGCCTGCTTACTTCAAAAGCGGTTATTCGGACGTCAACGGATTGAAGATGTACTACGAAATACATGGTGAGGGAGAGCCGCTCGTACTTATCCACGGAGGCGGTTCTACTATACAAACCACGTTTGGCAATATTATCCCCGAGCTGGCGAAAAACCAAAAGCTCATTGCCGTTGAGCTACAGGCCCACGGCCACACCAGCGACCGGGATGCCCCGGAAACATTTGAGCAGGATGCGGACGACGTGGTTACACTTCTGCAAAATCTGGGTATTGCCAAAGCTTCCTTTTTCGGCTTCAGCAATGGAGGAAATACCACGATGCAAATTGGCATCCGCCACCCTGAAATAGTAAAAAAACTGATCATCGCTTCAGCTTTTTTCAAAAGAGAAGGCATGTTTCCAGGGTTTTTTGATGGCATGGAGCATGCCAGCCTCGATAATATGCCGACCGACCTGAAAGAAGCGTTTTGGGCAATCAATCCTGACTCTACTAAACTCCTTGCCATGTTCAATCATGATAAAAATCGGATGCTCGGGTTTCAGGATTGGGATGTGGCTTTGCTGCAATCTATTCAGGCACCATCGCTCATTATCAATGGCGATCAGGATGTGGTGCAGAACAGTCATGCCTCCCTTATGGCAGCGCTGATTCCCAATGCCAGGTTAATGATACTACCCGGCAATCATGGCTCGTATATGGGGCAGGTGGAAGGATCTTATCAGGGAAGCAAAACGACCGAGTTGACGTTGTCAGTGATAGATGAGTTTTTGAAGAGTGAGTAGCCCGGATCGGTGGTGCCGACAGCCCTTGCCGGCCGTAGCACAAAGAAGGAATCAGGATGGCCATTCGAGGTGCATAAGATTCCTTTGTGATAGCTGGTGTGGAAAGACTGGATGCTCATTATGCGCTGAACAAAAAAATACCCCTCTGGTCCTATCATAGACCAAAGGGGTTTCTTGCATTCCTCCTGGGAAGTCTTCTACTAAAATCTATAGCCGGCTGAAAGGCCAAAGCCTGTGTTTTTGACGTTGGTTTTGTCGTTGGCGATTCTATTATCGTCGGGGTTGATTTTCACCATACCAAGTTGCGAGTTGAGCTGAAAAAACAAACCACCAGCCATCTCATAGCCAAACAGAATATTTCCCCCAAAATCGAGTGGCTTAAAATAGGGGGTTAGCAATGCATCGCCGTCATTCACTTCATTGGTGAATTCAATGTCATTGTTGACTTCTACAGAACCAGACACATAGGTAGCCTTGCCACTAACAGCATACCCCACGTAAGGCCCAAAGCCCAGCATAATATAGCCATTACCCACCTGGCTTTTGTACACCAGATTCAAAGGCAGTTCCAAATACGAGAGTCTGTAAGTACTCGTCACTTGTCCTGTTGTATTTTTGGCTCCCTTGGTGCTGAACATCAGCCCTGGCTGAAAGTAAAACTCAGGAGCAATGGGTATTTGGATATTAAGGCCAGCATGAAAACCAGCCAGTAGGTCATTCTCAAGTTTGTCTCCGTTAAAATCTTTTCCATTAAAGTTCTGTAAATTAACCCCACCCAGAATGGCCACACCGTCATTTTCTGATGCAGTGCTTTGAGCCATGGCCGCTGACGCAGCAAAGACCAGGGCAAGGAAGATGTATAATTGTCTTGCTTTCATTTTAGTTTTCTTAGATTGTTTGAATTAGTTAGAGGCTTCTTTGGCAGCTTCTGCCTTCATTTTTTCGTTGGCAGTGATCAGGAATTCCACCCTACGGTTTTGGGCCTGTCCGCTAGACGTACCGTTGTTGTATTTCGGCACCGATTCACCAAACCCTTTGATGCGCACCCTGTTGTAGGCGATTCCCTGGCTCCTAATGTAGTTTGATGAAGTACTTGCCCTCCGTTCCGACAAACCCTGATTATAAGACTCAGATCCTTTGCTGTCAGTATGCCCCTGCACTTCAATGTCCGTGTCGGGATAAGCGTTGAGCACTTTCACCAGCTTATCCAGCGAAGTCTTTGATTCTGACGAAAGGTCAGATTTATCAAACCCGAAGAGCACGTCGCTACTAAATTCGACCACGATGCCCTCTCCTACTCTTTCCACTTTTGCATCGGGAACGGTTTTTTCCAGTTCAGCGGCCTGCTTGTCCATTTTGTTGCCAATCAAAGCGCCGGCAGTGCCCCCAACGGCGGCTCCGATAATAGCACCCAAGGCTGTGTTTCCAGAAGCCCTGCCAATAACGGCTCCCATGGCGCCTCCACCAACTACGCCAACAGCTGCCCCTTTCTTAGTTTTATTGGCAGCACAGCCTGAAAAGACCAAAGCCACGCTTAAAAAGAAGATCAAACTCTTACTTGAATTTTTCATACTTAGCTACTTAATGATTGATGTGGCAGGGAGTCACCCCGAAGTATTCAGATCGGATAAGGCCCACCTTTTGAGAGAAGGAATATTTTTATCAAAAGTAGACTCCATGAAGCCGCTGCGAGTTACACATCTGTCTATATGAGTTGCATAAATCACGCATTGGCTTAGAGGTTCTGGCGCAAAACGGAAAAGGGAGGAAGGGCTGATGCCTTGTTTGAAACCGAAAATTTGTAATTTATCGGCAGGTTGCGTGTGCACTTTCTTTGCCAATGGCAGACCAGTTCTTTCACCGTGCCAGCTGCCTTTATAACCGCATGTAATGAAAACCTTATTTACGTTAATTTTCACAATTGCCGCCTTGCCTCTCTTTGCACAGGACACTGAAATAAATGGAGTTGTGTTTCACGATGTCAACGGCAATGGCAGAAAAGATGTCAAAGAAGCCGGGCTCCCCAACGTTACCGTGTCCGACCAGGCGATTACCACCGTTACTGACGAAAAAGGCGAATTCACACTGACGTCTACCACCGATTTTCCTTATGTTTTCATCACACAACCCACAGGCTATACCGGCAAGTACTACTACCCAAAGGCTGCCACTGTCACGTTTGCATTGGCAAAAAGCAAAGACCAGAAGGAATTCACCTTTATCCATGCCTCCGATACGCACGTGGACTCACTGAACCTGCTCAGGATAGCCAGACTCCGGCAAATGGTGGATTCCATTGGGCCAGCTTTTGTCATCGTCTCTGGCGACCTCATCAGGGATGCCCTCCGGGTCAACGAAGCTACCGCCAGCAACTACTACAAAATGTACTTGGCGGAAATAAGTAAATTCAGCATGCCGGTATATAGCGGCGTGGGTAATCACGAGCTTTTTGGCATCGAAAGAGACAAATCTTTGGTGAGCAGCGAACACCCGTTGTACGGCAAAAAGATGTTCCGACACTTCCTTGGGCCTGACTATTATTCTTTCAATTATGGGGGTATACACTTTATTTCCATCGATGGGGTGGACTATCAAAACCTGTACTACTTCGGAGGAGTTGACTCGCTTCAATTAGCCTGGCTGGAAAATGACCTGAATTATGTGGCTCCGAATATGCCCATCGTTACGTTCAACCACATTCCCTTTGTCTCACCAGGCTTTTCTTTCCAGGACTATGACAATGACGTCTTCTATGGGCCTAGTTTGTTGATGCAAAATGGAAAGCTTGAGCATCGGCATATCGTTTATAACTATAATGAGGTAAGAAAAAGAATTGGCCAGAGACCGTATCCACTGGCCTTGTCCGGCCATTACCATGCCGCCATGGAAGGGGCAATGACTGGTGATCAAACCAGATTTGTGCAAACTTCAGCCATTACCCGACCAGGTGAGTTTGAGCATGAAGCCGGTTTTACAGTGCGTTCAGGATTTACGGTGTACAAGGTAAAGGACGGGGAAATTGTGTCGAGTGAGTTTGTGCCTCTCAATCTGCGCTAGCGAACCGGTATGATCGACGGGTCATACGTTTCCCCTGCTGCTACTTGCACCATGGTAATCCGTACTTTGGTTGGGAAAAAGTGCTCCGGGTCGGCTCGCCTGTGGGCGTGGCCTTGTCCTCCGCTGTCGTCTTTGATCACGAGATCCATCTGCTTGATGCCCTCACTCCAGATGATCGACCCATTCTCCCAGAATTCAGTCATAGAAACGTCCTTCTCAAAAATCCCCTCTTCCGTGTAAAGGTCTGTATTAGTACAGCCGTAGCCGTTGCCCTGGCCTTTGTTGGGAATGTAACACAGCGTCCACTGCGTGGGGTAGCCTCCGGCAGGCTTTTCCATCACTTCCAGTCGAATGTGCACCGTTCCGTTGCGGTAGTCAACAGGCGAAGTCCAATCGGTAGGCCGCCGGGTATTGAGCATATCGCCTTTTACGTAATAGTGCGACTTGCTGGGTGTGGAATTGTCTGCGTTCTGTTTGCTGTAAGTGAATTCTGTGTCGAAGAGAAGAAACTGCTTGGGCTGCTGCGCCAGGAGCAGCGTGGGGAGGGACAGGACAAATAGGAGAGAAAGCTTTTTCATAGGATGCTGCTTAACGAAGTAATGTGTGAGAAAGATACTCAACAGAATTGACAGTTGGGTTAAAAGAGTACTGATGAGCAGAGCAATCGCCGCTATTTTATACCCAATTGGGTATATTTATCACTTTCTGATAGAAATTATACCCTAAAGGGTATAATTTAATAATTATTCGATCATTTTATACCCTTACAGGTATAATCTAAAGATTATTGACTATTTTTATACCCGTAAAGGTATAATTCTAAGGTATGGACTTAAGCCAATTCGTTAAAGAGAAAAGAAAGTCGCTCGGGCTGACCCAGGAGGAGTTGTCAGTAAAGGCTGGCGTGGGGCTGAGGTTTGTGCGTGAGATGGAGCAAGGAAAACAAACTTTACAAATGAGCAAAGTCAATCAGGTGTTGAAACTCTTCGGGTATGAACTCGGGCCAAAGGCAATCAACAGAAGTACGCTACTCAATGAAAAAAGCTAAGATATATATGCACGACAAATGGGCTGGTGTACTTACTGAGGACAATGAAGGCTACCATTTTACTTACCAAAAGGAGTACGTGAGTGAAGGAGGAGAGCCTATAAGTCTGACCATGCCGCTCATAGACAAAGCTTATCACAGCGCAGTGCTGTTTCCTTTTTTTGATGGCTTGATCCCTGAAGGTTGGCTGCTGGAAATAGCCGAGAAGAGCTGGAAGATCAATGTCCGAGACAGAATGAGCTTACTATTGGCCACCTGTAGAGATTGCATCGGGGCCGTTTCTGTTGAACCAGTAGAAGCTGAGGCAAATGAATAGGAAATCATGCCTCTATTGCTATCAACCTCTCAGTGGGGAAGACCTGGCGTCTCAAGCAGGGAAAGCTGGTTTCCATCCATCTTGCAGTAAGAAATTTTTTGGGAAGACCTCCCCTCCCGAACTGCCGTTCACAGAGAACGATATCTTAAAACTTGCTGAGCAGGTTATCAAAAGCCACAAAGCAGTCACTGGCGTCCAGCCGAAGCTATCTCTCAGTATTGAAAACGTAAAAAACAGTCAGGTTCCTGAAAGGTTTACCATAGTCGGTCTATGGGGTGAGTACATTTTGAAGCCACAGACAGAAGCATTTAAACACCTGCCGGAGAACGAAGACCTAACGATGCATTTGGCAACGCTATGTGGAATAAACACCGTGGAGCACTCGCTAATAAGTCTCAAATCAGGGCAGTTAGCCTACATCACCAAACGAATAGATCGAAAAAAGGTATCAGGAAAAAGTGTCGCTGCCAGGAAACTGCATATGGAAGACATGTGTCAACTGACCGAAAGGCTAACCGAGCACAAATACAAGGGGTCTTATGAACAGATAGCAAAAACCCTCCTCAGATACTCGGCAAATCCCGGCCTTGACGTCATCAATTTTTACGAGCAGGTTATCTTCTGCTTTCTGACAGGCAATAATGATATGCATCTCAAGAATTTTTCATTGTTAAAAGCCGACAGAGTGAATTATAATCTTTGCCCCGCCTATGATCTTGTAGCATCGGCCCTGGTATTGCCAGAAGATGATGAAGAGCTTGCGCTCACTTTAAACGGAAAAAAGAAAAAACTGAAAAAAACTGATTTCGACACTGCCATGTTATCTGCGGGAATCGAACAAAAAGCCATGGACAATATTTACAGGAGATTTTCCAACTCGCTAGCCAGATGGGAGGATTTCATTGACATCAGTTTTTTGCCTGAAGACATGAAGGTGAATTTTCAAGAGTTGATCAACTCGAGATTTGATACGCTCGGACTGTGATCCGGAAAGCTGCTATGCTACCACCCCATCCTTTTCTTTAGCTCCGTAATGTGCGCCAGGTGGTGCCTGCCATGCCAGGAATACATAGCTAACACAGTGGCCAGCCTCGAGGTCTTTCCGGACGCAGGGTGCACAAAAGTTCTTTGGTAGTCTTCTTCAGACATCGCCTTTAATAGCACCACCCATCGCTTGTGGAGCATTTCAAGCAAATCGAGAGAAAGATCTATTTCTCCATGCACTGCATCGGGTAGCTCAGCCCATAGCTGCTCTTCGTAAGGCCTAATGGTCGGGTTGTCCTCTGTGAGCGCCAATCTGAAGCGCATATACGAATTCATATGGCTATCAGGGATGTGGTGCACTACCTGCCGCACCGTCCAACCGCCGGGGCGGTAGGGAGTTTCCAACTGTTCCTCAGAAAGGCCCACGACTGCCGTCCTCAATTGCGAGGGCAAATGGGCAATGTCTTCTATCCAATGGCTACGCATCGCCAGCGATGTATCTTTTGGTGGGATAAAATCACCTATCGGGTATTTGAGCGCTTCGAGGTTTTCCATGGATTCGTGTTGAAAAAATTGAAAGATGAATTTAAAAAGAAAGCAACCAGCTTAGCAAAATATTTTATTAACCCTCCAAGGATTCAAACCCATTGGAGACCTCAAACTTCAAACCACCTCCTTCTTCGCAATTCCCTCTATAATCACCTCCGCATGTACCCTGGAGTTTTCAATAAACCATTTGTTGGTTTTCAGGCCTCCACAGATGACGCCTGCCAAATAAATGCCTGGCACGTTGGTTTCCATGGTCTCGGGGTTGTGCACGGGAGTTAGAAAATCGTCGGTACCAATTTCGATGTTCATACTTTTCAGAAAGCTGAAACTAGGCTGGTAGCCCGTCATGGCCAGCACAAAGTCGTTTTCGAGGGTCTTCATGCCCTCCGGCGTCACGATGTCTACTTCCGTTTCTCTAATGGCAGTCACTTGTGATTTAAAATAGGCCTTAATCGACCCTTCTTTGATCCGGTTTTCAATGTCCGGCTTCACCCAGTATTTTACCCTTTCGCCGATCACATCATCCCGGATTACCATCGTCACTTCCTTCGCTCCTTTTCGGTAGGTTTCCAGTGCCACATCAACCCCTGAGTTGGCCGCCCCAATCACCAGCACCTTCATCCCAAAATAGGGATGCGCTTCTTTGTAATAATGCCTTACTTTGGGCAAGTCTTCGCCGGGCACATTCAGCAAATAGGGCAAGTCGTAAAAGCCGGTAGCCAGGATCACATTGCGGGCTTCAAAGGTGGCTTTGGAGGTGGTGATAACAAAAAAATCACCCTTCTTCTCCACACTATTGACAGGCTCATACAGTCGCACATTCAATTTCCAGGAGCTGGTCACCCGGCGGTAATATTCCAGGGCCTCCGGTCGGGTAGGTTTAGGGTTGTGAGAAATAAAAGGCACCCCCCCTATTTCCAATTTATCCGAAGTCGAAAAAAAAGTCATATTGGCCGGGTAGTTATAAATAGAGTTGACCAGGCAGCCCTTATCCACAATCACATAACTCAAGCCTCTTTTCTGAGCTTCAATTCCGCAAGCCAGCCCAATGGGGCCCGCACCTATCACAAATACGTCTAACATCAGTAATATTTAAAACCTAACCTTATGCCAACCCCAAATTCGGCCAACAGGTTTCATCTGCAACGTTCAATTAGCTATCGCCATAAATTTTATAAACACCCTGCCGCAAGGCGTCGCCTTCCTCAGAGCAAATGAAGCCAATGGTCTTGGCAATCTTTTCTGGTTTTACCCATTTGCTGAAGTCGGCATCGGGCATATTCTTTCTGTTAGGAGGCGTGTCGATGATGCTGGGCACCACGACGCTTGAAGTGATGTGTTTACCCTTGCCTGATTCGTTGAGGATGTCGGACAGGTTAAACAACAAGGACTTCGAAAGTGCATAGGGCAGCGTGTCTTTTCCAGCCGCAGCTTGAATGGCCGGCCGGGCACCTACAAACACCAATCTACCTCCGCCTGTTTTTGCCATTGCTTGAAACGCTGGCCTGGCTGTGAAATAGGCTGTATAAAAGTTCAGGTGGAGCATTTTGTCGAGATCAGTACCATCAGTATTTTCAATATTTCCCATGGCAAAGCCACCGACCAACATAATCACCGCATCGAGGCGTCCATGTTTGGCAACTACCTTGTCTATGGTGGCTGAAGCCGCTTTCTCGTTGGTCAAATCAGCCTCGACAAACTCAGCTTTAGTTGATCCCTTTGGCAAATGACCGGGCACGGCCGTACCCACCACCTTGTAGCCCAAGCTTGAAAACTCGTTCACAACTGCCTCGCCAAGATTTCCCCCGGCTCCTGTAATCAGCACAATTTTCTGCATAACATTTTCTGTTTTGCCTGGTCAAAATAAGATATTGCAAGATGTAATATTTGAGCCTCCTATGCCAGCAGACAAGACGTCGTTTTTCCAGGATGTGTACGAAGTGGCTCGACTGATCCCCAAAGGTCGGGTAACAAGCTACGGTGCTATTGCTAACTATCTTGGCACCAAGGGCAGTTCCCGCATGGTTGGCTGGGCGGTGAACAGCGCTGGCATGCCCGACGACGTGCCAGCACACCGGGTGGTGAACCGGGTGGGAGTACTTTCCGGCAAACACCACTTTGGAGGCTCCAGAATGGAAGATCTATTGAAGGCAGAAGGCATTGAGGTGAACAATGACAAGATCGTGGCGTTTGACAAGTTATTCTGGGATCCGATGAAAGAACTAGAGTAAACGGGGAAGCACCAAATGGCAAAAGACAAATAGCAAGTAAGCTCCAAGTGCTAATTGCTGAATTTCAAAACACCAACGCCTCCCTTCGTATCTATACGTCCACTTTCTCTAAGCACCAAGTGTCAAAAGATAAATAGCAAATGAGCTCCAGGTACCAACTCCTGAAATTCAAAACCATCACTCCTTCCTTTCTTGCCACCTGATGCGGCTTTTGAGCAGCCTTAGCTGAATACTAACTTTTGTAGTAATTTATTCCAACATTTTTTGCATAATGTTTTAGTATTACTAAATTTGATAGCAAATACTACCGCTATGAAAATGTTCTACAAAGTTCAGCTTCCTGCGTCACAGCCAGTGGCTTCTTATGTACACCAGTGCAAGCTGTATATACAGCAGAGAGCCGGGAAGTTCAAGTTCATGACCTCAGAGGCGTTCATTTCACTTTTTTCCTTTGAGGCTGAAGTGGCCGACGAGCAGCAATTGATCAAGGCACTGAGAAAGGCGGCAGCTTATCTCGATACTTTCGATGTGTCGCTTAATGGCTTTTCTCACTTTCCACAAAGCCGCACTCTCTTCATAAAAGTGGAGAATGCCAGAACGCTGAAGGAGAGAAATAGACTTTTTCATGATGCCTTTCTTTCTATCACAAAAGACATGGGCATCGACATCAGTAATATGACGTTTACCGATCATCCACATTTGACAATTGGTGCCGATTTCGACAGCAAAATCTATGGCTCTTTATACAATGCGTTTGTTCAGCATCGTTATCACCAGGGCTTCAGAGCCGAAAGCGCTTTACTCGTAAAGTATATCGGTAGAGGAAAAAATAAAGTGCTTTCTAAAGCGCCCTTTCAAAAAGTTTCCAGGCATCGGCCTCCTTTTATTGAAGCACCAACCGCCTCAAAGGAAAAAGGTCAAATGACATTGGAATTCAATTAGCTGTGTTAGTACCAGTGTGGGGAAACTCACACTGGAACGCCTATTTCTCTCTTGCTGCTTATAGCCCACAGCCCAAGGAATGTAAGCAGCCCATTCAAAAGCAAAATTTCAAATCCGAACTTATATCCCCACAGAAGGCTTTCGGAGCTAATGTTGATGAGGTACGACAACAATGGCGACAGCACGCAAACTACCGGCACATACTTGTCTGTTAACGGGCGTTTAGTGAAAAGCCCAAAGGAGAAGAGCCCGAGCAGGGGCCCATATGTATAGCCAGCCGCTGTAAACACAGAATTAATTACGCTCGAATCGTTGATGGCGTTGAAAATAAGGATGACGAAAAAGAGCAGAAAGGAAAAGCCCAGGTGAACGAGCATCCTTACCTTGTCGTTGTTTTTTACCTCTTTTTTTTCAAAACCCAAAAAGTCGACACAGAAAGAGGTTGTCATGGCGGTTAAAGCTGAATCAGCGCTACTGTACGCAGCAGCTACAATGCCCAGGAGAAAAAGCACTCCTGCAAAAGTATTGAAATGACCAAGCGCTAGCATCGGGTACAGATTGTCGGTACGGTCAGGAATAGGAATGCCTGTGGCTTCCGCATACATAAACAACAGCGCCCCCAGGCTCAAAAACAAAAAATTAACGATGACCAGCACCACGCAAAACCAAAACATATTTTTCTGGGCATCGCCAATATTGCGGCAGGTGAGGTTCTTTTGCATCATGTCCTGGTCCAGACCTGTCATCACTATGGCAATGAAGGCTCCTGCAAAAAACTGTTTGAAAAAGTTTCTGCCACTCTGCCAATCCCATTCAAACACCCGGAAGTACTCGCTTTTCACAACCGTAGATCCTATGTCTGCAATTCCAATATTCAATTCGGTACTGATGAGGTATATACTAACAACTACGGCCAGGATCATAAAGCCGGTCTGCAGAGTATCGGTCCACACAACGGTTTTTATACCTCCTTTAAAAGTATACAACCATATCAGCCCGATGGTAATGAGCACGCAAGCCCAAAAGGGGATACCAAAAGAATCAAAAATTGCCAACTGCAATACACCAGCCACCAGAAACAGCCTGAAAGACGACCCAACCACCCTGCTGAGGAGAAAGAAAAAAGAACCTGTTTTGTAAGAAGCCACACCGAACCGCTGTTCGAGATAGGTATAAATCGTGACCAAATTGAGTTTGTAATAAAGAGGCATCAACACTGTGGCAATGATCAGGTACCCAGGCAAATATCCCAACACTACCTGAAAATAGCTGAAACCGCTATTACCCACCTCGCCAGGAACACTGATGAACGTAACACCACTCAATGAAGCTCCGATCATCCCAAAGGCCACCAAATACCAGGGAGATTCTCTGTTTCCCGTAAAAAATGTCGACGAAGTAGCGCCTCTGGAGGTAAAATAGGAGATAACGAAGAGCAGTAAAAAGTAACTTCCAATGACGGCGAGAACAAGAGTAGGTGTCATATCTATCGGGATGTCAGTTTATTTTCTTAATTTTGCGGGATATTCAAACCAAATTAACGAACAGAACATCACTCTGGCAAAGTAATTCATCTGGAATAAAATAAACGGAATACTAAAATGGACTGCCTTCCAGAAGCATCCAAAGATGGCAACTGAGACTGGAAGAACCACAATTCTTTTAAATCACAAAAGACTATGAGTTATCAACCGCAAAAAGAAGATTTGGTTGAGGTATTGGAAGACCTTGAGTCAACCGATTTACAGGACTTAATTGTCTACAACGACGACTATAACACATTCGATCATGTGACCAACACACTGATCAAGGTTTGTAAGCACGACAAGCTTCAGGCGGAACAGTGCACGTGGATCATCCACTACAAAGGCAAATGTGGAGTAAAAAAGGGCTCTCTGCCTGAGCTGAAGCCTATGAAAGAAGCTATTTTAGAGGCTGGCATCAACGCTGAAATTCTTTAACAGCCTGCATGGAATTTCCTTCTAAACTCATTGAAGAGGCCGTAGAACAATTTTCTCAATTTCCTGGTATTGGCAAAAAGACAGCATTACGGCTGGTGCTCTACCTTTTGAAGCAGGAAAAAGATCAGACAACCCGCTTTACAGAGGCACTTGACAATCTCAGGAAAAACATCCGCTACTGTGTCGAATGCCATAACATATCAGACACCGAGGTTTGCAGCATTTGCACCAGCCACCGCCGTGAGCGCTCGCTTATTTGTGTAGTAGAAGATATTCACGACGTGCTGGCCATAGAAAACACATCTCAATACAACGGACTTTACCATGTACTCGGTGGCATCATCTCACCCATGAACGGCGTGGGGCCCGATGAACTGAATATTCAATCGTTGGTAGACAGAATTGCCGGAAAAGGTGGCGAAGTGCAGGAAATCATTCTGGCACTGAGCGCCACCATGGAGGGAGACACGACGTCGTTTTACATTACCCGAAAAGTGAGCGATAAAGGAGTGAAGGTTTCCACCATTGCCCGTGGCATTCCATTCGGTGGCGAGCTGGAGTACACCGACGAAATCACCCTTGGACGAAGCATATTGACCAGGGTAAATTATGACCTTCCCGCATCATAAAGCCCGCCCATTACGAGAAGCTAAATATTAGCCTGCTTTCGAAAGAATAATTTCGATAATCTCAATCGATCTGCTGCATATTTTTGAAAGTCCTAAAAAAGCCCGGGCGCTTGGCATAAGCGATTCATAATCTTTAATTTGCGCCGCAATTACACCCGATCAACATGAGTTTCTTATCTAAAAGAGTAAATGCCCTGGCCGAATCGGCCACGCTGGCGATGGCTAAAAAAGCCAGAGAACTGAAGTCAACCGGCGTTGACATCATCAGCCTAAGCTTAGGCGAACCTGACTTCAAAACTCCCAAACACATCCAGGAGGCGGCAAAAGCAGCCATTGATGAAGAGAAGTATTTTGCCTACTCGCCTGTAGCCGGCTACCAGGATCTCCGTGAGGCCATCGCCGCTAAATTCAGAAATGAAAACGGCCTTGAGTCGAAGGCAGAAAATATCGTTGTGTCTACTGGTGCCAAGCAGTCGATCTACAACCTGATGTCGAGCATCCTCGATCCGGGAGATGAAGTGATCATTTTCTCTCCCTACTGGGTGAGCTACTCTGACATCGTTCAGCTTTGCGACGGCAAGTCGGTATTGGTGTCGGGCACAATCGAAAATGGCTACAAGCCCACTCCGGCACAATTGGCAGCTGCCATTACGCCCAGAACAAAAGCATTGCTTTACTCCTCTCCCTGCAACCCTACCGGATCGGTTTTCAGTAAAGAAGAGTTTGAGGGCTTTGTGAAAGTGCTGGCCAAGCACCCACAAATCCTTATCCTGGCTGACGAAATCTATGAGCACATCAACTACGTAGGCAAACACATCAGCATCGGCACTTTCCCTGAAGTTAAAGACCGCACGGTGACTATCAACGGGATGGCCAAAGGCTTTGCAATGACCGGCTGGAGAATTGGATACATCAATGCACCCAAGGAGGTTGCGCAGGCTTGCGAAAAAATTCAAGGGCAGGTAACGAGCGGCACTAATACGATAGCACAGAGGGCAACTGTTTCTGCGCTGACTTCGGGGCTCGAGGCAACTGAGAAAATGTCAGCCATCTATCGCAAGCGCCGGGACATGGTATATGACCTCCTGAAAGAGGTTCCAGGCCTGAAAGTGAACATGCCGGATGGAGCCTTTTATTTCTTCCCGGACGTAAGCCACTATTTTGGCAAGAGCGACGGTGAAATGACCGTAAAAGATGCTGATGATTTCTGTATCTACATTCTGGCCAAAGCCCATGTGGCATTGGTAACTGGCAGTGCGTTTGGCGACCCAAATGCGGTAAGACTTTCTTATGCTGCGTCAGAGGCCGAACTTCAGGAGGCAATCAAGAGAATTAAAGCGGCGCTGGCTGTTCTGAAATAACATCTTTTGAATACAATTGTCATCTTGAGCTTGTCGAAAGAGATTATTGAAACCAAATCGTCTTCGACAAGCTCAGACTGACATCCCTTCTTTAAAATTTCTTTTTTAAACTTATATATTTGGGCCGTTAACCCAATCATTTGTCCATGCCCTTCTCCTCCATTCAGGAAGTTTTCAACGCTTTTGAAAGCCTCAAAGTACTCGTCATCGGTGATGTGATGATCGACTCGTACATCTATGGCAACGCTGGCCGGATCTCTCCTGAGGCACCTGTGCCTGTTGTCAACGTCAATAAGAAAGAAAACCGACTCGGCGGTGCCGCCAATGTGGCGCTCAACATCCAGTCGCTGGGAGCCACCCCCATTCTTTGCAGTATCATTGGCGACGAGCTGGACGGCGAAACATTTTTTGAGCTGTTGAAAGCAAGAAACATTTCTTCCCAGGGCATCATCAAAAGCAGAGAGAGGATCACAACAGTTAAAACGAGAGTGCTGGCTGGCTCACAGCACATGCTCCGGGTCGACAGCGAAACCGACAAAGCCCTAACCGCTCTTGAGCAGCGTGCACTTATGGATCATATTCGTAATCTGGCAACAGGTTGCGACGTCATCATTTTTGAGGATTACGACAAAGGTGTACTTAACCCGGCCATCATTTCACAAACCATCAATCTGGCCAATGAGCTGGGCATCCCCACAGTAGTGGATCCAAAGAAAAGAAACTTTCTGGCCTACAGCGGTGCTTCGCTGTTCAAGCCCAACCTGCGAGAGCTGAAAGAAGGCCTGAAGCTGGAGTTCGATCACCACGACCTGGATCAGCTGTCGTCAGCAGTGAACCAGCTCAATGCTCATATGCCGGTTGAAAAAGCGCTCATCACGCTATCAGACAGAGGTGTTTACCTTACCGACCATGTGCAGTCCATCCACTACCCTGCCCATATCCGCCGCATTGCCGACGTATCGGGTGCTGGCGACACTGTGGTCAGTATTGCCGCACTTTGCGAGGCACTGCATTTGTCGCTGGAAGTGCAGGCAGAACTTAGCAACCTGGGCGGCGGCCTCGTGTGCCAGCACCTGGGTGTAATGCCCATCGAAAAGGAGAGCCTGCTTCAGGAAGCGCTGAAAAATGAAATGATTTTGAAGCATTTGAAAGACTAGCACTGAGTTATTTTTAGTTCTAACCTCTAGCACTGCGCCAGCCCGGTTCACGGCATCCTGCTTCAAAAGAAATCCTTCAATGCGCTGAACCCAATCACTGAAATAACGCAGGAAAAGACGAACGCCAGCACCAGCCCGGTGTTTAACAACCAGCCTGCCCGGTGCTCACCCATTACCTCTTTTCTATTGATCATGTAAATGATTCCGCCAATGACCAGGGGCAGCACAAACACACTGGCCACCTGGGTGGCTATTTGCGCTGCGATGGGATTAGCTCCTAAAATAGGAACCGAAAGCCCTACCACGCAAGCCACGGCTGTGAGTCGTTTGAAAAGCTTCGACTTCAAATCAAGCTCGCCGTTTTTATAATCAGAAATCAACAGCGGCGCCACCATCAGGATAGGAAACACCGACGAAAGTCCTGCGCTCAACGCCCCGGTCATAAATAGCGCCACAGCAAATTTTCCTGCCACAGGCTCCAGGGTGTACACCATATCAATCACCTTGTTGATTGTCAGCCCCTTGTAGTAAAGAGCACCCATGGCCGTAATCATGATAGCGGCGCTTATGACAAACATGAGCAACGCCGACGACAAGGCGTCTCTCGACTGCATAGAGGTATCCTCCCTGGCCCAGCCTTTGCCCTGCATCAGCAGCGGCCGCACCACAAAGGTAGGAGCAGCCATGGTGGTGCCCACAAAGGCAGCCACAAGGAGACTTCCTCCCTCTCCCTCAGGAATGGAAGGGATAAAGCCCATCACTATTTCGCCCGGGGGAGGCAGCACAATGAACATGGAAATGAGAAATGACACGCCCATGATGGTCACAAAAAGGATAAGAACCTTTTCAAAAAACGAATATTTGCCCACTATCAGCAGAAAATACAGAATGGCAAGGATGACGACAGCGATGGACAATACGGCCCAGTAGCTTTCCGCTGGCAGGCCGGGCAGACACAAGCGGGCAATCTCATAAAGGGCGTTGGCCGAAAGCCCCACGATGCCCGACAGCGAATTCCACTGGCCAATCACAATGCCGACGATAAGCACTACCGCCAGCACCTTGCCAAACTTCAGCTCTGTTTTGAAGCTATTGACAGCCGTTCGGCCAGTCACCACTGCATACCTGCCATACGCCTCCATCAGTGCCCATGAAAAAATACAGCTCAGCGACAACACCCAAAGCAGCTGCGAGCCATACTGGCTGCCAGCTTTAGCCATGGAGGTAACACTGCCTGTGCCTACCGTGTACCCTATGCAAAAGAGCCCAGGCCCTATCGACAATAAAAAAGCGGCGATCCTCTTCATACGTTTCTCTTACCAGTTGGTGAATGATCCGTCAGCTCTCCTGAAGCCCGGGTGGTTGTAGTCGCTGCCTTTGGTGATCTCGTTGACCAGCTCAACATCCGCAGGATTGAACTCCACACCAAGGCCAGGCCTCTCCGTTGGGTACAGCTTCCCATTTTTGAAGTTCAGATAGTCGTCGTTGAGGTAGTCAGTCTTCGTTGCGGCATTACCCAGTATCTCAGTGAGCACAAAGCCCGACGAGGCACCCAGCGTATGCACAAGGGCTGCCGTGGAAATCGGCCCGGTAAAGTGAGGAATGAGCCCCACATAGTGTGTTTCACAAATGGCGGCAATTTTCATGAATTCGGTAATGCCCCCGGTATTGGGCAGGGTTACCCTCGAGAAATCGATCAGGTGGTCTTCCACCAGCTCGTTGATGTCCCAGCGGTCGCCAAACTGCTCGCCAACGGCTATCGGCACATTTACCTTGGTTCGTAAGGTTTCGTAGATGCCAGGGTTTTCCGACCGCACCAGGTCCTCTACAAAAAGTGGCCGGAGCGACTCAATCATGTTGCACACAGTCACGGCTTCGGCTGTGTCGAACCGGGTATGCAGGTCGATGCACCACTGGCCGTCTTCTCCCACTCCCTCACGGATTTGCTCACAATGCCTGCGGTAGCTGTTCAGCCATTTGTGTACATCAAAAACGTCTCTCGATCCCACACCGCCATCCGTGCGGAAGGCATAAAATCCGGCTTCCATGCAGGCCCTGGCCGTTTCCTTTACCGACCCCTGGCCGGGAAAGCCGGTGGAGTAGCAAGGAATATAGTCACGGGTGAGACCGCCAAGCAATTCATACACCGGCACATTCAACGCTTTGCCTTTGATGTCCCACAGGGCCATGTCGAGCGCACCCATGGCGTGGAGCCGCTCACGACCCGAGGGATAGAAATAGCCCCGGTTTACTTTCTGCCAGAGGTGCTCAATACGGAACGGGTCTTCACCAATCAGCATTTCGGCCACGTTCTGAATCATCTCTTTGGAGCCACCCTCCCCGATGCCTGCGATGCCACCATTGGTTTCCACCACCACAATGTCCCGCATTTGGGCAAAGGCCGGTTTGGTATAATCTGGATCCCGGTAGTGCCGGATTTTTGTGATTTTAAGGTCAGACTGAGTATGGGCATTCAAAAATGGGAGCCCCATGGCAAGGCCGCTGGCCGTCAACAGGCTTCTTTTGACAAAGTCTCTTCGGGTGGTCATGAGCAGGTAGTTTTAAGTGGTAGCTATAATGGTCAACCGACAGCAGGTATATTACCAGTTGTCGGGTATCGGAAATTAATAAAAGATGGGGAGAAAGCGTGACTTGGCCTACCTCAATTGAGATGAAAGCTTTCTGGCGCAGGCGGACGGGTGCTACTTGCTATGATCGGGCCGGAGATTTGAGCTTTCAGGTTTCTCCTGTTTTTTAACCTCCTGCACATCTGCAGTAGCCTTGCTCAGCTTGAGCAAACATGAAACAGCCCTGCGCCAGCTTTGCTCAACTTGAGCAAACATGTTGCAGGCTTGCGGCGGCCTTGCTCAGGTTGAGCAAGTCCACTACAAATCTGCAAGAGATGCTTTTATATTCAATACAAATCGACACTTGCTGTAGTGGAGGCATTCAGGCTACTGTGGCGCCCCACCATGCCACCTCACTCAATCTTCCTGGCTACTCCACCCCCGCCGCCTTGAAACAGCGTTAAGCTCTCTACCATTCCATTATCAACAACCTGAAACGATATCTTGGCCCTCACCTCAGGCTGGAAAAAAACTGTGTCATTTTCGGCGTAAATCTCAAAGCGCTCCTCGGCGGTAGGCTGTCCATAGAGCTGCCCGCCTTCTCTCGTGATGGTGATCATGAAGCCAGGCTGTAGCTCGTACACCCCCACGTACTGCTCCAGCACCGACTCGGGCACCTCCACCGCATCACTCTTAAAATACTGCTCTGCCAGCTCCGACCCGGAATCGAGCAGGTTGAAGCCAATGTCGTCGGCACCTGTGCTGGAATTGGTCAGCAGCACCACCCCTTTGCCTGTCTCCTTTACAAACCCGGCAAAGGTTCTGTAACCTCCTGTGCCGCCATTGTGCCAGATCACATCCCCCTCCATGCCATTCTTAATATGCCAGCCCATGCCCACCTGCATGCTGCCGGCCTTGCTGTGCCGCATTTTGTGCGACATATCCATGGCTGCCCGCAAGGGGGTATCCACATAGCCCAGGTTGGCGGAAATGAATTTCGCCATGTCCGAGGTGGAACTCCTGATGGCTCCTGCACCCGCCAGCGTAGGAATGTCCCAATTCTCCACCACATAGGGACCGGTATGCCCCAGCGCCAGGCTTTGTTTCATCGTTTTGGTAAAGGCAATCCTTGTATCGTTCATTCCCAGCGGGTCGGCAATGGTTGCCACCATCAGCGCCTCATAAGTTGTGTTCTTGTTCCGGGCCAGCAAATGCCCCAAAAGACCCTGGGCCAGGTTGGAGTATTCATATTCGGAGCCAACCGTTCTGGTTGGCTCATAGGTAGAAATGAACTCGTACATCTGCTGAACAGTGTAGTCGGCATAGGGATTATTGGGATTGGCCGGGGCAAAATTGGTGGGCATTCTTGGGATGCCCGACGTATGGTCAGTGAGGTTGCCAAAGGTGATGGGCGCATCGCCCATTACGGGCACTTTCACACTATCGGGGAGGTAGTCGTTAATTTCGTCCTCCAGCTTCAACTTGGCATCCAGCACCTGCTGCGCCAGCAGAATAGCCGTAAACACCTTGGAAATAGACCCTATTTCGTAAATGGTGTTTTCATCGACTGGTTTACCATCCAGCGTCGTTTTACCAAAATTGTAATACTGAACACCCGACGAGTCGATAATCGCCAGGGCCATGCTGGGCATTTGCCCGTTCTGAATGCGTTTTTCAATAGTGACTACTACCTCGGGCGGCAAGCCATCTGTGGTCGCCTTATTTGATTTGTCGGTGCACTGGTAGCTAACAACGCCAACAAGAAGAAGGGCGAAAACAATTCTGAGCTGCTTCATAAAGGTGGATAGGTTTAGGTAATCAAGATGAAAAAACAAGCGCCAGGATTGCTTGCGGGTGTTTGGTGGAACCGGGCGTTAATTAAAGATAGGAGTTTTTGTGGTTTTTGATGGTAGAGGAATAGGCTTTTTCAACGGGGAGATCAGCACAGGCGGACGCTTACGTTAGTGGCATCCTTTCGATGCCGAAAACACTTGCCTTGTAGAACTCTGCCGACCTACTAGGCATTTACTTTTTTCCCATCAGTCCGTTTTGCTTTTGCTGATCTCGCTTTCTTACGATTTTCTATGATGTCGCTTATCAGTTTTTCCTCTTCTTTCGTCAAAGGCTCCAACCCTCCGATAAAATCCACATCCAATTCTTTCCTTTTTTTTGTCATGACTCAATGTCTTTAAAGTACCTGTCTATAAGTCGTAGTGCGGCTACCGAATTGGCTGTTCCGGAATAAATCACCATTGATAATTAGCACCAGCGGAAGCTTACTCTAGTTTGGGGTATCAAGTTAAACCAATTGGCACAACCGTCTGAACTATGTTAAACACAGGTGTATAAAGGTCAACTTCTTGTTCAGGTGTTTCAATTGTGATAATAAGGCTATAACGAACCATTGATTCAATTTTCCCAAGTTGTTTTCTTGTTCTATACCAACCATTTTTAGGATAAACAGCCAAAATATTTCTTCTGGACATCTCCACTCCAGATATTGTAATAAAGTCCTTCTTTATTGATCCTTTGCTTCTGACTCGTTCCTTCAAAGTCCATGGCTCGGAAGATCTATTAATTGTATCATCATCATGTTCTTCTGTTCCTGAAGATGCAGCAGATATTCTTCTTTTAAATTCGTTAAGTTGCTCTAAAGGCTTAATAAGTTTGAAATCAAGTTCGTGAGAGTGATACCGAAAATTTGAAGCATATTGACGATTACCTGGATTAGGTTCTATGTAATAGGATAAGGTAACTTTTATTGTTGCATCTCTATCTCCAATTTCGTCTCTCAGAACATCCACAGGCCAAGGAAGCTCATACAAATGGTATTCATTGTATCGTGGCTGAGATTTTTCTAACCTATATGGTTGAATAGAACGCTGTGAAACAAGTGTAAGGGAGTTGTTCGCACTATTCTTTGCCTGTTCTAATATGGGAACACCATAACCTACAGATCGTAATAGAGCCCTTCTATCTGTTTCCAAATTCAGGTTACGGCTCTGTAACATAGCATCCGTCCATTCTGCTGAATGCACCATTAACCCTCTAATTGTTTCAGGCCAGTAATCAGGATATTCTGTTTTCAGTTCGGCAGCCATTTTTGAAGCTAAGGAAACAGATGCACTTGTGTCTCCGAAAGTTTGAAAGATGTTTATTCGGTGATCCTTATGGGTGGTTAATAATTGAAGAGTGTCTTTATGGTCAACTACATTTTCCCTATGAGCCAAATTCCCCCCCTCCATCACAATGTCCGGTTTATTTGGCCACTGAGTTTCCCAAGTTCCTGAAGTTGAATTGGAAGGTGCCATTTCACCATTAACTGCTAAAGGATTCCATCCAGGCCATTGCTGCGCATTTATCCGGTCTTTTCGTGTATAGCTCCCTACTGTTAGCGCATTGTATGCTTGTCCAGGGTCTTGAACTGACTCATAAAAGTTCTTATCTGGAAAATCTTCTGCGCTTTCTATTCTTACGTTACCGCCACTCACTAAAATTAATTGTGGTTCGTTAGGGTCGAGAATACTGCCAAATGCAATTTTGTCAACCGAAGTAGAACTTGATGAAGGTCTGCCACGAAATCCGAAATCTTTGTTGGTTACTGATAAACAAAAAATGCGGGGATGGTTTGGATTATCGACAATTGGAGTAGCGCAGGCATATTCGTAAATCGCACCATACATTTCCGGATCATTAGGGGATTGAGGATGATAAATCTTAAAGGATTCAAGCCCATGATAGAGTTGGGTAGTTCCATTATCAGCCAGTGCCTGAGTTAAATCTCCATATAATACTAGACCGGCCATGCCCGTTCCATGACCGCCCCCAGGTATACTATCAAATTTGCCCCAATCCTCAATCCATGTATATAATCTTTCGTCAGGCAATAAAGGATTTATCAGAGGATGTTGGTTAGATACCCCACTATCCAATAGACAAACAAGAACAGAGTTTTCGTCGAAACGATTTTCTGTTCTTTCGACCAAGTCTTGTAACCATAGTTCTTTTTCGGCAATCGAAATATCATCGTGAGTAATAAAATCAGATAATTCCTGCGGATGTCGTAACTCGGCAAGATTATCAAGGAGCATTAAAGAATTTGATAATTGGTTAGCCGAGGCTCTAACAAGTCGCACAAAATGCTCTGGAAAATCTAATTGCAGTTGGCCAATCTGTGCTTCTGATTGCTCAAGATTGGTTATGACTTTGTTTATTCTGTCACCGTCATTATCCGTTTTCCTAAACCAAACTTCCCACCAAACTATTTCATTTTCACTAGGGAAAGAAATTTCTGGTCCGTCAGACCAAAAAGCTTCAAGGGTGGCTAATTTTATGTTTGCAATGTTAGCGATTAACTGATTTGCTTTCGGTGCACCAGATTTAGTATCCTTTTCTGGATTCAAGTATTCTTCAACACGTTTTATGAAATGGCTGATGCCTCTTTTTGTTAACATGAGAGCTACATGGTAGCGGTATTGATTCTCTTGTTCAGGATGTTGTTCCTGTTTAATATTGACTATTTGATAGGTTGGCCGATCTGTATTTTGATGTAGCTGATCAAATTTTAACGGGTAGCCCCACTCTGAGATGAATGTCACGTAAATCGCATCATCTCGAATAATATTTTCTGGCAGTTCGGTGTCTTCGGCTAATTGTAATTGCTGGCGCACAGCTTGAAGTTTGCGCAATATTCTGTTCCCATGTTCCGAACGATTACGTTGGCTAGTTGGGAAATCTACCTTTATTTTGGCAGGATACTTATATTGTTGACCGGAGGCATATTCTTCGATTCTCCCAATGTGTGGTTTGTCGAAATTATCTGCCATTTATGATTTACGTTTCTTAAGGGCAATAATTAATTCCGCTTTTTTAAGCTTATTATCTCCATGAAGAATCATCTCTTTAATTGTTTCTTCACAGGCTCTAACAATATCCGAATAATTCAGTCCTTCCGACTCTTTAGCCAGTATCTGGTAATTAATTCTCTCATTGAATTTGAATCCGAAAAGGTTTTTCTTAATGGTATCTATAATTTCACTTCGGGTAGGCAGAGGATATGTGATAATATCATCGAACCTTCTGAACAAAGCCTGATCCAAAGCCTCTGGCATATTCGTAGCGGCAATAATAATGCTGTTGCTTTGATCTTTTTCGATATTTATTAAGAAGCTATTTAGGACACGTTTGATTTCTCCAACATCTTGTCCTTGGTTTCGGTGCGAACCGATTGAATCGAATTCGTCAAATAAATACACACCTCTATGGTCAGGCATTGCATCAAATATCAAACGCAGCTTGGCAATTGATTCACCCATAAATTTAGAAATCAAACCATCCAAACGAACAATGAAAACAGGGATTCCCAATTCTCCGGCAATTGCTTGTGCGGTCATGGTTTTTCCACAGCCTGGAGGACCTTGAAGTAAAAGTTTTCTTCTTGGCATGAGGTTGTGTTGCCTGAGCATTTCCCATTTCTGCTGTTCATTAACCAATTTCAGCAAAGCTTCTTTTACTGACGGGGCAAGAACCATATCGCTTAGCTTGATCTTTGGTTGAAATATTTCAATCAACTCATGAAGATCTCGCTTTGACTGATTTATCGGAATCGTCTTACTACGGTCGAGAAAAGAAAGTGAACGGTTTTTTCTTGCTCTTTCGATCATCGACTTAAGCTCCTGAGCAAATGTTGTATGTCCTTTACGTGCCTCGGATGCAGCAATTTGCATAGCAGAAGCAAAAAAACGGTCTTCATCACCGTCACCGAATGATTTAATTAAACTTTTTATTTGATCTGCTGCTGCCATTTTTCAAAGTTACTCATTGGGGCCAAGTCCTAAAATAGCTTGACACAAAAAGTATCAAAGAGCTCAATCGCTTCTGCCAACGATTCACACCGCTACCCAATCTATTTTTTTTTTGGAAACCCGATCAGAAGTACTACAATGCTCGACGGCTATTAAATATAATGTCCAGATGTGGTTATTGATCCTACCCGCCACCTTTTCTCGATCAATATAGCATATTTTCTATTCTACGAAAATCTTTGTTCCTGCCCACAACCAAATGATAACCCTAGCAAGCGGCGCTCTATTACGAAGTCGAGCAAGGCTAGCAACACCGCCAAGTACCCTACAGCTATGCCTTCTTCCCAATTTATCGTAAGTTCAACCCATTAAACATGCCTAATGCCTACTATGCACAAACTTTCCGCTTCTCTGCTATCAGCAGCCCTATTTTTAGCGCTGCTTACCAATTGCACACAAAAAGAACCCCTGCAAGCTACTAAATGGGACAAAGTCACCCTCACTTTTGCTGGCCCGGAAACGGCTGAGGACGCTGCCGACAATCCCTTCACCGACTACCGGCTGAACGTGGTCTTTTCTAAAGGACTGAAGAAAATGCTGGTGCCGGGCTACTATGCCGCCGATGGCAATGCTGGCGAAAGCAGTGCTACCGCTGGCAATGTGTGGAAGGTGCATTTCCGCCCCGATGAAGAAGGCGAATGGACTTATCAGGTGTCGTTTCGCAAGGGCGCCAACATAGCCGTGGACAATGCGCCTGACGCTGGCGAACCAGTGGCATTTGACGGCGAGGAAGGAAAACTCATCGTATCGGCAGGCAACTACCAGCTGCCCGACCTCCGGGCAAAAGGCAGACTGGCCTATGTGCGGGAACGGTACCTCCAGTTTCAGGAAACTGGCGAATTCTTCCTCAAAGGTGGTGCCGACAGCCCGGAAGACCTGCTCGGCTATGCCGACTTCGATGGCACTCATAAAGAAACGGAAGGCGAAAACAGATCGGGCGAAGCAGAGAATAAAGCCACTTTGCACCATTATGCGCCTCATGCCGCCGACTGGCAGCAAGGCGACCCAACCTGGCAGGGCGGCAAAGGCAAAAACCTGATTGGTGGCATCAACTACCTGGCCAGCAAAGGCATGAATTCCATCTACTTCCTCACGATGAACATTGGCGGCGACGGCAAAGATGTGTGGCCCTACACCGGCTACGACGAGCGCAGCCGGTTCGACTGCAGCAAGCTCGACCAGTGGGAAATTGTATTTGACCACATGGAGCGCAAGGGCATGATGCTGCACATAGTGACCCAGGAAACAGAAAACGAAAAACTGCTGGACGATGGCGACACCGGCCCGCAGCGGAAGCTTTACTACCGGGAGCTGATCGCCCGCTTTGGGCACCACCTGGCCGTTACCTGGAACATGGGCGAGGAAAACGGCCCTGCCAGCTTCACCCCCAACGGGCAAACGCCAGAGCAGCAAAAGGCCATGACCGACTATTTCAAAGCCCACGACCCCTACCAAAACTATGTAGTCATCCATACACACTCCCACAAGGAACTTCGCCACGAAATGTTCGACCGCCTCCTCGGCCACCCAAGCCTTGATGGGCCTTCTATCCAAATAGGCTACATCGGCGACGCTCATGAGGATACCAAAAGATGGGTAAAAAACTCAGCTGAGGCTGATCACCCATGGATAGTGAATATCGACGAAATAGGCCCCGCCAACCGTGGCCTGGATCCCGACGACCGAACCGACAACAACCAGGATACCGTGCGGGTGGCGGTGCTGTGGGGCAACCTGATGGCTGGCGGCGGCGGAGTGGAGTGGTACTTCGGCTATCTCAACCACAACAACGACCTGGGCTGCGAAGACTGGCGCTCAAGAGACCGCATGTGGAACTATACCAAAGTCGGCCTCGACTTTTTCCAACGTTACCTGCCTTTTGCAGAAATGGAAAGCCACGATGAACTATCGGGAGAGAACACGTACTGTCTGGCCAAGCCGGGAGAAGTATATGCGGTGTTTTTGCCGCTGGGAGGAGAAGCCTCTATCGACCTGGCCGGCGCTGAAGGAAGCTATTCCGTGAGCTGGTACAACCCCAGAACAGGGGGTGAGCTACAGCAAACCGATATCAAGACGGTGGAAGGCGGCGAGGTGCGTTCGCTTGGGAACCCGCCTTCAGAGCCGGAAAAGGATTGGGCAGTGTTGGTAAAAGCCGACGGGTGAGGATACCCTCCCGGAACGGTTCGGGCTGGCGTGTGAGACACACGCCAGAACGGTAGCGGGTGAGGACACCCCGCTAAACGGGCTGGCAGGTGAAGACACCTGCCAGAACAGCGATCCCGCTAACCCCGCTCTATCGGAAAAGTGAGGCAATGCGGGCCCCCGCTGCCACGACTAAGCTCACCCGCTGGAATGGTGATGATGGTGTTTTGAATCTTCTCTTTTTCAATTTTGCCTTCGGCGGCCTGCTGAAGAAATTGCTCCGCAGGGATAACAGTATATCCAAGCTGCTGAAACCCTTCGATGGTTTTGGTATTCCGGCGGTAAGTAACTGCCACACCAGGCCTTACAGCCACAAAATTGCAGGCGCTGCTCCATTGCTCCCGCTGGTCGAACGGGTGCTCCCCATTGCCACACGACACAAATCTTGCGTCGGCATCTTCGGCCAGTATCAAATCCTTGATGGTATCAAATCTCTGAGAGGTGTTGCCCTGCAAATCGAAGCTTTCGATACTAATTTGAGTGGGGTCTTGCAGCACATGTTCGTAGAGCACATAATCATGAGTATTCACCTTGGAGAAAATGGTGTCGATGTGCATACAATACTCTTCCTTGGGGATGTCTACAATGGTGAACTTCTCCACCACCTTGTGCTCACGTAGCTGCTCTCTGATTCTCCAAAGTGCCACCATATTGGTTCGCTCGCTGCAACCAATGAGCAAATGCGACGGGCTTAAATGAATAATATCACCTCCTTCAATCGTCTCCGCCCTGTTAGAAAGTGTAGTAGCCAGATGATCCGACGAAATGCACAAGTCAAGATATTTGTAACCCACTTTTACAAACACCGGGTGGTGATGGGTGATGAACCAGGTAAGAATGTTCTCTCTTTTGCGGGGAATTTTTTCAGCCTGGCAGGTAATCACATAATTGTTCACCACCGCTCCAATGTCCCGGGTAAAAATAAGGTTGGGCACGGGGTTGAGCAGAACATTTCCGCCTGCCTTGTAGCCACTAATCAGGGCTTTGGCGAGGTTTTCTGGTGAGAGCTGCTGCATTGCCAGCTGTGTATCGGGCGGCAAGCTCTCCAGCTTAAATACTTCATCGAGCAACTGCGACCTTAGCTTTGCATTGGTCAAAATATCTGTCAGAAGATCGGTAAACTCCAGCACATTTTCCTCCCCGGCAAAAAAAGAAAGCACGCCTGTCAACAAGCTATGCTCCTCCTGCATTTTGGGTAAAAAAACAATGTCATCGTACAAGAGCTCGGCCTTGTTGAAGGGAGTTACCCATTCTATTCCCTGATCAGGGCGATGAACTATTACCTTTCTTAGTATGTCGATATCTGAAGTAACCATGGGTTAGTCTGCCGTTAAGTATTCGTCGAAAACAATTATATTCGAAACTTATTCAACCAGCTCGCACGGCCATTTGTTGAACTATTAAGCCTATATTGAATCCCTTTAAGGGGCTAAGATGTCGAGATTTTTATTTTTTGTTGGAGTCCTCACCACTTTTATTTCATTTTCCCTGCACGCAGATGCTGAAAAACCAACAGCAACGAAGGGGACATTGGACTTGAGGGGCTGGGATTTTTTGCGGGATGGCCCAATAAAGCTGGATGGAGAATGGGGCTTTTACTGGGAAGAATTGCTCGTACCAGAAGGTGCTGAATTAGCCAAAAAACCTCCTCACTACTTTCAGTTTCCCAGGATTTGGAACAATGCGGAGGTAGACGGTATCGAACTAAGCAGAGCAGGTTACGCCACCTACTCTCTTACTGTTCTTTTGCCCAAAGACCATCCACCCTTGCTCATGTGGGTAGAAGACTTTTTCACCAGCTACCAGCTATTCATCAACGGCGAGGTGTTTTCAAAAAACGGCATTGTTGGAAAAACCAAAGAAGAATCGCAACCTCAGGCTTATCCAAAAACAAAGCCGCTGAGAGAAAAGGCAGATACACTTCACCTGGTGCTTCAAGTCTCCAATTTTGTTCATCGAAAAGGCGGAAGCTCTCAAAGCATTACCCTTGGGGAGGAAATGCAATTGGCCCGAGCCAAAGAAGTCGAGCTGGCTTACGACTGGATTCTGGCAGGTGCCATGTTTATGGGGGGCTTTTTCTTCTTTGGTCTCTACCTGTTTGGGCGGCACGACAAGCCCATGCTTTACTTTGCCCTGTTTTGCCTGGTATACGCCTACAGAAATATCGGCTCGGATATTTATGCTATCAACTCAGTATGGGAAATGCCGTTTTCGCTATTGCTAAGGCTCGAACACCTCAGTGTATTTATGGGTCTTTATTTCTTTACCCGTTACATCGTCAGCCTGTATCCCGAAGAAATATACAAGCCCATTTTTTCAGTCTTTTTTTGGGTCACTTTGGGGATCAGCTTCCTGACTGCCGTGGGGCCGATATTACTGTTTACTTCTATCCTTCCCTACTATCTCTATGTTCTTCTGCTGGCTATTTGCTACGGAGTATACATAGTGGTGATGGCTGTCATACACAAGAGGCCGGCGGCTGTGTATGCACTTGTGGCAAAACTGATCGTTTTTGCAATTGTGGGCTATAATGTACTGGTGTATTTTGACCTGACACCGAGAATTGTCCTGTTTAATTTCATAGCCCACATCCTCTTCTTCTTTTGTCAGGGCCTTATCCTGTCATTTCGGTTTGCCCAAAATCTTAAGGAAGCCAAAGAGCAAGCGGAAAAGGCCTCCAGAGCCCGCACAGAGTTCCTTTCGACCATGTCTCACGAAATGAGAACGCCATTGAACGCTGTGTTGGGCATGACCAACTTTTTGATCGGGGACAAGCCGAAGCAGACACAAAAGGAAAGCCTGAATACACTTAAGTTTTCAGCGGAGCGACTCATGAACCTGATCACAGAGCTGCTTGATTTTAGCAAAATCGACTCTGGCCAAATCGACTTTTCTACGGAAAAAATATCCCTTAAAGAATTCCTTCAATCGGTTTACACCTCCTTTGAAAAAACTGCTAAACAGAAGCGGCTCGACTTTCAACTTCAAATAGCGGAGGATATCCCCGACGACATTCTATGCGACAAAGCCCGGCTGTCGCAGGTGTTGGTCAACCTTTTAGACAATGCGTTTAAGTTTACCCCGTCGGGCTTTGTCCATCTTAAGGTTTCGCTGGAGGAAAAAGAAAGCGACAGCGTCAAGTTGCTATTTGAGGTGATTGATAGTGGCATTGGCATAAAAGAGAGTCAGAGTGAAATGATTTTTGAAAGCTTTTCGCAGGGCAACGCTTCCACCACCCGGGAGTACGGAGGAACAGGGCTTGGCCTCAGCATCATCAGGCGGCTGCTGAGGCTCCAAGGCTCCGATATTCAGTTTGTTAGCACACCTGGCGAAGGTTCCCGCTTCTACTTCAGCCAATGGTTTGGCCTGGTGAAAACGGCAGAAAAATCCCCCGCCCCCGTGGCTCCAAAGGTGATCGACAGAAACATTGTGGAGCGCAAAAAAATATTAGTGGTGGAAGACAACAAGGTGAATGTGCTGGTCATCAAAAAATTTCTGCAAAAGTGGGGAGCCAACATAGAAATTGCTGGCAATGGCCAGATAGCCGTTGAAAAACACGCAGCCACGCCTTTTGATATTATCCTGATGGATCTTCAGATGCCAGTTATGGATGGTTACAAGGCCACCGAAAAAATCAGGGAAACAGATGCGAAAACGCCCATTATCGCCATTACCGCCGCCATCCCCTCAGACATCCGGGATCAGATTTTCACTGTTGGCATGAACGACATTGTTACCAAGCCCTTTGTGCCTGAGGACCTTCATGAGAAGCTCATCAAGTACTTATCGCTGGCGAGTTAAATATCATTAAGTTAAGAGGTTCGCTCTCCCAATTCTATTTTTACCCCTGACCCTAAAGGGCGACGAACGATCATTAGTATGCCCTTTAGGGGTGCCCGGCTTAGGGAACAAAAAGGGTAAAATACTCTTAACTTAACGACACAGCTGGCAAGCTAGCCGTGCCTGTACTCCTTCACTGTTTCAATAAAACACTTCACCTTCTCAGGGTCGGTATCGGGATAAACGCCGTGACCCAGGTTGGCGATATGACGCTGAGGCCCAAAGGCCTTTAACATGCCTTTTGTAGCCTTCTCTATCTCTGCAAAGCTCCCGTAGAGGGCACAGGGGTCGAGGTTGCCTTGCAGTGTTTTGCTGGCTCCCACTTTTGCCCTCGACTCGGCCACGTCCATGTTCCAGTCGAGGCCGACGGTAGCGCAAGGCAGTTGACCAATCTCTTCAAGCGCAAAAAAGGCTCCCTTGGCAAAAACTGTGACCGGCACCTCCGGAATAGCCTCGCATATTTTCCTGATATAGGCGAGGGAGAATTCTCTGTAATGCTGAGGCGGCAATACGCCTGCCCATGAGTCGAAAATCTGCAACATGTGGGCACCAGCTTTTACCTGCGCCTTCATGTAGCTGATGGTGCTTTGTGTGATTTTTTCCAACGCCTTGTGCGCCAGGGCCGGTTCGGTGTACAAAAAGCCCCTGGCTTTTGAGAACGTTTTGCTGCCAGACCCTTCCACCATATAAGAAAAAAGTGTCCATGGGGCTCCGGCGAACCCTATCAGGGGTACTCTGCCTGCCAGCTCTTTATTGGTAAGCTTGATGGCCTCTATCACATAGCCCAAATCGGTTTCTCCGTCGGCGATGCGCAATTCGTCTATATCTTTCTCAGTCTTTATTGTTTTGGGAAATGTTGGCCCTCTCTTCTCCACCATTTCGTAAGGGCAGCCCATGGCCTCGGGTATCACCAAAATGTCGGAAAAGATAATGGCAGCGTCTACTCCCAGAATGTCTACCGGTTGCACTGTCACTTCTGCAGCAAACTGCGGTGTTTTTACCAATTCAATGAATCCGTTCAGGCTGTTTCGCACGGCACGGTATTCAGGCAAAATTCTTCCTGCCTGTCGCATCATCCATACCGGGGTTCTCTCCGTTTTCTCTCCTCTGGCAGCCCGGAGGATCAGGTCGTTCTTCAATTGCATGCGGCAAAGTTAGTCAGGCTTTGCATATTTCCATTCAGATTTTATCAAGACAAATAGACACCTGGTGGCAAAACGTTTCCCGGTTCCTTTTTCGTTATCTTTGTTGAACAACAAATGACCCATTATGAGTATCTTATTTGAAAGCTTCGCCAGCTGGAAGAAGGATTGCCAGGACAGAAGCATAAAGCTCTATGAGCCTGTCATCGAATACGAAATCCAGCAAAAGAATAAAACGGAAGAGGAAATATGGGATGGCCTTCAAAAAGCCTATGAGGTGATGAAGGAGGCCGTTCAAACCGGGCTCACTGAGAATATGACCTCCCGCTCAGGGATGATCAACAACGGAGCAAAAAAAGTATACAATAACCCCATCACTGTCCTGTCGAAGGAATTTCAAGTGCTGATTTCACGGGCCCTGGCCGCCAAAGAGGTCAATTCTTGTATGGGCCGGGTAGTCGCAGCACCTACCGCCGGGGCTTCTGGCATCCTGCCCGGAACGCTTGTCACTCTACAGGAGCTTCACCAGCTCGATGATCGGAAAATTTTAGAAGGCCTGTTAGTCGGGGCAGGCATTGCCTTGATCATGGAGCAGAAGGCCTCCATTTCCGGCGCAGTAGGTGGGTGCCAGGCGGAGACAGGCAGTGCCGGGGCCATGGCTGCCGGGGCGATCGTTTATTGCCTTGGAGGCAGCATTGACCAGGTTTTCAACGCTGTGGCCATCACTGTTCAGTGCATGCTCGGCCTTGTGTGCGACCCCGTGGCAGGGCTGGTAGAAGTACCCTGCGTGGTGCGCAATGCCAGCGCAGCCGCTATCGCCAACTCCTCGGCCCAAATCGCTATTTCCGACGTAAGCAGCGTTATTCCTGTGGACGAGTGTGTAGAGGCCATGGGTGAAATAGGCCAGGCGATGGAAAGCCGTTATAAGGAAACAGCTGAAGGTGGGCTTGCTACCACACCTACCGGACGATCAATAGCCAAAAAGGTTCTCATCCATGATATTGAAATCCTGGATGACGATGCTGACAGTTGAGATCAGGAATTTCTTTTGTTGAACGACGGGATTGCCAAAAAAACTGCCACGACCGTGATAAGGGCAGCAGCCAGAAAGGCTGCTCCAGGGAAATAAACGATGGGATTTTCTCCAGTGAAATAGGCAAAGAGGTTGGTCATCAATGGAGGCCCGATGATGGACGTCACGCTGGTCATGCTGGTCAATGCCCCCTGCAATTCCCCTTGTTCGTTGGATGGCACCTGCGCCGATATAAGACTTTGCAGCGAAGGGCCAGCAAAACCACCTAAGGCAAAGGGCACCATAATGGCGAACATCATCCAGCCTTGCGACGCAAATGCAAAAAGAACAAATCCGAAAATATAAAAAAACATGCCAACGAACACGGCATTCCACTGCCCGATTTTCGGCACCACAATGCGGATAAGTCCTCCCTGGACTATAGCAACAGTTAAGCCGACAAAGCCGAGCGAATAGCCTACCCAGGCCTCATTCCAGCCAAACTTCAGCATAGTGAAGTAAGCCCAGGTGCTTTGGTTCACATGGCCCCCCAGGTAAATGAAAAAGAAAGCTCCCACCAGGCCTAGTACCTTAGGGTATTTTTGCAAGGCTTTGAGCGACCCCAGCGGATTGGCCCGACGGATACTGAAAGCCCGCCTTTTATCGGCTGGCAACGACTCAGGAAGCACGAAGTAGCCATACAACCAGTTGAGCAACGCCAATGCGGCAGCGGCAAAGAAGGGCACTCTTGAGCCGTACTGACCTAGCAAGCCTCCAATCACGGGGCCAATAATAAAGCCAAGGCCGAATGCAGCCCCTATGATTCCGAAGTTCTGTGCTCTTTTTTCCGGCGTGCTTATGTCGGCGATGTAGGCCGATGCCGTTGTGAAGCTGGCGCCGGTTACTCCCGCCAGCAGGCGACCAACAAATAGCCACCAAATATTGGGTGCAAAAGCCAGCAACAAGTAGTCGAGCCCAAAGCCAAACAGGGAGGCCAGCAACACCGGGCGGCGGCCAAACCGGTCGCTCAGCCCGCCCAGCACCGGAGCAAACAAAAACTGCATGCCGGCATAAGCAAACAGCAACCAGCCGCCATACTGCGCCGCCTGACTGAGGTCGCCGTTGATAAGCTCTTTGATAAGGCTCGGAAGCACCGGTATGATGATACCCAGCCCGGTAACGTCTATAAGAAGTGTGATGAAAATGAAGCCGAGGGCGGCCGGGCGTTTTTCAGACATGAGGAGAAAATTACAAGGCCGAAAGGTACGAAATAAGCGGATAGTCCAAACCGCTTTTGTTGACGCATTATACAAAAGATAGGCAAGGTTCTTTGGCCTCTAAATAGTATTTTAGGGGAAATATTGATACTAATGGATCAAAGGTTCTATATCCTTCTTTTCATTATTTTTCTCCGCTATGCCCTGATCGCTGGACTTGCCTTTTTCATTTTTTACAGGATCCTTAAGAGTAAATGGGCGAAAAGAAAAATTCAGCAGGTCTTTCCAAAAAAAAATGACTACCTGCGTGAGATAGGCTATAGTCTGCTAACAGTCTTTATTTTCTGGATCGTGGCACTCAGCACATTCACTCCATTTATCAAGCCCTACACCAAACAATACACCGAAATTGCGGACTATGGCTGGGGGTATTTTGCCTTCAGCATCGTGCTGATGCTCCTCATTCACGATGCCTATTTTTACCTGATTCATCGGGTAATGCACCACCCTAAGCTATTCAATGCATTGCACAAGGTTCATCACCTTTCGACCAATCCCTCGCCATGGGCTGCGCTAGCGTTCCAGCCAGCAGAAGCAGTTATAGAAGCATGCGTTATATATGTCATTGTTTTCTCCATTCCAACACAAAGGTCAGCCGTCTTGATTTGGCTGGCACTGATGATGCTCTATAACGTTTACGGGCATCTTGGCTATGAACTCTACCCAAAAAACTTCCAACGAACGTGGCTGGGCAAGTGGTTCAACACGTCAGTGAACCACAATCAACACCACAAATACTTTAAAGGTAACTATGGCCTGTATTTCCTGTGGTGGGACAAGCTTTTCGGCACCCTTCGCAAAGACTATGATGAAGAATTTGATCGGGTAAAATCTTTGGCCAAATAGATTTCCAATGGAACATTTCTATGACGGAAAGTAGAGGAATACCAGTGTTACCTTATTTTTTGCTAAATTTGACCATATTGGATTGCTATCCGCCCCTGGAACTTCGTTGGCACAGTTAAATAACTCCCTGATTTAAAAATATTTAAGGGCCAACTTCATTAGCGAATTTATCTTTTACATACTTTTGCCTCGCAATTTTAAAAATGCACCAAACTATTATGAAAAATCAATTGGCAGTGTTGGTTATTGTTACCTCACTCATGGCTTCTTGTGGCCTTAAACAGGAAAATGAAACACTTGTGGCAAAGATTGACTCCCTTAACACGGAGCTCGCTTTCCAGCGTCAAATGTCGGCGGTTCTTGAAAACGTCGGCGTGTTACTCGATTCGATCGATCAAAACAGGAATGCGCTTAAGGTGAACATGGAAATGGGCACTACTTACGATGACTTTAACACTCGTTTGAGTGAATTGAATCAGTACGTAAAGGACTCTGAAAAGAAAATCGACGAAATGGAGAAGAGTCTTGCTAAGTCGAATTCTTCAAACAAAACATACGCAAACTCTATCGCAAGGTTGAAGAAGCAGTTGGAAGACAAAACGGCTCAAATAGCTCAGTTGGAAGCAACAGTTGCTGAATACAAAGAGAAGAATGAGCAGTTGGGCACTTTGGTTGAGCTTCAAAACACTGAGTTGGAAGACAAAGCGCTGCAAATTGAAGCTAAGCGTCAGGAGTTGACCATGCTGGAAACCAGAATCACTGAACTGCTCACTCAGTCTAAAGTCTCACAGGCCGACTCTTACTTTATGAGAGCTCAGGCAGCGGAAGAGGCAGCCCGTCGTACGCAGCTTGCTCCCAAGAAAAAGAAGGAGTCTTACAAAGAGGCGCTCGACTTATACCAGAAAGCGTTCGACCTTGGCCGTGAAGACGCCAAGCCAAAAATTGAAGAAATAAGCAAAAGACTTAAGTAATTATTAAGAGGCCTTCAAATTTGAAGGCCTCTCTTTTTTTGTCTCCCCTATCCCGCCTTTTTCGTTGCTACAACTATCCCTGTTGACCAAGCCTGCTTTGTCAGTAGCAAGCTTTCATTTTTTTCCAGCTCTTCCACCAGTCGAAGCGCTTTCTCATGATGACCTTCAGGCCAGTTAGGCTGAGGCAGCATGTCGTCGATGATATAGAGCCCTCCTGGTTTGAGCATCGCCAACACGTCCTCCAGCATTAAATACTTCCCATGCCACGTATCAGCAAAGATGTAGTCGAATCGCAGGCTACTGTTGGCTAACAACCACTCCTCGCCATCGGCGCACACAAGCTGTAGCCGGGGATCATGGTCCAAAAAATCGGCAGCGATACCCAGAAATGTCTCGTTATTGTCGACCGAAATCAGGGACGACTTTTGATCCATGCCGCTCAATATCCACGAGGTGGAAAGCCCTGTGCCAGTACCCAGCTCCAAAAAGCTGCCCTGCGGTTTTGAGGCGGCAAGAGTTCGCAGCAGGGAACCTGTCAAAGGGTCAGAGGCCATTGTGAAGCCAGCTTTCTCAGTGGCCACAGCAATTCCACGATACGCAGGTGGTATCGCTTGTTTGATCTCGTCGGTCATAGGGGTAACGTTTACAGAAGTCTCCTGTATTAAAAATTTGTTCGTATTGACTTAAGAATTCTGAAGTGTTCGGGAAATCAACATCCGATGCTTCAAAGGCTCCCGCCTGGTTTATAGCACGTCCTTGCCTTTTCCAGTTTTGGTGCTCAACAAAGCTTCCACCTCATCAATCTTCACCAATTCAAACAAATCCTCATCTTCGATTTGCTTTTTGCGGTCGGCCATTTCAAGGAAGTGCATGTAAATCACTTCCATTTCGTCTTTGTCGAACTTGTACCCAAGCACCTGAAGCCGGTGCGTAAGCGCAGCCCTGCCACTGCGGGCAGTAAGAAGGATCAATGACGAAGGAACACCAACATCCTCCGGATCGATGATTTCGTAGTTCTCTCTGTGCTTGAGGAAGCCGTCCTGGTGAATACCCGATGAGTGTGAAAAAGCATTTTTGCCCACAATCGCCTTGTTAGGCTGCACCGGCATATTCATCATGTGCGACACCATTTTGCTCATCGCATAAATGCCTTTGGTGTTGATATTGGTTTCCAGGTTCAGGTATGGGTGCGACTTCAATGTCATCACCACCTCTTCCAAAGAAGTGTTGCCAGCTCTTTCTCCAATACCGTTGATAGTGACTTCCACCTGACGGGCACCATTGGCCAAACCAGAAATTGAGTTAGCAGTGGCCATACCAAGGTCGTTGTGGCAGTGCACCGAGATAATGGCCTTATCGATATTGGGCACGTTGTCGTACAAATACTTGATGCGCTCACCAAACTGCCATGGCAATGTGTATCCGGTAGTGTCGGGAATATTGACTACTGTGGCACCGGCGGCAATCACGCCTTCTACCATCAATGCAAGAAACTCAAGGTCGGCACGGCCGGCATCTTCACAGAAAAATTCCACGTCGTCGACAAAGCGGCGGGCGTATTTTACAGCAGAAATGCCCTGCTCAAGCACCTTCTCACGAGTCGACTTAAGCTTATGTTGAATGTGGATATCGGAAGATCCGATGCCCGTATGGATTCTTTTTCTTTTGGCTAAATGGAGGGCCTGAGCCGCACAATCAATGTCAACCACTTTGGCCCTGGTAAGCGCACAAACCACCGGCTCAGTCACATTCCTGGAGATTTCTACTACAGAGTTAAAATCTCCAGGGCTTGACACTGGAAAACCAGCCTCAATTACGTCAACGCCGAGGGCCTCGAGTTGCTTGGCAACAATTACTTTTTCTTCAGTATTCAATTGACAGCCGGGAACCTGTTCGCCGTCTCTAAGGGTAGTGTCGAAAATGTAGACTCGATCTTTGCTCATACTAAGGTGTGTATTTTCTTAACAAGAATCCCATTTCTGGTATTCGATAATTGATTCTATGTAACAAATCTACTGTAACTGAAGGTCTGCCAAAGCCTAAAATTCAAAATCACTACGACAGCCAAAAGCATCTATTTGACAATAAAAAGGCTCAAATTGCAAATTAACGGCTATATTGCCATGCAGACAATACAATGGCCAAACAAGAAACAGATCCCTTATTCCAGCTGATTAAGTCGCTCACCAAGGCTGAGAAGCGCAATTTCAAGCTGTATGCCAGGCGCATCAACGGCAAGGAGGACAGTAAGTTCATCACTCTTTTCGACGTGATGGACGATGTTGATGTTTATGACGAAAAGGTGATCCTTAAAAAGGCTCCATCATTGATTCCTCAGCAACTTTCCAACCTGAAAAGTCATTTGTACGGGCAAGTGCTGAAAAGCCTCCGGCTTATCCATATCAACTACGACTACCCTATTGAAGTGCGGGAGCAAATTGACTATGCGAGGGTGCTGTATAACAAAGGACTCTATAAGCAAAGTCTCCGGATTCTCGACAAGCTGAAACAGAAGGCCGCTGAAAACAATGAAGAGATTCTGCAGCTGGAGATTATCGACTTCGAAAAGCTAATTGAAGGGCAGTACATCACCCGAAGCATTGGCAACAGAGCAGAGGAGCTGGTGAATGAGTCGAGGCATGTAACCAAAATAATTGCCAAAACACAAGAGCTGTCGAACCTGTCCATTTCCCTTTACAGCCTTTACATCAAGCTGGGCTATGTGCGAAATGAAGAAGACTATAGGGTTGTGCAGCATTATTTTAAGAGGAACCTGCCTGACTACGAGTATGATAGCCTCAGCTTCAACGAGAAGGTGTACCTATGCCAGTCGATGGTTTGGTACTACTACATCGTGCAGGATTTTGTGAAGTGCTACCGCTATGCCGACCGCTGGGTGGAACTTTTCAAAAGCCATCCGGCGATGATCAAAAGGAAGCCCGACCTGTACATCAAAGGACTACACAATCTCCTGGCGGCACTCTTTAATATTCAGCATTATCCTAAGTTTGCAGAAAACCTTCTGGTGCTGGAAGAACTAAAGAATTCAACGCTTTTCTCTCAGAATGAGAACATTCAAAGCTTGCTTTCCTTCTACTACTACAACGACAAGATCAACCTGTTCTTTATGGAGGGGCGGTTTACGGACGGTGTGGTCATTGTTCCTGAATTGCTGGAAATCATTGATAAGTTTGAAAACAAAATCGATTCACACAGGGTACTGCTTTTCTACTACAAAATCGCCTGCCTCTATTTTGGCAGCGACGACAATAAAAACGCCGTCAAATACCTCAACAAAATCATTAACCTCAAAGATGTTAGTCTTAGAGAAGACATTCATTGCTTCGCACGCATACTGAACCTGATTGCCCACTACGAAATGGGCAACAGCGATTTGCTGGAATACCAAATCAAGTCGGTGTATCGGTTTTTAGTGAAAATGGATAACCTCCAGGGGGTACAAAAGGAGATCATCAAATGGCTGCGAAAAGTACCGGGCATGCTGCCTGAAAACATAAAAAAGGAGTTCCAGGCACTGAAGGAAAGGCTGGAAGAAACACTGAAACAGCCCTTTGAACTCCGAGCCTTCCTTTATCTCGACATTATTTCGTGGCTTGAAAGTAAGATCGATGGCGTGCCGGTTCAGCTGGTGATCAGGAGGAAGTTTGAGGAGAGAAATGGTTAGCTCTCAGGCAGTTTTTGCTTTTTCCGAAGTCCGAACACATAGCCCACGTTGATTTGAACAACGGGATATCGGCCCTTTCTGAAATTTTCAAGATACTCTCTGTTCTCTTCCCAGTTCTGATGGTTATTATCCCAATCATTGTATCGCCAATATGCGGGGTTGCTGGTGATTTTATTTGTATTGAATGTGTTGAAATAGTGCCGATAGCCCACAAGGGTGGTTAATGTTACCCGTTTAAAGACTGTAATTTTGGCTCCGAAGTTTACTTCGGGCCCTATCATCAGGCCTTTCATTTGCAGAGAGTCGGTGGGCACGGATGCACCTTGCCGAATAGCCAGCTTTCCAGCTTCAAGGTTGAGGTTGGCTGTTGCGAAAGCCTGCATCCAACGAACCTCCGTAGGCATGTAGAATCTGTGGCCAAGGTCAAGCCGGTAGCCTTTATAATTTCCATTTCTAAAAAAGAGCTCCCATAACTCCCCACCTTTGTAACCAGCAGTTGCTATCCAGCTTCTTTTTGGTGTTACGTACAGCTCCGACTGCAGGTAGTAATTTTCGAAAGTTCGAATGAACGGGTGCAGAGGAGCTGCCACCTCTATTCTTTGGTATGCTTCCTGCCCGTTTGCGAAAAAACTCATGCAAACAAAAAAGGAAGTCGCCAGCGCAAAAATTTTACTTGCTCTCATCTGAAAAAATATGAATCAATAACGAAAGTAAGTGAAAAATGCACCCTTTTCTAGAATCGTGTAAAAATAAAACACAAAAAAGCCCCTCAGTTTCCTGAGAGGCTTCGTGATCTATGATGTAGGGCAAACGACTATTTTTTGGTATCGTCTACCTCTTCGTATTCTACGTCAGACACATCACTGTCTGCTTTTGCCTCACCTCCGGCTGCTCCGTTAGCTTGCTGTCCCGGATCTGCACCTGGCTGCCCACCTTCAGTAGAAGCATACATTTCCTGCGAGGCTGCTGCCCATGCCTGGTTCAAAGCCTCAGTGGCAGTATCTATACCTGCAATATCCTGAGCCTTATGAGCTGTCTTCAGATTTTCAAGGGCCGCTTCAATAGCGGTCTTGTTACCTTCAGAAAGCTTCTCACCATACTCCTTCAGCTGCTTCTCGGTCTGGAAGATCATAGAGTCAGCGCCATTCAGCTTATCTATTTTTTCTCTTTCAGCCTGATCAGAATCTGCGTTGGCTTTTGCTTCGGCTTTCATCTTTTCGATTTCAGCATCAGTCAATCCAGAAGAAGCTTCAATCCTGATCTTCTGCTCCTTACCAGTTCCTTTGTCTTTTGCAGACACGTTAAGAATACCGTTGGCATCTATGTCGAATGTTACTTCGATCTGTGGCACACCACGTGGTGCTGGTGGAATGCTGTCGAGGTGGAAACGACCGATGGTGCGGTTGTCTCTCGCCATTGAGCGCTCACCCTGCAAAATGTGTATCTCTACTGATGGCTGGTTATCAGACGCCGTTGAGAACACCTCCGACTTCCTTGAAGGGATCGTTGTGTTCGACTCAATCAGCTTGGTCATCACGCCACCCATCGTTTCAATACCCAATGAAAGTGGAGTTACGTCAAGCAGAAGCACGTCTTTTACTTCTCCAGTCAACACACCACCCTGAATGGCTGCTCCTACGGCCACTACTTCGTCAGGGTTAACACCTTTAGAAGGCTTTTTGCCAAAGAACTTCTCTACCTCTTCCTGAATTCTTGGAATACGGGTAGAACCCCCTACCAGAATTACCTCATCAATATCTGTAGGATTCAGGCCAGCATCTTTCAATGCTTTGCGGCAAGGCTCCAGCGTACGCTGCACCAGGCTGTCGGTCAATTGTTCAAACTTAGAGCGAGAAAGAGTTCTCACAAGGTGCTTGGGTATGCCGTCAACTGGCATGATATAGGGCAAGTTGATTTCGGTGCTAGCAGAGCTTGAAAGCTCAATTTTAGCTTTTTCAGCTGCTTCTTTCAAACGCTGTAGCGCCATTGGATCCTTGCGGAGGTCGATGTTCTCGTCCTTCTTAAACTCTTCAGCCAGCCAGTCGATGATCAATGAGTCAAAGTCGTCGCCACCCAGGTGAACATCACCATTGGTAGATTTCACTTCGAACACACCATCGCCAAGTTCAAGCACAGAAATATCGAATGTACCACCACCAAGGTCATACACCGCAATGGTCATGTCCTTGTTTTTCTTATCAAGACCATAAGCCAGCGCAGCGGCAGTAGGCTCGTTGATAATTCTTTTCACATCAAGACCTGCGATCTGTCCGGCTTCTTTGGTAGCCTGACGCTCCGCATCGTTGAAGTAGGCAGGCACAGTGATTACCGCTTCTTTCACTTCAGTACCCAGGTAATCCTCAGCTGTAGACTTCATTTTCTGAAGAATCATTGCTGAAAGCTCTTGCGGAGTATAGTTACGATCACCAATTTTCACCCTTACAGTGTCATTGCTGCCTGATTCAAGACCGTATGATACATTTTTACGCTCGGCAGTTACTTCCGAGTATTTCTTACCCATGAAGCGCTTGACAGAGCTAACTGTATTTTGTGGGTTGGTGATGGCCTGACGTTTAGCAGGATCGCCAACTTTGCGCTCGCCCTTGCCGTTGTCCAGGAAGGCTACAATTGAAGGGGTTGTCCTTCTTCCTTCGCTGTTAGGAATCACCACCGGCTCATTCCCTTCCATTACAGCGACGCAGGAGTTAGTCGTTCCTAAGTCAATTCCAATAATTTTTCCCATGATTATGTATTTTATTCCTTTAAATTTTCAATCCGTACTCACTTAGCTAAACAAGGGTTGTGCCAAGTGGTTTTTAAGGGAATAGTTGTGACAAGATGTCAGAATTACCTAAAACTGCAGATTAACAATGGCAGCCCCATCTGCAGGAATTTCGATCATTTCGGGCTGGCCTTCAGACAGCACAAGGGGGTTTCCGTTGGTGCCAAGGTTCCATAGCTGGCCTCTCAGAAAAATGTTGAGCCCCGTTTGGATGCCAAATTCCGGTGCCCGACCGAGCATGCCATATTTCTGCCAGGCTTGACCTTCTGTCAGTGTGCCGATGTCATCGGGACTGACATTGGCAGGAGGCTGGCCTCCATTATATCCCTTCCATGGTTGGTTCCACACATTTTCCCCAGCCAAAAAAGAGGGCACCACCACAAAATCGACTTCCTTGTCGGCGATGACCCTATATGCATCATCATACCATGAATCCGCACAGATCAACGTCGCTACCTTCCCGGCCGACGTACCAACTACAGGCAGTTGGCTACTATTTCCGGCCACGATAAAAGCCGTTTCCTCGGATGTCAAAAAATTCTTCACTGTAAGGGGAGCCATCAACTTACCCGTTGCATCAAATGTGGCCGAAACGTTAATCAAGGGCCCTCTACCCACCCGCAGCACGCCAGCTTCTACCGATGGCGAAGGCAAAACAATGGATCCTGCCACCACCGTTGCCTTGTATTCAGCCGCCAGCCTGCTGAACACCTGCTGATAAGCCTCTGCCATTTCAACTGCCTTCAATGAAAAAAGAGCTGCCACAGCCCGATCCCTGGCATCCGACACAAAATAGTTGGTAAGGAAAGAAATCGGATGAGAGTACGCCGCAGTACTTAGTGCATCTTCAGTCTTTTCCACTGTATACACCGAGGCCTTTTCGCCGATGGCCGCCAGCCACGTGCCTATGTATTCAGGAAAGACTACCACCGTTGCTGACGTGAAGCAGCCATTTTTCTTTGCAATGGAAAGATAGCGGTTCAACTTAGCATAGAGCGCATCGGCCGATCGGTAGTCTGCCGGCACCATATAGGGCTGAATGCCAACGATATTGCCTTTGGTGTAGGTGCCCGCTTTGACAAAAACAGAGCGCTCCGATGTCATTTCAAAGTCGGCGTACGACCTATCGGACTGAATCCACAAATAGTAGCATCCACAAAGAACTGAAAAAACCAGCCCGGCACTGAGTAATAAATTTCTACCTTTGAGCATTATAAAAAACTTGTGGATTTTAGAAAACTAATTCTGTTCGAAGATAACCACTTGCTCATCGTGAACAAACCCGGGGGCATGTTGGTGCAGGGAGATGATACCGGCGACGATTCACTTGTGGATTATGCAAAAGCCTATGTTAAGGAAAAGTATAACAAACCGGGCCTTGTTTTTATGGGGCTGGTGCATAGGATAGACCGGCCGGTAAGCGGCGTGGTGATGCTGGCCAAAACCTCGAAGGCTTTGGAGCGGATGACCAAGGCCTTCAGAGAAAGAACCATCGAGAAGATATACTGGGCCGTGGTTACCAGACGACCTCCCAAGGAGGAAGCCACGTTGGTTCACTGGCTCGAGAAAGACTCAAAAAAAAATACCGTAACAGCTTACAACAAAGAAAAAGGCAGTGCACAGCGCTCCGAGTTGTCGTTCAAAGTTCTGAAGGTATTCCACGACTATTGTCTGCTTGAAGTAAGGCCGGTGACTGGCCGACCTCACCAGATAAGGGCTCAGCTGGGCAAGATGGGTTGCCCCATTAAAGGTGATCGTAAATATGGTCAGCAGTTTCCGAACGAGGATTCCTGTATCAACTTACACGCAAAAACATTGATATTTGCTCATCCGGTTACAAAAGAAACAATGACAGTGGACGCTCCGTTACCTATCAAAAGTTATTGGCAGGCAGTTTCATGAGTAAAGAAAAGGAAAGCTGGTTAACCCGACTACAGGACAGATGGAACCTGAAAAGCGGCTGGCAGGTAGCAATAGTGTTGATTGTATTTGCCTGCACTGGCTTTACAGTGCTTTTTTTGAAAAAGCCTCTCTTCCGCCTTATCCACGCCTCAGAGGAATACTACACCTTGCTGACAATTCTTTACTACATCCTGATACTGCCCATCTACAACCTCATTCTACTTTTCTACGGCTTCATTTTTGGGCAGTTCAATTTCTTTTGGGAATTCGAAAAAAGAATGTTTAGAAGAATTAGTGGGAAAAGGCCTGAGTAAAAGTCATACCCCCTGCAACTACGAACGCCTTTAACTTACCCGCCTATTTGGCTATCCCCTGAGACTTAAGGTATTCGACCACCTCCAATGCTGCCTCTCCTCCCATCACAGCATGTTTCATCAGAGTAATGCCATGAGGCCCAGCGCTGGTGAGTGAGGCTGGATAGGTTGCCACAATCATTTTCACTAAATCCAGCTTTCCCATCATGGCCGCCGTGAAGATGTCCAGTCTTGCTCCTCTATCTATTAAATACTGAGCAATATCCGGCCTTCCCATGTGCGAAGCCCCGCCCAGGGCGGTCTCATAGTCGCCATTTCCCCAATCCCAGGTTGCGTTAAGTAGTGTCGGTATTTCCGCTAGCATCTGTTTGGTGCCCTCCAGGTCAGAATGGCCCTTGGAAACGAAATCTTTCACCAGCGCACTATCGATGGGTATTGGCCTGTTCTGCGCCGTGCCGCCAATGGCCGATATTCCCGGAATTAGAAGTGCTGAACTTGCAACAGCCCTTTTAATAAAGTTCTTTCTTGTTAGCATAAGTAATCGAGATTAGCCCTGGTACCTATACGGCATTGATTACTAGCCAGTTAACGCAATTACAGGAAAGGTATATATCACGATGAAAGTGACAGTATGGTGGTGCTGATCAGGCAGCGACCCCATTGAAAGGATTGAAACTCCGCCTCGATACACCCATGCCTACGGCACGAACAACGGCCTTATCCCCATGCTTTTGACGAAGCTTGTCCATGGCCTGGTAGAGCTTGATACCCTCTTCGGTGTCTTCAAAAAGGTTGATCTGGTAGTTGCCATGCACCAGGCTGCTGAACCGAACGCCAATTAAGCGAATGAGCATCCTTCGACTGTAAGCTTTTTTGAAAAGCTCTTTCACCATCGGTATCAGTACGTGATCTGCAGAGGTGTACGGCATTTTCCGCTGCAGGGTATGGGTATCGAAATCGGAGTAGCGAATTTTTACGGTAACGCAAGAGGTCAGCTGCTGCTCCTTGCGAAGCTTGAACGCCAACTGCTCGGTCATTGCCACAAGTATAGACTCCAGCTTCTTCACATCGATGGTGTCGTGCTCAAAGGTGTTTTCCGTAGAGATAGACTTTCTCTCCGAGTAGTGAACAATCGGCGTACGATCTATGCCGTTTGCCTTTTCTGAAATCACGATGCCCATCTTCCCAAAAACCGCCGCTAACATCTCCACCGGCACCTGCTGCAGTGTGTGGATTTTTTGCACACCCATTTTTCGCAATGTGTAGGCCGTCTTCTCCCCTACCATCGGAATTTTGTCAACCGTCAGAGGTGAAAGAAAGCCTTTTTCCGTCCCATATGCCACCTGCCGCTGCCCGTCGGGTTTTGACTCATTGGTGGCCACCTTAGAAACTGTCTTATTTTCCGAAAGTCCAAAGGAAATAGGTAGGCCAGTCTCTTTTCTGATCCGTGCCTTTAGTTCCGTGGCGAGCTTCATGCAGCCAAAGAACTTTTCCATCCCAGTCAAATCAACATAAAACTCATCGATAGAAGACTTCTCATAGGATGGAACGGATTCGTGCACAATCTCGGTAACCATCTGAGAATATTGCGAATACCTTTCCATATCGCCACGGACGACGATAGCTTCGGGGCACAACTGTTTGGCCAGGCGCATGGGCATGGCGGAATGCACGCCAAATGCTCTGGCTTCGTAGCTACAAGAAGCCACCACCCCCCGGTCGCTGCCGCCACCGATGAGCAGCGGCTTCCCAACGAAATAGTCGTTTTGCAGCCGCTCCACGGATACGAAGAAGCTGTCCAAATCCATATGTATAATAGAGCGATGATCAGTTGCAGGTGACCACATAGTTGCCATACAGTTAATGATGAAAAGCCTCTTGAAAAGAGCCGACTAAAAAATAGGTATGCTTGTTAGGCTACATGAGAAAACAAAGACATCTGGGGCTCATTTACCATCCAGACTTTTTCCTCAGGCCACTTCAAACTGACGGCAACTTTCTCCGTCAAAGAGATGGTTTCTACGAAGTCGTTCTTACCATTGCCTATGTCTCTCAGCAAACGCACCTGATCCACCTGAAAAGTCTCTCTATATTTTTGGTCGATGAATGTCTGGTGTACTTTCAAGAAAGCCTTCTGCTCAAACTCACTTCCAATGATCATGTGCGGATATTTAGCAAACACAGGATCCACCACCCTTATGCCGAAGCTTTTGGCAGACTCTCTAAATTTCTGGTAAAATAGCTGGTTGATCCGGGCCACCTGAGACCCATTTCCGATCTTGAGGTAAATAGCTCTATTGCTCTTCAGGTAGGCAAATCCATTAAGTGAGATGTCGAATGAGTCGACAAAAACAGAGGCCTCCTTTAGCGCCTTAGTGATAAGATGTTCGTTAGAGATGTCTGCCTGAAAGGAAAACAAACTAACGTGAGGATGGGAATTGTAGAACTTGTACTGCCCAAACTCGTCAAGTATTTGTGCTTTACGATCCCTCACGTAGTCCGTTATGGACTGGGAAGGATATATCTGAATTTTGTATGTCACCATAATTACCTCCTTTTATGCTATCAAATATAGCATCAGAGAATTATAATGTCAATATATTTAGTAAAAATGATTTTAATTTTAGCAAGCATGCCGCTAGGGCACTGAAATGAGTCGTTTTGAATGGCAAAAATTAGACTTCCACCAACTTCTAACTATCTTTAATTAGCAATCAATGACGGATGATAGAGTATTCAAAATATATTACGATTAACCCCGACCAACGTTCCGGGCAACCTTGCATTAGGGGGATGCGGATAACTGTTTATGATATTCTTGGTTATTTGGCCGCAGGGGATTCAATGGAAGATATCCTGGAAAATTTCCCCATGCTAACAAGAGACGACATTCTTGCAAGTTTAGCCTATGCCGCAGATTCAGAGAAAAGACTACAATTGACAGTCTAAGAGCAACCTAAGCAATGCTCCTTATTGACAATAACCTTTCAACATTGCTAAAAAACATACTGGTTCCTCACTTTGCTGGAACTCAGCATGTCTATGATATTAATCTCGGCACAGCAAGTGACACAACAATTTGGCAGTTCGCAAAAGATAATGGCCACACCATTCTGACAAAAGATAAAGATTTCTATTTCCGTGTTAGTCTGAAGGGTGCTCCTCCCAAAGTCATTTGGATTACACGAGGCAATTGTGGAAACAGAGAGCTGATTCGCCTTGTAAAAAGCCACATAAAAGACATACAGAGCTTTATTGACTCAGACAGGCACCTTTTGGTTATCCAATAGTCTCCACTTGACCATCTTTCTACCTGTCCACTTCGCCCAGCACAAAATCTACTGAGCCAACAATAGCGATGAAGTCGGCGATAAGCACGCCCCTCGATATTTCAGGAACGACCGACAAGTTGGAGAAACAGCACGAGCGGGCCTTGCAGCGAACCGGCACATCATTCCGGCCATCGGCACGAAAATAAAAGCCAAGCTCTCCCTTTGGGTTTTCTGCACGAACATAGAAGTCCTGCGCCTGGGGCCTGATCTTTTTCGGAACCATGGCTCGTGGATCATAATCACGGGTTCGCTTGTGCTCTTTGGTGAGCATTTCCAGGCACTGTTCAATGATCTTGACAGATTCCTCACACTCCCTGTAGCGCACCCACGTCCTATCCCAGCAGTCGCCCACTGTTCCGACGGTACCTTCTCCCACAGGGATTTCAAAATCAAGCTCTGGGTAAACGCTATAACCGTCTATCCGGCGAAGATCAAAGCGCAACCCCGACGCACGGAGCATGGGGCCAGTCACCCCGTAGTTAATAGCCAGGTCACGGGACAGCACCCCTACATTGGCGGTACGCTCAACGTAGATTTTATTGTTCAGCAACAGGCCTCTCGTTTCCACCAACTTCGGTTTGAGGTAGGTGACAAATTCCTTGCAGCGCTCTTCGAAACCCACGGGTAGATCGTAGAACAGGCCGCCAACCCATATGTAGTTGTAGAGCATGCGGGCGCCGCTGACCCATTCCAGCATACGCAGGATATGTTCCCGGTCACGCATCATCCAGAGGAAGGGGGTTACGGCGCCAATATCAAGCCCGTAGGTGCCAATAGCCACAAAGTGAGAAGCCAACCGGTTAAGCTCAGCCATGAGCACCCGGATGTATTCAGTCCTTTTTGGAATATCGTTTTCAATGCCGAGCATACGCTCCACGCCCATTACATAGGCATGCTCATTGTTCATGGCACCTACATAGTCGAGCCTGTCGACATAGGGAATGACCTGATTGAATGGCATGCTCTCAGCGTGCTTTTCGAAGCAGCGGTGCAAATAACCCAGGTGAGGCACCACATCGACCACCACCTCGCCATCGGTAATCACTTCAAACCGCAAAACACCATGCGTAGATGGATGCTGCGGGCCGATATTGATCAACATTTGCTCCTCCGTCAGGTCTTCCGGCTTATACTTCGTGGGCTCTGAGGCTTCTAGGTGCCTGGGGTCGTATGTGTATTGAACGGTGCTCAAATGGATACCTGCTATTAGTTAGTCGTGTTCTGATTATCGTTAGTAGTCAACTTTCATTCCGTGGTAGTATTCCTGGGTCGAATAATCCTTTCGCAGCGGATGGCCCTGCCAGTCGGTAGGCAAAAGAATGCGGCGCAAATCGGGATGGCCGTCGAACTTGATTCCCACTAAATCAAAAGCTTCCCGCTCATGCCACTCTGCCGTTTTCCAAACGTCGCTGACCGTAGGAATCATTGGCAGCTCTGCTCCTTCCTCGTTTCTGGCAACAATTACCCTCAGGAGTAATTGAAAATTGTAAGGAATAGAATACAGGTTATAATTGACCTCGATTGTGCTGGCCTCCATGCCATTATCAATGGCAGTGACGCAGGAGAGCGAATCAAAATAGGTTTGCTCATTGTCTCGTAGAAAAAGGCATATATCCTGAAGTTTTTCGACGGATACAACCAGGCCTTTTGGAACGGCGTTTTCGATGGTTTCCGGCACGCATGAGGCGCCAAATTCAGATTGCAGAAGGGATTGGATGTCGGTGTGGGTCATTTCTGTTCTTTATATAGGACTCATTGCCTCGGTTAAGCCTGCGCTGCTTTCTCAGCTTTTTTCGCCATCAGTCTTTCAAGTGCCGCAGGAGCCATCAAGCTTTCACCTCTTATTTTTTCCTGAAGTTTCAATATGCCACCAATCAATGCTTCTGGTCTTGGCGGGCACCCGGGCACGTAAACGTCCACTGGAATGATGCGATCGACCCCTTTTACTACATGGTAGCCATGCTCCCAGTAAGGCCCGCCGCAGTTGGAGCATGAGCCCATTGAAATTACATAGCGTGGCTCAGCCATTTGCTCGTACAAGCGTCGCACTCTGTCGGCCATTTTAAAGGTAACAGTGCCCGCCACTATCATCACATCGGATTGCCGTGGGGAAGGTCTTGGAAAAACTCCGAGTCTGTCGAGGTCGTAGTTGGAGGCCATGGAGCCCATCATTTCGATGGCGCAGCATGCCAGGCCAAAACCCATAGGCCATATGGATGAAAGCCTGGCCCAGTTGATCAGGTCATCCACTCTGGTGATAATCACTCCGCCTTGCCCTAACTGTTGGTCTAGTAGTCCCATTACACTGTCTCCTCCTTTATCACCCGAGTCACCGACCGGGCTTCTTTGACTTTTTTGCTCACTGCATCATATAGTTCGTTCGGCACTTTTGAATCCATCCGGGTAGCTTCCACAACTGGCCTCTCCCACTCGAGGTATCCCTTGGCCCAGGCGAACACAAGCCCAAGTGCCAGTATCAAAACAAAGACGGTCATTTCTCCTAGCGCAAACCAGCCCCATAGTCCACCAGTAGCGTCGACGAGTTCTTTTTGCCCAAAAACGGTTGCCCATGGGAAAAGAAAGACCAGTTCTACTTCGAACAAAAGAAAAATAAGTGCAACTATATAGAATCGAACATTGAATTTGCCCCAGGCACTCGTCGATGGATCCTCGCCACATTCGTAGGTGGTAAGCTTTTCCACATTGGGCCTATTGGGCCTGACCAGCATAGCAAAGCCCACGGAAAGTAACACGAAGACGAAGCCTCCGATAATGAATAAAAGTATGGTGCCAAATCCTGAAAGCTCGGGCATAGAGGTCTTTTTATGCTAAAGTAACTGATGCAGACCAATGATGCACTAAAATAATGGATTGAACTGGTCGGAACATCTTCGTTCCCATTGGCGTGTGCAGGTAATTAGCCGAGGTGCCTGCCGTCGCAGGCGTGACGTTCCTTTTTAAAGTTATTCTCTAGAAATCGAGAGCGTCGAGGTGTTTGAAATGACCGTTCTGGCGAATGCGGTCTTTGGCCTGCTCCATTTGCTTAACAATCGGGATTGTTAGCTTCAGGTAGTTAATAAGGAACTCCTGCCTCTTCTTCTCAGACGTGGTCTTCAGCAGCTCGTATTCCTGCTCTTTGCTCAGGCCTATCTTGTGAGCAATGGCATAGGTGAGCATTTTTTGGTCAAATTTCACAAGCCCTTCCATCCCCAGCCATTCAAAAAGGTCGTTGGCCAGCTTAAACAGTTCTTCCTGTAAAACCACGTCGCCGTCGTGGTCGGCCTTTATCATTTCCACCGTGCCCCCGGCATACAATTTGCCTGGCCACGGGCTTACAAAGTCGAGGACTTTGAAAATACCCATACCAACGGTTCGCACATCCATCCTCCCATCATCGTACGTTTTCTCCAGCTTCACAATTCTCACCTCAGTTCCATATTCGATTTTGCTGAGTACGTAAGAGGGCACGCCAAAAGTAGTGTTGTTATTGACGCACTCCGTGATAAGCTGCCTGTACCTTGGCTCAAAAATGTGCAGGTTCAGCTCCTCGCCGGGGTAGGCAACCAGGTTGAGTGGAAATAATGGAAGTTCCTTTTCGATCATCTCAGTTGGTAGAATGCGTCAACATACAAAAGGGTTCACAAAATAAAAAACTCAGTAACATACACCGGTTTTTATATAACCGTTAGAAAAGCATTCTGTTATCTCAACACAGATCTTCGTTGCCAGTTAAAACAAAAAGTCAGGATCATCAACCTTAGATAATCCTGACATCTTTATGAATTTTGTTACCACCTAACCAGCAGCCCAATATTCAATCACTTCTTCAAACCATCCACAACGGCATTCAGCGTAGCACTTGGGCGCATGGCTGCAAATGTCAAAGCCTCATCAGGCTTGTAATAACCGCCAATGTCAACAGGCGAACCTTGTGCTGCCAACAACTCTTTGTTGATCTTAGCTTCATTTTCGCTGAGGCTCTTATAAACCCCGGTAAAAATGGATTTCAGTTCTGCGTCCTTGTCCTGAGCGGCCATGGCTTCTGCCCAGTACATGGCCAGGTAGAAATGGCTGCCACGGTTGTCAATCTCATTCACATCACGAGAGGGTGATTTGTTTTCCTGCAAAAACTTGGACGTAGCGGCATCTAATGTATCCGCCAAAACCTGTGCACGAGGGTTACTTGTAGCAATACTCAAATGCTCCAATGAAGCTGCCAAAGCAAGGAATTCACCCAGGGAGTCCCAGCGCAGGTGACCTTCTTCGTTGAACTGCTGCACGTGCTTGGGCGCTGAACCGCCAGCTCCTGTTTCGAACAGCCCTCCTCCAGCCATCAATGGCACGATAGAAAGCATCTTCGCACTGGTACCAACCTCTAAAATCGGGAACAAGTCGGTGAGGTAATCACGCAGTACGTTGCCAGTCACAGAGATAGTGTCCAGACCTTTTCTGATGCGTTCCACTGACAACTTCGTAGCCTCTACAGGCGACATAATTTTAATCTCCAAACCTTTGGTGTCGTGATCTTTGAGGTAAGTGTTTACTTTCTTGATCAACTCAGCGTCGTGCGCACGATTTTTATCCAGCCAGAATACTGCCGGAGTATTGGACAGCCTAGACCGGGTTACGGCCAGTTTCACCCAATCCTGAATCGGAGCATCTTTTGCCTGGCACATTCTCCAGATATCGCCAACCTCCACTGCGTGCTCAATCAGGGTGCTGCCATCAGCAGCTACTACCTTCACTTTTCCAGCAGCAGGAATCAGAAAAGTTTTATCGTGAGAGCCATACTCTTCAGCCTTTTGAGCCATCAAGCCTACGTTTGGCACACTACCCATAGTAGTTGGGTTGTAAGCTCCATGGGCTTTGCAATCTTCTATTACTGCTTCATAAACACCGGCATAAGCCCTGTCGGGAATCACAAATTTTGTGTCTTTTGCCTTTCCATCAGGTCCCCACATACGGCCAGAAGTACGGATGGCGGCTGGCATCGAAGCATCAATAATCACGTCACTTGGTACGTGCAGGTTGGTAATCCCTTTGTCAGAATTCACCATCGCCAAAGGAGGCTGCTTGTCGTAGCAAGCTTTAATATCAGCATCAATTTCAGCCTTTTTATCGGCTGGAAGTGTCGCTAGTTTCGCCAGCAAGTCGCCCATTCCATTGTTAGGATCTACCCCTAGTTCTTTAAAAGTAGCAGCATGCTTTTCAAATACCGGCTTGAAGTAGGCAAACACTGCATGGCCGAAAATAATCGGATCAGACACTTTCATCATGGTTGCTTTCAGGTGAACTGAGAACAACACATCGTCACTTTTAGCTTTAGCAATCTCTTTTTCCAGGAACGCACTTAATTTGCTCGCACTCATCACCGAAGCATCGATCACTTCGCCTTCCTGCAAAGCCAATTTCTCCTTCAATACCGTTATGGCGCCATTAGCTGCCACATGTTCTATTTTCACGACGCCGGCTTTGTTCATGGTGACTGATTTCTCATTTCCATAGAAATCGCCGTCTGTCATGGAAGCTACATGGGACTTCGAAGTTGACTCCCACTTGCCCATTGAATGAGGATTGTTTCTGGCGTATTCTTTCACTGCCCGTGGCGCCCTTCGGTCGGAGTTTCCTTCACGAAGCACAGGATTTACCGCACTGCCCATTACTTTACCGTACCGAACTTTTATGTCCTTTTCTTCATCACTTTTTGGCTCTACAGGGTAGTCCGGCAAATTGTACCCTTTCGACTGAAGCTCCTTTATAGCCGCCACCAGCTGTGGCATAGAGGCGCTGACATTTGGTAATTTAATGATGTTGGCTTCTGGTGTTTTGGCAAGTTCACCCAGCTCGGCCAGGTCGTCATTGATGCGCTGTCCTTCTTTCAACCTTTCCGGGAAGCTTGCAATAATTCTTCCTGAAAGAGATATATCTCTCGTCTCCACTGCAACACCCGCTGGCGACGTGAATCCCTCAATGATTGGTAACAATGAATGTGTAGCCAATGCAGGCGCCTCGTCTGTAATGGTGTAAATGATCTTGCCTTGTTTTGCCATTTGTTTCCTGAGTTTCAAAAGACCAGTTTGGTCTGCGATTTATGTAAATGATTGCTAGTTTTCTTGTTTATTGAAAAATCGGCCGAGTGAACATCGCCGAAACCCAAAGTATCCCGTTTTTCCCATAACTTTCTGTTCACTCACCATTTGAAAATTATTCCATTGAAAGCAAGAGGAAATCACCCTCCCTCCGGCGGCGCCAAATTACAGTAATTTTGCTATTTCTCACAGCCAAAGGGCGATAGTGTACCCAGCTCAATTACGAAAGGTATTTGATTTAACCACGCCGTGCTGATTGACGGTGACTTTACCAGCCACCGCCGCCACCGCCGCCGCCGCCGCCGCCCGACGAGCCACCTCCCCCACTGCCTGAACTACTACCGGGTGCAGTGGATGAGCTACTAATGTTGGAGGTCAAACTCGAGCTGATGCTGCTACTAAATGTGCTGCTGCTGAAGTGTCTCATTGAGGCATTGTGATACCAAATCGGATGATAATCCATGCCATCGTTCGACGTGGCTTTCAGGTAAGACTCAAAATGCTCGCCCCACTCGTTTTCCACACCAAGAGCAATGGAAAAAGGAAGTAGTTTTTCGAAAAACTCCAACGCTGACCCTTTGCTTTGGAGCCGGTTGAACCTGTCCTCTTCCGCTGTTTTCATAAACAAACGTAACCCCTCCAGCTGATCCATCACCTTTCGGCCTTCCACAGTGGGAGCCTTAATGAGGTAAATAAACATGCCGTTGGCAAGGATAAATCCAAACACAATGGCTACGACGGATAAGTCCATGAGAGAAGCGTACACCAGATACATGTAACCTCCGAGCAGGGGTAACGTGAAAATGAGCAGCGCAATAAAGACTCCAAGGCCGTATTTCCTTTCCAAATAAGTCATTAGCGAACTAATGGTGCCTGCAACGAGGCCAATAATTGGGAGGTTGAGAATCGGCAATATAAAAATGAGAAATCCGGTTTCGTACTTCCCCCATGGAACAAGTGCCAGCATGCCAACAATGGTAATCAGGAATGCCATAAACATGTAGCTTCTGTTCATTTTGAAGTAGATTCCATCAAGCTCTTTACGAAGGGCCTTTTCGTGGGCGCTCACGGCACTCCCTATAGCACTATGGTTCGCCTGCTCGAGCACAAGCTCAGTCCGATAGCTGGAAAAAAGCTTATCAAAAAGCTTTCTTTGTGCCTCCGAAACCAACTTCAAATCGGGATTCATTGTTTTCTTCAGCGTGAATTTTTTGCCGCTATAGTCGATGGTAAGGAGCCCTTTCACCCCCATGTCGACTATGTCGGCTGCGAGCGCCTTCTGCCCGTACTGCTCATGATAGACAAAATAGCAATCGGCTGGAGAGAAGTTCTTTGGTGGGTCGAAGAGTGGAATGATAGCACCTTTTGGTGGATCAATACCTACCTTGCGCCAGGCCCTGAACCAGTAGAGAAGCAGCAAGAGTAGCACACAGCCACTAATAGTAGTTGACCACTCCTCCATCCACAGGTAAAATGCTTTGAGCGGGCGGGCGGGCTCCGTAACTATTCCTTTTGGCCAGGCAACAGCTATGGTTAAGTTTTCGTAAGCCTGAAACGGGCGGGTCGTGGTAAAGGTGATTTGATTGCCCTCCTCGGTCACCTCGAAGTCCTTGCCATCGTCGCCTTCGAAACCGGTATAGCCACTGTATTGAGTAATGTCCGCACCAGGCGGTAAATGGATAGTAGCTGAAACTTTTCCCATGGGAAAAATCCAGCCATTGCCATTGATGTTGTAGTAGAGTTCATCATAACCGTCGAAAAAACCCAACTGATTTTCCGACCGGTATTTAATGGTGTAAGTATATTCGCCTGGCTCAAGAAACACATTTTCCTGACCTATATAAACCACTTCCCCATTTCTGCTGCCTTCAGTGTGGTAAGGCTCTTTCTCCCCATCTTTCAGCACTTCTAATACTTCGAAGCCAACAGACATCGAAAAACCGTCACTATCTGTGTATTCTGTTGGATACGCCCGATAGATACCTCTCTTTATATCATTGCCATTCGCATATACCTTGATCGTTTCCACCACATCGATGGAGGCGTCCGGGTTTATCGTGATGTCACTTTCATAAGAAATAACATGCTCTTCATGCGGCGAAATGATGCTTTCCTGTGCGGCGAGGCCCGAAAAGAACAGGCCGCCAAACAATAGCGTTACCAGCTTCTTCATGGTTCAGAATTTTACTTCAGGGGCTTCCCGCTCGGCTTTGTCGAGTTCAAAGTAATCCCGCTTGCTGAACGCAAAAGATGAGGCAACCAGATTGCTCGGAAACGATTCAATCATGATGTTGAGATCACGGACTACCCCGTTGTAGTATCTCCGTGACAATTGAATGGCATTTTCGATCTCGGAAAGCTGCTTTTGAAGGTCTTGAAAATTGGCATTGGCTTTCAGGTCAGGGTAGTTTTCGGACAAGGCAATCAAACGGCCAAGAACGGCACTTAACCCCACTTCCGCATTTTCCTGGTCCTTCACTGTGTTGGCAGCGACACCCATGTTGCGCCACTTGATCACGTTTTCTAAGGTTTCTTTTTCATGACTGGCATAGCCTTTCACGGTATTTACGAGTGCAGGAATCAGGTCGTACCGCTTTTTAAGCTGCACATCGATGCCGCTCCAGGCCTCTTCGGCCATGTTTTTGTTCTTAACTAGCCGATTATAAACGCTGATGGTGTAGAGGAAGAGGGCGGCAGCTACCCCCATGATGATGTAAAAAATCATAGATCAGGATTGGTTTTTGATTCAATATACATCAAAGAGGAAAGAGAAAAAAGGCAGGAGTATCATCTATGATGAATGTCATGGATGAAGACCAGAGATTGATTACGTTCAACACCTAAAACGAGGCTTCCTCCCTTCTTTAGATGGGAATCTCTATTCCAGCTTCTAACATTCTCTCTCTGAAAGTTGAATATCTTAGAAGAGATATATCAAAGCCTTCCGCTCTGGTTAACGCCTTTTTGTCATTTGAAAAGAAGACAATATCAGAAAAGGCAAAGCTATCACTCGATTTGGCCTTTTGACATTGGATTATTGCATCAGCCTCGCCAGCATTCTCGTCATTGCTGCCCACCAAAATCTCTATTTCCTTCTTACTCACTTTGATCGGACACAGCGTAACTACACTAAATTCCTTCATTATCCATTTTAGAACTCTGTTTCTTTTCTTATCCCTGCGCTTAATGAGAAACTCGTATCTAACTGTCGCTGGAATCCAAATAGCCGTGTAAGTAATTGCGAGAAATGAGATTACTTTCATGAAGCTGTCCTTTCTGCCAGCTTCAATAAGTAATGAAAGATTTACTAAGACGTCATTATCAATTAATAGTATTGATCGATATCTACTTATTCCCATCGTCTGACGAAAGTCCGATAAAGAGAATAACCATTGCCAACAAGGCCAAAAGAACTGCAAAGTCATTCCCGCTTTCACTCTTTGCGCCGTTTTTTGGCTCCAGTTGCCGAACAGTTTCCTGCACAATATCGGCAAACGTCTTGTTGGTTCCTCCCCCATAGGGCAGAACATTTATTTTCTTTTCAATATCCTTTGGCAGTACAACATTCGAAGGCAAAATGGCATGGATGTTTTTCGAGCGGCCTAGAAGATACCTTATCTCTTCTTCTGTCCCTTTGTCCAATCCAGTCTTGTCATGCATTAACAATAAAGCCGTGCTTGACTTGGACAGTTTCTTATATATTGCCTCCGGGTTTCTCCCCAGGTGTTTAGGAACAACATAAATAGTATTCTTACCCTGGCTTTGCGCCAATGCTTGAAGCCTGATAGCTAAGTCCGAAGACGAGTAGTCTCCTTCAGGGTATATTATTGATATCATACTATAAATCTAATGAAAATTAATAACTCTCCTCCTGCGTGGGGAAGTCGTTCTTTTTCACATCGTCAATGTAGTTTTCTACAGCAGAGGTCATCACGCTGTCGAGGTCGGCATAGCGGCGCAAAAACCTTGGCTGGAATTCTTTGGTGATGCCCAGCATGTCGTGTACCACAAGCACCTGCCCGTCTACATCGGGCCCGGCACCAATACCAATGATGGGTATGCTGACAGCCTCAGCTACCTTTTTGGCAAGTTTTGCCGGGATTTTCTCAAGCACTATGGCGAAGCAACCAGTTTCTTCCAGCAGCTTGGCATCTTCGATAAGCTTTTGCGCTTCGGCTTCTTCCCTGGCCCTAACGGTGTAGGTACCAAATTTGAAAATAGACTGCGGCGTTAACCCCAGGTGGCCCATCACAGGCACCCCTGCACTCAGCACCCTCACAATGCTTTCCTTGATCTCGCTACCCCCTTCCATCTTTACGCCGTGTCCGCCCGACTCCTTCATGATCCTAATGGCAGATCGCAGCGCTTCGGTGGAGTTGCCCTGATAGGAACCAAACGGAATGTCGACAATGACCAATGCCCGAACCACCGCCCGAACCACGCTTGTGGCATGATAAATCATCTGATCCAGTGTAATCGGCAAGGTGGTGTCGTTGCCCGCCATGACATTGGAAGCAGAATCTCCAACAAGAATGACGTCTATCCCTGAGCCGTCCAATATTTTGGCCATGGAATAGTCATAGGCGGTAAGCATGGCTATTTTCTCCCCCCTGTTCTTCATTTCCTGAAGCTGATGGGTGGTTATCTTCTTGAGATTCGTGGAACGGGCTGATGGCATTTTGCTGATTTTGGGTGAAAATTAAAGAAAAGCCTTCTCGATAAGAAATTTGATTTCCTCTTAACAAAATATAGGATGCAAATAGTTTAAAAAAACAAAAACCCCAACCAACCTGATAGTGCTCAGGAGGAAGGGGTTGTTGCCGAAAACTGTTGTTGTGACCTATTTTGCAATCATTACCTTGACTTGATAGGGTAAAATCTCATTCATTTCCGCTCTTACGAACTTACCCATGTACATGCCGTTTTTCAGATGGGAGACATCGAAAATCCACTGGTGGTCTCCTTTGTCAGCTTTCAAAAGCTGGGACTCAAAAACTTGCAAGCCCGCCAGATTGAAGATGACGAATTTTAAATCTCCTGCCTTTTTGTTTGAAACCTCAATGGTCAGCTCATTTTGCACAGGCATTGGGTAGGCTACCAGCTTTTCGACAACCAACGGATCGTTTATCCCGGCAACTACTTCATCAATCCGCACCAGCACCGTCCCGCCCTCTGTGACAATGGCTGTCAACGCCACCTGGTCAGTTTCATTCACCAGATCAATGACTGCCGAGCCAAAATCCATCGGCACGCCTGCCAATTCCACGCTTAGCCTGTACTGGCCAACCACCAAGCCTGTCATTGTAAAGAGGCCATTCTCGTCGGTTTCTGCGTCTGTCACATAAGCACCTGTCGTAGCATTAAGCAGATTGACCGTCACGCCAGCGAGTGGGTCTCCGTCGTCCAGAATCCTGCCAATCTCCAGGCCACTTACCCGACTGTTGCCGCTGGTGTTGACCAGCCTGCCTTTCACAACGCCACGTCCCGTGGGTGCAGGCGCCACCTCCACTACTTCTATGTCAACATCACTCCGGCTGGCTGTAAGCGAAAGGGTGACGGCCTCCCTCACAAGAAGTGTATTACCAAACCAGGTATTTCTCAGGTTAGGGAACCTTGCCCGGTCGGGTTTAGCAAATATCAGGTAATCGGCCGCCTCAAGATTGACAAAACTGAATGTGTTCCTGTTTTCTGCCAGTTGCAACTCGTCAGTGCTCACAATATCCCAGCCGCCAGCCGCATTGGCTTTGTAAAGAAGCACCTCAACCACATTCACGGCGGATCCGCCTGGTGTCACCAGCAGCCCTGAGATACTCAGGCTGGTTACCTGGGCCTGAATAACGAAGGCTTCGTCGTTGGTATCGCTCACTGTACCATCTGCTGCTCTCACTCTCACAAACCCATTGGCTGTGGCTGCGTTAGGCACACTCCAATCGAACGAGCCATTCAGGGCGGAGGCTGTTCCCGAGGTCAGGGATTCATATGTGGCTCCGCCATCAGCTGAATACTCCACCACAAGCTCGGCATCCGGGTCAACAGAGGTAGTCGTCCACGTAACTTGCTTCTCCACTCCACCAGCAAGTATCTCACCGCTTTCCGGGGCAGTGACGACGATGGATGGAGCAGGTGCGATGCTGAACGTTGCTGAAATTGGCGAAACGTTATTGCCAGCATTCGCTAGCTTGAACTGGGCTTCCTGAGAGACGGGAGCTTCTATTGTTACGGTCATTTTCCCGGCGAGTTCCGAAGCAAGCCCGGTTCCTTTTGAGCTAAATGTTGTGCCGTTATCAGCTGAGTAAAACAGCTCCAGCTCATCCGAATCGAGCAGGTACTGTGCGGTCCAGGTCACATCATGTGATTCGCCGATAAACAAGGTCTCCCCTTCAGTTGGACTTGTGATAGCCAGCACAGGCTTTGGCAACACTGTGAAAACTTCGTCAGACACATCGCTTACTGACTCCCCAGTCTCCGTACTGATCCTGACAAGTGCCTCATCGCTGTATGCCTCTTCCATCACCAGATCGTATACGCCCGCCAGCTCTTCGATCGTACCGGAACCCAGCTGCTGGTAGGTCGCTCCATTATCAAGAGAATATTCGAACAGCAAAGACGTAGCAGGATCAAGCCCTTCTGTCGTAAACTCGATTTGAGCTGGCTTCCCAAAGCGAACCGTTTTTCCTCCGTTAGGGTAAACCACAGTAAGCAATGGCTTGATTCTTACCGTGAAGTTATCATTACTTTCATCCAACGCCTTATCGCCATCAACTGCGACTTTTATTCTGGCGGCAGTAGTTGGGTCACCTTCTGGGGTCCAATCGAATGTCCCAGAGAAGTCACCCACAACACCTGCAACAATTTCTGTGTAGCTGACCCCACCGTCGGTCGAGTAACTGATGGTCAAAGGCGAGTCAGCATCCAGTCCCTCCTCAGTCCACGTAATAATGTAAGCATCCCCCAGATTGAAGGTTTCCCCTCCATTTGGCGCCGTCACCACCACCGATTTGCGGGTAAATGTCTGCGCACTTGCGGCACTTGCTTCTCCTGATGTAGTTACTGTTAAAGCACCAGTGACAAAGCCAGCGGGCACCGTCACTCCCAAAGATGTGGTTGTGGCGGAGAAGGGAACAGCAGAAACTCCTCCTCCAAAGTTCACTGCGTTGTTAGCTGCAATTGAACTAAAGCCCTTGCCGGTGATCGTCAAGCTTTCCCCGCCATAACCGGACGTAATCGAAAGGCCGGCTGCATCAATTTGCGGTACTATAACAAAGCTCGCCGCTGAAAATGGCCCGGTGGTGGTGCCATTGAATGTTACGTTAAGCGCCCCTGTAATGGCGCCTTCCGGCACCTGCACAGTCAGACTGGAGGCTGTGGCAGCACTCGCCGTAGCAGTTACACCTCCATTGAAATTCACCACATTTTGTGAAGCATTTTCGTCTACAAAGCCTGTTCCGGTTATCGTCAAGGTAGAACCTATCGCTCCTTTTGCTGGTGAGAACCCTCCCGAGGAAATGGAAGGAAGCACTACAAAACTATTGGCCGTCGCTGCCGAGGTGCCCGAAGGGGTAGTAACCGTAAGTGAACCAGTAGCCGCACCAGCAGGCACAGTTACCGATAGAGAATTAGCAGAAACTGAGAATGGCACGGCCGTAGCTCCGGCGAAAGCAACCTGAGTAGCTCCGCTGAAATTAGTGCCGTTGATCTGAATGGTGGCACCTGTGATAGCCGCAGCAGTGAAAGTGGTAATCTTGGGCACAATGCTGAAGTTCCCCACAGATTGTACGGTAATGCCTCCCAATCCCAGCGATATTTTTCCGGTCGAAGCTCCCGAAGGCACTATGGCACTGAGCTCGTTATCGCTGGAGATTGTGAAGGAGGCATTAGTATTATTGAATTTCACGAAGGTCACTGTTGACAGATTGGCGCCCGAAATGGTCACCACATCACCTGAGCCACCCGACACAGGGCTAAAGCTCGCAATCGACGGCTGGCCCTTTATTTCGATGGTACTGCTGCTGGTTCCTGAACCCGAAGGCGTGGTCACCACTATGTTGCCAATACCAACATTTCCCGCAACCGTTGTTACTTTGACGAAGTCAGAAGAGACCTGGTCAATCGTAGCAGCGGTGCTGTTGATTGTCACGCTTGTTGCTCCGGTAAATGTTTTTCCATTGATGGTGATCTGGCTGCCTACCACAGCCAATGCAGGGAAGCTGGTCACTTTTGGTGTCACATTAAATGTGCCTGCGGTAAAAGACTGCCCAGCCTTTTTGATGACCACATCGCCGGATGTTGCTGATGAAGGCACCGTAACGGTAATGCTGGTACCATCAGGGTCGACGGTGAAAGAATTGGCAGATACTCCATTTACTTTCACCTCATTGGCCCCATTCATATTGACGCCGCTGATAGTAAACTGAGAGGCAACCGGCCCACTGGCTGGATTGATACTGAAGCTGCCGGGAGAAGGCAACAAGTTGAAGTTAGCGCTGCTCACCACCTGCTGAGAAGAAGTTGTGTTGATAACTTTTATCGGGCCGGTGATTGTACCAGCGGGCACCGTCACCATAAGACTGTTGCTATTGGCACCGGAAATAGTTGCCTGAACAAAGTCAGACGCCCGTGTGAAGTAAACTTCGTTGGCGCCAATGGTTGAGCCAAAATGGGAGCCGTTGATTGTCACTGTGCTCCCTTCAAGGCCGGTATTGGTGAAGCTGAAGATCTTCGGCACGACGTTGAAAGCAACTGCATTGGACGTCACGCCGCCCCTTGTCACCGTCACATTTCCGGTCGCCGCAGCATTCGAAGGCACCGTTGCTTTGATATTGTCGTCATTGAGAATGTCAAAAGTAGCAGAAGCTCCGTTAACGGTCACCGTGGTTACGTCTGGCAGGCTAAAATGGTCTCCGCTGATAGTGATCGTGCCACCGGCTATTCTGGCTGCCGGATCGACCGCAGTAATACTCGCTGCGGGAGAGACGATCAGCGCCTGGGCACTCTCTGCCAAAATACCTCTGCGGGTAACGGCCACTTTCCCGACACCCTGCGATCCAGACGGCACTGTGATCTGCAACCTGTTGCCATTCACAAACACCGCCGTAACCCCCACCTCGTTCACCGTCACGCTACTGATACTGGCCAGGCTTTCAAAATGATTGCCCTCTATGTAGAAAGTCTGCCCTTCCACCACTCGTTCGGTGGCTGGATTAATGTTGCTAAAGTCCGATTTCAGGAATCCTGTGATCTGCTGCTCTACAATGAATTCATCCGTGGCGAAAATGGTGAGACCGCCTCTGATGAGTTCGATATTGTTAGCCGTGCCATCAGCGTAAGCCGCCGCCGCCATAGGCACTTTGGCCGTGATGGTATTGTCATCGTCGACAGTGAAGTTACCAACGCCTACTAGGGCTCCGTTTATTTTAACAGAAGTAACATTGGGAGCGGTAAAGCCAGACCCTGTGATAGTGACAAAAGTGCCAGCCTGAGCACTTGCCTCGGCAATCTCAGTAATCGTCGCCTGGTCATCGAGTGTCAGCTGATTGGCGAGTGTCACCTCAATATTACCTTCAGCGCTTGTGACCGTCTTCACCAGCTTCACATCGTAGCTGGTAGCCGTCAGGGACGGGCCACTTTGGGCCGTCAACACTAGCTGTATTGCGTTGTCGCTTAGCACTGTGCTTTGGACAGTGGTTTCATTGCCTCCATCGACGAGCACCACCGAATTGACACCAGGTGTGCTAAAGTTGCTACCACTAAGTGTCAAAGTTTGCCCAATAACGTAGGTGGAAGCAGCAACATCTGTAGTTACCGACGGCTTCATGTAGAACTGAGCTGTGCCCGAGAAATCTACGTCAGATCCATCAAACGCTGATACCGTCAGGCCTCCTCTCAGAATTTTAAGTGCAACTGTACCTCCGGTAATGTTTGAAGGAACTGTGAGACTGATTTCACTGCTGCTGTTAACCGTTGAGCTTACCAACACATCGTTGAGATAAACCTGAGGGGTGTTATCGAAATTGCTGCCTGTGATAGTCAGGGTCTCAGTTTTTCCTTTTCTGTCACTGTCAAGTGAGGCGATGGTGTGTGGCGCCAGCACAGTGATGTTGCCAGCAGACACTTGTTCACCCAACCTGGTAAGGACTATTTCGTGGCTGCCTGGCGTGGTATTAGTCGGCACGGTAAAAGTAAGACTATTGGCGTTGATGGACGACACCGACACACTTGTGCCGCCAAGAGTCACGGTAGCGGATGGTGTGGTAAAAAACGTGCCGTTAACCGTCACTGAAGCCCCTGCAGTGACTGTTGACGCCGACAAGCTGCCAAAAGTATGCTTCACAGTAAATGTGCCCAGCGACTGAGTGAGGCCTGCTTTGGTAATCTGCACATTACCCTGTGTATTAAAATTGGAAATACTGGGCACCGTGGCCGTTATTTCTGTGGCGCTATTGACTGTAAATGAACTTACTGAAGTATTGTTGATGATGACGGAAGAGACCGCCGGGCTGGTGAAGTTCTGGCCGGTCAGTGTCACTGTTCCGCCGATTGCCTGAATTGTCGGGCTGAAGGAACTAAGTACCGCTCTCGGCACTATTGTAATATCGGTTGTGCTTTCCACCGTGCCCACAGGACCCGGTTTGATCACTTCTACCTTTCCCGTACCCACGGCGTTGGGAATGGTCACGCTCAGTGAACCATCGCCTGCAATGGAGAAGGTCGCATTCACGCCATTCACCTTTACCTGACTGACTGAAGGGTAGTAGAAGTTGTTCCCTGAAACGGTAATCTGCTGATCCACCACATAATTCTGGGTATTGAATGTGGTGGAAATACCATGCCGGACGTAGAAGTCGGAAGTGCTCTGGATGGTCAGTCCGGCACGTGTGATCGCCACCTTGCCCTGGCCAGCGAAGTTCATGCTGTTAGGCACTTTCACGACAAGCTGCGTGGCTGTGGCCGACTGGATAGCAGCAGACACGCCGTTGAGTGTGACGGATGTAACTACTGGCGACGTAAAGTTGGTGCCTGTGATCGTCACGTCCTGACCCAAACCTGCTACCTGAGTGAAGTTGGTGATCGTGTGCGGTGCAACGACTGTTAGCTCTGAATCGCTCTCATCGCTCAGGCCATTTTTCGTCACTGTTACCTTGTAGCTTCCGGGTGCCATCGTTGGCACTGTGATAGAAACACCGTAGTAATTGCTGTTGCTTGTGATGGTGGCCACTGTACTGCCGACCCTTACCTGCGAAACAGCATTGAGGAAAGTACCGCCAATGTTGAGCGTGGCTCCCGAAGCAAGGGTTGAAGCGGAAAGGCTGGTGATGTCAGGGGCAATTTCAAAATTATTGGCCGACTGGATTGTTTCACCTGCCCTGGTAATGCTGATGACCCCATTGTTGAAGATGGAAGGTACCGTAGCCTTGATCTCCGTGTCTGAGACCACATTAAATGTAGCGTTTGTGCCACTAAACCGGACTGTTGACACTGCTGGGCTATTAAAGTGTTCGCCAGTAATCGTCACCTCTGTTTTTGTGACCTGACCACTGGCAGGGGCAAATGATGAAATGATGGCGTGAGGCACAACAATAAAGTCGTTGGCACTCTCCGCTGTCTCCAGGATGGACTGGTTGGTCACCCTAAGTTTTCCAGTTACCGCACCCGAAGGAACAGTCACATTCAGGAATGTGCTATTGCCACTTGAAATGGTAGCTGGCTTGTTGTTGTAGAAAGTAACAAGGTTGTTGGAAGCGGTCGGGTTAAAGCCTGTGCCGGAAATAGATACACTTGCTCCCTCAACTGCTCCGGTGGCAAGTGTGAATGACGTGATCTTTGGCAAAACAGTAAACTGCTGTGGCCCTTCCACCGTAACTCCGCCTTTTGCTATTTCAACTTCCCCGGCTCCATACATCCAGGTTGGGACTGTAAACTGCATGGTGTTGTTGTCAACTACACTGAACGTGACGCTGTTCCCATTGACCACCAAATTGCTTGGCGCCGGGCTCTGGAAGTTCTGCCCTGTGATGGTTACTACTTGGCCGGAAGTGGCTTTCAGCGGCGAGAAGCTTGTAAACACAGGTGCAGCCACCACATCGAAGCTGGCGGAAGACACACCTTGCTGAGATACGTCGTTATTCACTACAGTTACTGAGCCATCAATAGCGTCCTGCGGTACGATGACTGTGATTGAGGAAGTGCTTTGAGAAACAATAGCCGCAGGCTTATTTTGGTTGAAATACACGGTGTTGTCAACACCGCTAAAGTACGAACCAAATACCGTTACCTGAGCACCCGGCGCAGCCTGCAATGTACTCAGCGACGTAATGGCTGGGATAACAGTCAGGTCTTCCAAACTTTCAACCTCCAGGCCACCTTTGGTCACACTCACTTTTCCGGTACCCGCAATGGAAGATGGCGAAATGTGCACCGTAATCTGCTGATCGGAGTCTATTGTGAAATACGGCGTTCCGAAGTAATAATACTGGTAAGTAATGCTCTCTCCGTTGATCTTTACTAAGCTGGCTCCCGTAAAATTGTCTCCGGTGATGACCAGCGACTGACCTTTGGTAATTTTAGTGGCAGACAGGGACGTGATCTTGTGTTGCTCAACCGTCAGGTCATCTAACGCCTCGAAGAATCCATTGTTAGTACTCACAGTCACCTTGCCAGTGCTGGCTCCATGAGGCACGGTCACATTGATTTGGGTATTTGACACTCCGGATGCGGTAGCAGCCAGGCCGTTGATAAATACCTGCGTATTGTTATTAAGAAATGACGTATTCACACCTGAAATGGTGACTGTTTCAAAGATTCCCGCCGTTTTTGGTGTGAAATCAATCGACTGAATTTTAAACGCCTGTGCGGATGTATAAACGATCCCGTCAACATCCACCTCCACTGCGCCGGTAGCTTCCACGCCTGACGGAACCACTACTGAAAGTAAATCAGCACTTTCCACCACCACCGAGGCTGCTGCCACAGATCCTAAAATACCATTTGTAAACGTTACCGAAACAGCTGTGGCCGCCTCAAAGTCAATACCACTGCCGTTGATAAAGACAGTGTTGCCTACCTGGCCCTGGTCTGGAGTAAGGGTAATTCCCGAAAGCACGAGCTGACTCGGCGAAATGGCCGTTCCTTTGCCGGAAACATTCACTTTGATGAAACCAGAAACCGTTCCTTGTGGCACTTCCACCACCAGCTGAGTAGCCGAGGCCGATGTTGGGTAGGCAGTTATGTCCGGGAAACCAGGGAAGGTGATTTGGTTGTGATTGGCAATAGATGAAAAGCCACTGCCGTCAATTTGAAGATTGGCACCGCTGTTGATCAACGTAAGCGAACTGATGGAAGGAGCAGGAAGGATTGATACTTCAGCGCTGGCAATGGTCGCCAGGCCTGACTGATCCACCAGACGGATAATGGCATCTGTTTGTGAGGCAACTTCGGGAACCAACCAATCAAACTCTGTGAAGGATGCAGACAGGTCGTCTTCTATCAGGAACCAGTTGGCTCCAGCGTCAAGCGAATACTCAACGCTGAGCAGATCGACCAGCGTACTTCCCCACCTGATTGTAGTAACGCTGTTTGAGATCAGCTCTGCAGCATTCGCCGGAGCAAAAAGCACCAGTGAAGGCCCGGAGGTTGCCGCTCTGCCCTGCACATTTACATCGATATCAATATTCGACAGATTGGAATCGACAAATCGGTTTCTCAAGACACCCTGTGCAAGTGCTCCGTTATTGGTCGCTGGCGCAAACTTGACATACACAGGAATGCTCCTGATGCCTGCTTGAGGTGCTATTACCAAACTGTTTGTAAAGCCTGAACCTTCGCTCAAAGAAATTTCAAAATCATCAGGATTGGTCGAGGTTACCGTAACCCCAACGTTGGTCACATTCAGCAGATAAGACAATACAGTCGTCGTGCTGGCCTGCCTGATGCCGAAGTCAACAAGGCTGACAGGGTCGTATCCCTCATCTGTTGCCACTACGGGATAAACCACATCAAATGCTTCTGTTTCGATGGTTTGGCCTCCGCCAACGATCCTGAATTTGGCATTCTCACCCACAAAATCAGGGGTGTAGCTATAGGTCACGTCAAAGTCAGCAGAAATGTCGATTGCGTCTTCGATGAGTACCTGCGACTGGCCGGGCACCACATAGTAGAGGTCGAAGGTGCTGAGGCCGTCGTTTGTAAAGGTGATATCGACGGGAAGGTCATAAACGAGTATATTCTCCCCTTCCTGAGGGTAGCTGACCGCCAGGTTGTAAATGGCGGGGCTGGCAATGTAAAATATGTCGGAAGCGCCCAGAACGGTTGTTCCGTATTTCGCCCTGATCATGCATGACTCAGAAACAAACGAAGGATTGTTCGGCACAAAATCGAAGAAATATGACCCGGCAATATTGTCCAGGGTATTGAGTGCGGCCGTTTGGATTGTATAAGGGAAACTCACACCGCCGTTGGTCGACAGTTCAAAACTGAGCTCATCACTTCCCGCTATTTCCGAAGGCAAAAACTCGACGGCCACCGACCCACCAAGGTATACCACATCACCTGACGGACTGGAAAACTCGACTGAACGAACCGGTATGGGCACGATACTGAAAAAGCTGTCACTTTCGTCGGACTCTGCAGTGGTTGTGTTGGTGATTTTCACCTTTACTTCTGAACTCACATCGTCGGGTACCGTCCAGGTGTAGGAGTTGCCTGGCACGGCGGAGTATAATCCGGAAAAAATGGTTTGGTCTCCCGCACCAGTGTTATAGCTGACTACAATATTGTCGGAGCTATTCCAGGCGTTAGATAGAGACCAGGTAATACTTACCTCGTCGCCCACAAAGAACGCCTGTCCTCCATTGGGCGCTGTTAGTGCCACAGCGGGACAGCTGGAACAAATTGTAAATGCGGGTGAAATCGCCTCCACCGAGCGACTACTGTTTACCACTCTGATTTCCATAGTGGCAGTCCCGGAAATGCTCACGTTGGGAATGGTATAACTATAACTCATTTCGGATCCTGACGGGGATAAATAGAGCCCGTATTGATTGTAAAAGTTCACCCAGCCGCCCCCATTTACCCGGTAGTAAATCTGGAAATAGTCGTTGTTGGTCACATCACCATTTGTCCAAGCAAGCTGTATAGTAGAGCCGAGAGCCTTTATCTCTTCACCTGTCGGACTGGTAATCGACACGCTAGGCTCGTAGTAAACCCGGAAATCAGTGCTGACTCCCTCAACATTCCTCGAAGCATTGACCACCCTTATTTCGACCTGGCTTTCTGCATCCGTCCCAAAATCAGGAATCGTCCAGTTGTAGCTCATTTGGTTGCCACTCGGCGACAGGTAAAGCCCATATTGATTGACAAAATTTATCCAGCTACCCCCGTCTTTGCGGTAGTAGAGCTGGAAGTAATCGTTGTTCGTATGGTCGCCGTTTGTCCAGGTAATGGTCAATGGATTGCCGAACTTCAATTCCTCGGTGCCGGTCGGATTGGTAACAACCACTTCCGGTTCGTAGTAAACCCTGAAATCATTGCTGATTCCTTCAACATTCCTTGAGCTGTTTACTACTCTTACCTCCACCTGGCTTTCAGCATCAGTGCCGAAGTCAGGAATCGTCCAGCTGTAACTCATCTGGCTCCCACTAGGCGACAAGTACAGCCCATATTGATTGACAAAATTTATCCAGCTACCCCCGTCTTTACGGTAGTAAAGTTGGAAATAGTCATTGTTCGTGTAGTCTCCGTTGGTCCAGGTAATAGTCAGTGAGTTACCAAACTTGAGTTCCTCTGTTCCAGTCGGGTTAGTCACCACCACTTCCGGCTCATAGTATACCCTGAAGTTGTTGCTGATTCCCTCGACATTCCTCGAAGCGTTCACCACTCTTATTTCGACCTGGCTTTCTGCATCAGTCCCAAAATCAGGAATTGTCCAGTTGTAACTCATCTGGCTGCCACTAGGCGACAAGTACAGCCCATATTGGCTGGTAAAGTTTACCCAACTTCCGCCGTCTTTACGGTAGTAAAGTTGGAAATAGTCATTACTGGTGTAGTCTCCGTTGGTCCAGCTTATGGTCAGTGGATCGCCGAATTTTAGCTCTTCGGTACCAACCGGATTGGTGACCACCACTTCCGGTTCGTAGTAAACCCTGAAATCATTGCCGATTCCCTCAACACTCCTCGAAGCATTCACAACTCTAATTTCAACCTGGCTTTCTGCATCGGTTCCAAAATCTGGAATCGTCCAGTTGTAGCTCATCTGGTTGCCAGTCGGCGACAGGTTCGTCCCATATTGACTGAGAAAATTCACCCAGCCAGCTCCATCTTTGCGGTAGTAAAGCTGGAAGTAGTCGGAGGTGGCGTAGGTTGAGTAATTCTGCCAGGAAATCGTCAGCGATTCACCAAACTTCTTTTCCTCCGTGCCAACCGGACTCAAAAGGGTGATATCGTCTAGAGGTGATCTGGAAAAGTCATCAACTGCTACAGATTTGCAGTAACCATTCAGGATGAAAAAACATAGAGAAACAACGGCAAAAATCTTGGTGAAAACTTTCATTTGATCTGGTTCTACGGTCTAATTGGATTTTGACACCATAAAATTAGACCGGGCCAAGACCGTCCGAAATACCGTCTTCGGGGTATATTACACTAACCTTTTCCCGAAAAAAGAAGCCCGTTCAACTGGCACGCTACATCACAAAATATTTGATTAGTACTATTCCAAAAGGAAAAAAACCAATAAAAGCTTATCTTACCGGAGCCAACAACTTATACCGTAAATCTTCATGCGACCGAAATTGTGTCTTGCCGCATTGATGCTTTTTTTCTCCCTAAGCTCAAGTAGCCAACCCGCCTTCATTGACAGTCTTGAAAATGTACTGAAAACCAATATTCCGGACACCAGCCGGATCAATATCCTCAATGCGCTGGCAGAAAAATACCGCTACTCCAATCCGGAAAAGATCTACCAGTACAGTCATTCGGCCAGGGCAAAAGCACTGACCAAAGCGTTCGCTCCAGGTCTCACCAGATCCATGTATAATCTGGCTATTTATTACGAGACCTACCGAAACGAAGACTCACTTCAATACTATTTCGAAAAATCCCTGCACCTCTCTGATTCGCTCGGCGATAAAAAATACCACACCCTCACCATGAACAGCAGGGGTCTTTACCTGGTGTCGAAAAGGAGGTTTGAGGAGGCAGTCAACATATTTTATGACGTGCTGAGAAGCCACGAGGAAGCTGGAAACCCTTATGGAGAAATGGCTGCTCTCAATAATATCGGTCTTGTATTTATGGAGCTGCGTCAGTATGCAAAGGCGATCTCCAACTTCAAGAAGGCTTTGCCAAAAATTCCTGAGCCGCATCCGGTGGTGCTAAACAACATCGGCTCTTGTTATGGGAGCCTGTCTCGTTACGACTCAGCCGAATACTTTGTCACGTGGGGTATAGAACGGGCCAGAGCAACCAACAACTTGCATGCGGAAGCAAACGGTCTGCACATTCTGGGAACGGTTTACGAGTCAGCGGATGACTATGACAGGGCGCTGGAGATGTTCTTGACAGCAGAAAAAATACGTGAGAAAGTGCCCGGCACTGCCATGCAAATAGCCGACCTGACCAATATTTCCAACATTTATGCCAAGCTAAAAAACCCGTCGAAAGGTATTGAATATGGCAATAGAGCATTAAAACTGGCTGAGGACGATCAGGTAGACTACAAGATTGAAAACATATATGAGGCACTCGCCTTGAACTATGAGGCGGCCGGAAACTTTCAGCGAGCGACAGAATTATACAGGAAGTGGGGTGTTGAAAAAGACTCTTCATATGCGAAAGCTCAGTCGGAGGCACTTGCCGAGATGCAAACAAAATATGAAACTGAAAAGAAGGTGCAGCAGATACAAATCAGGGACCTGCAATTGGCCGAGCAGGCTTTGCTTATCCAACAAAAGAATCTCCAGCTTTATGCATTCATTGGTGGAGTGGTCGTTTTGCTTATCCTGCTATACCTGGGCTACAATAGGCTGAAGCTCCAGCGAAGAGTACAGCAACTAGAACTGGTTCAAAAAATTCAGTCAGAACGAGAACGCATTTCAAGCGACCTCCACGACCATGTAGGCGCTCAGCTGACAAGTATTCTCTCTGGCCTGCAGATTACGGATCAAATTGAGGGATTCAGGAAAGATGAAGAAGTGCAAAAAATCGTGAGCAGTCTGAAAGCAGATGCGCAGGACACGCTCACAAGCCTTCGTGACAGCATCTGGAGCCTGCATCAGAGCGAAATAACCCTGGCCGATTTTATCGATCACATTGAAAAATACCTAACCAACGCAATCAAGTATAATTCCAGCCTCTCTTTTGAAATCATTAACCACATCGCCTACCCTTATAAGCTCGCCTCCCGGGAGGCGCTCAACATTACCCGGGTGGTGCAGGAGAGTATTCAAAACATTGCCAAACATGCTGAGGCTCGTCACATCATCGTAGACTTGTCCTTGAAGGAGTCCCTGGTGATAAAGATTTCCGACGATGGTGTCGGATTCGATACCGAAGCCATGGCTAAAGGTGAGCACTATGGCATTGAAAATATGAAACGACGTATGGAGGAAATTGGAGGCGGCTTTAGTATCTCATCCGTAAAAAATCAGGGATCTACCATTAGCCTCACTATTTGATTTACCCCAAATTGGGTATTGGGGCAATTAGTTCTTTACCCCACCTTTGACACTGAACAAAAAACCTATGGCTATTCGTATTGCATTGGTTGAGGATAATCCGTCGCTGAGAAAGCGATTCATCGACAACTTTAAATACTTCCAAAGTATTGACCTGGTACTAGTCAGTCCAACCGGGGAGGATTTTCTCAACAAAATGGAACAGGCCACTGCACAAGAGCTACCTCAGGTAGTTCTCATGGACATTGAATTGCCTGGCATCGACGGAATAGAAACGACCGCTCGCCTAAAGCAGTCACTGCCAGATATTGAAGTAATGATGCTCACGGTGTTTGAGCAGCCCGACAAAATATTCAACTCTCTGAAAGCCGGGGCTGTGGGTTACATGCTGAAGGACGAAAGCCCGTCCAATATTGTAAAAGCCGTTGAAGAACTGCTGGAGGGTGGTGCACCAATGTCGAGAACCATCGCCCGCAAAATGATTGGCTTGATTAGTTCAGATCCAAATCTGAGCGAGGATTCGAAATTGAAAGACCAGGCTATTCAGGAATATGGGCTCTCCGAGCAGGAAGTAAAAATAATCCAACGGCTTGTGGATGGGAACAACTACCTCGAAATAGCTGAAGGGCTCTTCATCAGTCCGCACACCGTAAAAACGCACATCAAGAACATCTACAAGAAACTTCATGTGCACAGTCGGGCCTCTGCCGTGAAGCTGGCCATTGCCAAAAAAATAGTGGGAATGGTGTCGTTGGTTTTGGCAGCAGCCGTCAAACTGCTGTCGGTCTAGCTCTTCCACTTAATATTGCAACCCATCGAGGGTAGCTGCTCCTCCTCCTTCACGGTGTCTCCGTTTAAAACTGCATCCAGTGCATTTCGCAAGTCTTTCCCAGTCAACGGCAGCCCGTTTCTTGGTGTACTTGCGTCAAGTCGTCCCCTGTAAACACATTTCAAGCCGGCATCAAACACATAAAAATCCGGGGTGCAGGCAGCCTGATAGGCCCTGGCAACCTCCTGAGTTTCATCGTACAAATAAGGAAAGGGGAAAGCCTTCTCTCTGGCCATGATCTTCATTTGCTCAGGGCCATCCTCTGGATAGTTCACCACGTCGTTTGAGCTGATGGCCACAAAACCTACACCCTTTAGCTGGTATTCACTGGCAATCGCCAACACCTCATCCAACACATGAATGACATAGGGACAATGATTACAAATAAACATCACCACGGTGCCTTTCTCAGCTTTGACATCGTTTAGCGAAAGGAGCTTGTTAGAAACGGTGTCTAAAAGTTTAAAATCCGGGGCTTTAGTGCTCAGTGGGAGCATCGTGGAATAAGTACTGGCCATCTTTTGACTTTTGTTTACTTAAAGACCTAAACAAGTAAAAAGTTCTGAAAACTAATAAATACGCTAAAATTACCTTCTGTAAAAGCGCTTGTTGGGCGGATCAACACTTATCTCTATCTTGATGAACATCTTCGAAAACCTAGCATACCCCAACCATGAGGCGAATTAACAAACAGACTATATTCCTTACGGCTTTAGCGCTTTTTCAAATATTTTCCATTGATGTTTCTGCCCAAAGGAGAAGTATCACCCCATCACCCGCCAGGGCTGAAGGTGACGGCCCCTACACGCAGCTCATCATTCGAGGTGCCATCATGATCAACGGCACCGGAGCGCCTCCAATCGGGCCAGTGGATATCGTTATCGAACAAAACAAAATCAAAAGCGTCCAGACCGTCGGCTATCCTGGTGTTGAGATCAACGCCGAAAGACGCCCAAAACTCAAAGAAGGCGGCAAGGAAATCGACGCAGCGGGCATGTACGTGCTTCCCGGCTTTATCGATATGCATGGGCACATCGGCGGCGTGACGCAGGGAACTCCGGCCGAATATGTGTTCAAACTCTGGATGGCGCATGGCATCACTACGATTCGTGAACCTTCAGCTGGCAATGGCCTCGACTGGACACTTGAACACAAGAAAAAAAGCCTGAAAAACGAAATTACCGCTCCCCGCATCGTGGCCTACACTGCCTTTGGAATGGGCAAAGAAGGGGGCATCAACAGCCCCGAAGAAGCTCGTCTTTGGGTGCAGGAAAATGCTAAAAAAGGAGCCGATGGCATCAAATTCTTCGGTGCCAGCCCCGACATTATGGAAGCTGCGCTGCGGGAGAATAAGCGGCTGGGTCTGAGAGCTGCCTGCCACCATGCGCAAATGGACGTGGCCCGGGCCAATGTGCTCAACACCGCCAGCTGGGGACTCACCAGCATGGAGCACTGGTATGGCCTGCCCGAGGCTATGTTCGACAACCGCACCATCCAGGACTTCCGGCTCGACTACAACTACCAGAACGAACAGCATCGTTTTGGCGAAGCCGGAAAGCTTTGGAAGCAGGCTGCCGCTCCATATTCAGAAAAATGGAACGCAGTGATGGACTCACTCATTGATCTCGACTTTACGTTGGATCCAACCTTCAATATTTATGAGGCCAATCGTGATTTAATGAGGGCCCGCACTGCCGAATGGCACCAGGATTATACACTTCCCTCGCTGTGGGATTTCTACCAGCCAAGCATGCAATCGCATGGCTCATACTGGCACTACTGGGGCACCGAAGAAGAAATTCAATGGAAAGAGAATTATCGCCTTTGGATGACATTTGTAAATGAATACAAAAACCGGGGCGGCAGGGTAACTACCGGCTCAGATTCAGGATTCATTTTCCAATTGTACGGTTTTGCCTATATCAGAGAAATGGAACTGCTGAGAGAAGCGGGCTTCCATCCTCTGGAGGTGATCCGCTCGGCCACTTTGTATGGAGCGCAGGCCCTTGGCATGGAAAAGGAGATTGGCAGCATTGAACCTGGCAAGTTGGCCGACCTTGTCATAGTAGAAGAGAATCCGCTGCAAAACCTTCAGGTACTGTACGGAACAGGCGCCATCAAGTTGACCGAAGACAATGAAGTCGTAAGAGTTGGCGGCGTAAAGTATACGATCAAAGACGGCATTGTTTACGATGCCAGGCAACTGCTGGAGGACGTGAAAACGATGGTGGCAGCTTCTAAAGAGGCAACCGGTAAGACCATCAAACAACCAGGCGTCAACTAAAATTCTATCTGATCGGCGTTCAAAAACCAGACCTCAGTCTGTATGGTTTTTTTGAAATTATCTTTTTTCAAGATTTTTTAGTATTATGAAAATTATTTGAAGCATCGCCCGATATCATAGTTATTATTGAATGAACATCCCCGATCAATCCTTTTTACTAAAACCACTTTTTGAAAAGCTTCCTCTTTCAACAGCATTCACTTTTGCACTCTTGTTGGTTCTGTTAAATAGCTGTATCCCAACTGAGCCCAGCAATGAGGAAAAAAGTGAGGAGACCACAGAGACAGTTCAAACTTCTGCAGAAAGTGATGAAGAACCTTACGAAGCTGTGTCTCTTTTGGGCAAAAAACTTAAAAGACCAGAGCTTTCTGAGAAGCAAAGGACAACCCTCGAAACAAACCTGGCAAAGGCTAAGGCAAATTTCGATGCGTATCCTGACAGCCTGGACTTCATCATTTGGTATGGACGAAGGCTTGCTTACATGTCGATGTACAAAGAGGCCATACAAGTATACACCGAGGGGTTAAGAGAATTTCCCGATTCGTACAGGATCTATCGCCACAGGGGCCACCGGTATATTTCCATCAGGCAGTTTGAAGATGCCATCAGGGATTTGGAGAAGGCGGCTTTTTATATGCGTGGGGAAGAAACCATGATCGAAAAAGATGGGATACCGAATAAGCTTAACATACCACTGTCAAGTACTCAGTTCAATGTTTGGTATCATCTTGGACTTGCCTACTATTTGAAAGGCAACTACGATAAGGCTATTTCAGCTTACAAAAAATGTATGGAGTTTTCCACCAACGATGACCTGCTGGTGGCTACCTCTGACTGGATGTACATTACTTACAGGAAGTTGGGGAATCTGCAAGCGGCTGACAAAGTGCTTGAGGCGATCAAACCAAAAATGAAGATCATAGAGAACGACTCCTATCACAAGCGCCTTCTTATGTACAAAGGTCTTTTAAAACCAGAAGATGTTCTTAATGCTGACGAAGAAGATGGGGTTCAACTCGCCACACAGGGCTATGGAGTGGCCAACTGGTACCTTCTCAACGGCAACATCGAAAAGGGCAGGGACATTCTGGAGAAAGTGGTCGCCGGCGAAAGCTGGTCAGCCTTTGGGTACATCGCCTCAGAGGTGGAGCTCACCAACCTGCAGGCGCTACTTTAATTCGTTTCTCAGGGCCAACGCAACATCAGGGTAATTCGTAATCACCCCGTCTACGCCCATGCCAAGTACTTTTATCATTTCGTCAGTTGTGTTCACAGTGTAAGGAATAACTGTCAAGCCTTCTTCGTGATGCCGTTCAACAAGCGACGCATTGATCATTTTATGGTAGTAGTTCATCGATTCCACATGTGCAACGGAGGCTCGTCCTAGTCTGAACTTATTGTCCTTATGAAACGGGACAAAGAAAAGCGACGTCTGGCTGACCAGCAGCTTTTGCAAAGGTATGTTGTAGCCACTGGCATGAGCCTCCTCCAAATATTTTGAGTCAAACGACTGAATAATGCACCACTCTTCGGCTCCATACTTGTGCACCTCCTCGGCCACCTGCTTTCCAAGTCCATCGTAAAGCCCTTCTTTTGGCCATTTGATTTCTATCAATACTTTCACTTCGCCGTTGATGCCTACAATGACTTCCGCCAGTGAGGGTACCAACTCACCCTTGAATGCTTCGCCAAACCAGCTGCCTGCGTCCAACGCACGAATCTCATCAAAAGTCATGGCTGAAATAGCGCCTGAGCCATTGGTGGTCCTGTCCACTGTGGCATCGTGCATGACTATGAGATGCCCGTCTTTGCTCCTGTGAACGTCCAGCTCAATCACATCAGCACCCAACTCAATGGCTTTGCGAAACGATGCCATCGTGTTTTCAGGAGCATGGCCAGCTGCGCCACGATGCCCCACGATAATGAAGCCTTTCTCCTTGATGTCGTTAATTGTGTAAGATTCCATGTTGTTTGCCATCACTGGCCAGAAGAACCAAGCTAACCCGACAGCGATCAGGCCGAGCCCACCTAGGATATACTTTAGCATAACAGAGATTTTGAGGATAATTTAAGCAATTAGACGGTCAAAATGCCTCGGCAACGTTGAGATAAACAGCATAGAAACCATCAGTTGCCACGCCGAAATCGAGTCTGAGGTTGAGCTTTTGATCCTTTATCGGCCTGAATCGCCCGCCAGCGCCAACCACAGCCTTCACCGGGGTTTGAAAAGCCGAAACTATGCCCGGAGAAACATTTCCAACACCTGCAAAAAGTACCCCTCCCAGCCTCCAAAAAAGCGTTCTTCGTCCCTCTACCTGAAAATACCAAGAGACTTTGTCACGGTACAGGTTTTCATTCTTGATTCCCCTCAGCCTGTCGTTTCCGCCTAACTGCGGAAGCCTGTAAAACGGGATATTGTTACCGGCCACGGAGTTAATCACAAGCTGCAGCCCCAAAACATGTTTTGGCGAGATCACTTCCCGAAAGTACCTTGAATCAATGTTCAACTGTGCAAAGGAATAGTTGCTACCCACTACTTTACTAAAGTAGTGGAGGTTGCTGGTGACGTACCAACCTTTTGAAGGGTAGAGGACGTTATCTCTTGTATCGAAGATAAATATTGGCCCTAGCCCGCTAGTCCAACCACCCTCGGTGCCCGACACCTCTCCAGTCTCCAGCACTGCCCCATCTTTGAAGTCGCTAAGCTTGTCATACCTGAAGTCGTACGACAATCCAAAAAAGTATTTTTCGTCCCTGATCTTCATCCACCGACCGTTCAGCTGGCCAAACTGATCCAGAAACATTTCCAGGTCATCCGGGTGTGTGTCATTTCCAACGCCGAAAAAAAAGTCCGGGTAGTTACGCACCCTCAGGGTATTGCTCAGGTAGGTAGCATTCTTAAAATATTGCTCTGATCGCAGCGAGCTGATCACTTGCTTGTTGGCAGTGTAAATAAATATCGGAGCCAGTGTGCTGGGTCGCTTGAAGCTGCTTGTGTCTACCCCCTTTTTCGGCAAAATCCACATGCCCATAAACCCGCCAAAGAACCTTGACTCAGGCGAATAACCCAAAATGGGGGCCGCAATGACCTTCCCTTTTTTTCTGGCAAGCGAATCCACCTTTTCCACGGTCTGACTTAGCCCACTCCATGGTACCAACAGAACCAGTAGAAACTGAAGGTAAGAACCCTTCATCTTACACCTTGCCAACAGAAATATTCAGCTCCTTCAGCTGCTCAGCAGAGATGGTAGAAGGCGAATCAATCATCACGTCCCTGCCCGAGTTGTTTTTAGGGAATGCAATAAAGTCACGGATGGAATCCACGCCACCAAACAGTGAACAAAGCCTGTCGAAGCCGAAGGCAATACCACCATGCGGAGGTGCGCCATATTCAAAAGCTTCCATCAGGAACCCGAACTGCTTCTTAGCTTCTTCGTCTGTAAAGCCTAGCGTTTTGAACATCAACTGCTGCGTAGGCCTATCGTGGATACGGATAGAGCCACCGCCCACTTCAACGCCATTGATCACCATGTCGTAGGCGTTGGCCCGGATAGCACCCGGATCGGTTTCCAGCAGCTTCATATCTTCTTTCTTCGGTGCCGTGAACGGGTGGTGCATGGCATGGAAGCGTTTTGTGTCCTCGTCCCACTCAAGCAAGGGAAAGTCGAGTACCCAAAGAGGTTTGAAATCGTCTCTTTTTCTCAGGCCGAGCTTGTTGCCCATCTCCAGCCTCAGCTCATTCATGGCCTTGCGGGTCTGGTTCTTGTCACCGGCCAATACTAATATCAGGTCACCAGCTTCGGCACCGCACGCTGCGGCCCATTCCTTCAGCTGATCCTCGGAGTAAAACTTGTCTACCGAAGATTTGAAAGTGCCATCGGTATTGCATTTGAGATAGACCATGCCTTTAGCCCCAACTTGTGGTCGTCTGACAAAATCGGTCAATCCATCCAACTCCTTGCGGGTGTATTCCGCACAACCTTTGGCACAAATGCCCACCACCAACTCAGCGGCATCGAACACCTGGAAGCCTTTGCCCTGGGTAAGCGCATTCAGCTCCACGAACTCCATACCAAAGCGAATATCTGGCTTATCGCTGCCATACTTAGCCATCGCCTCATCGTAGCTCATGCGAGGAAAGGCGCCAAATTCCAGTCCTTTTTCTTCTTTGAAAAGCGACTTCACCAGCCCTTCGAATATGTTGAGAATATCTTCCTGCCCAACAAACGACATCTCGCAGTCGATCTGGGTAAACTCAGGCTGGCGGTCTGCCCGGAGGTCTTCGTCACGGAAGCATTTCACGATCTGGAAGTAACGGTCGAAGCCAGACACCATCAGCAGCTGCTTGAAAGTCTGGGGGCTCTGCGGCAAGGCGTAAAACTCCCCCGGGTTCATACGGGAGGGTACCACAAAGTCACGGGCACCTTCCGGGGTCGACTTGATGAGTACTGGCGTTTCCACTTCGATAAACTTGTTGCCATCAAGGTAGCGGCGGGTGTACTGCATCATCCTGTGACGAAGCTCAAGGTTGCTTCTTACAGAGTTTCTACGCAGGTCCAGGTAGCGGTACTTCATGCGAAGTTCATCGCCACCGTCGGTTTCGTCCTCTATAATAAACGGAGGTACTTTGGCGGGATTTAACACCTCCATCGCAGTCACTCTGATTTCTATGTCGCCAGTCGGCATTTTAGGGTTTTTCGACACCCTTTCTATTACTTCGCCGGTAGCTTTCAGCACAAACTCACGACCCACACCCTGTGCCATTTTCTGAATGTCGGCAGCAGTTGATCCTTCATCAAACATGAGCTGTGTCAGGCCATAGCGATCCCTCAGGTCGATCCAGGCCATGCCGCCTTTGTCCCGGAGGCGTTGCACCCACCCGCAAAGTGTCACGGTAGTTCCTACGTGTTCAAGTCTTAATTCGCCACAAGTGTGAGTTCGAAGCATTGCTAGTCGTTTTGAATTTTGGGAGGCAAAGTTAGCAATACTTTGGTCAAATATTTTTCAACTTTGACAATTCAATACGGCATTAGTTGGCGATAAAGTTATGTGAGTAAGCACTTGGCAAAAATTCACAACAAAATTCCCACCGAACCCTTCTGCAATTTTTAAATAAATTGTTTCTTTACGGTAGTTATCACTCTTTAACCTATTCTTCATATGCAAAAAAAACTATTACGAGTAACCGCACTCTCTTTGTCTTTTTTTCTGTTAGTTGGTCAAATTGCTGTAGCAAGTCCCGAAAAGAAAACGTTTGAAGTTCAAGCGGCAGACATTGCTTTTGATCAGGAATCTTTCGAGCAGTCTTTTACCCTTTTGGACAAACTTGAGTCAACCATCAAAACCGAAGACATCAAAGACTATGAGGCTCTTAAAATTTTCGACGTTGAAGGAAATTACACAGATGCTTTGGATGTATCTTATTCAGTCAATGCCACTCAAAGGTTTGACTGGAGCAATTTTGATTGGGGCTCTGCGTTATGGGGTTTTCTATGCTGCCCAATCGGGTTTTTCGTTGTGATCACCAACAAAAATAAGACTTCTGATCAAAAAGTATCTTTCTGGATTGGCTTCGCCGCAGGAGTTGTGCTCAATGCCATCACTTATCCTCTGGTTTATCGTAACTATACCAACTAAACCAGAAAAATGTAAAAGTCTAAAGTTCGGGCAATCTGAAAATGATTGCCCTTTTTTATTATGAGCAAAAAACAACTTTTACTGTTCGTCCTTGCCACCTTGCCATTTTTTGGCACCAAAGGGCAGTCCATCAATACCAGAATAGAAGCTGACTATTCGATCAAAGAGGTTCTTCCTTCTGGCAAACAATCACTTGTGATGGGCAGGGTCTTTTACGACATCAACCAGAAAACCCTTACCCACCACCACACCTTTCCCCAGGAACAAATATTATTGTACAAGGACACGGTTGCTTACTTAGTGAAAGGGGAGGATGTCAAAAGACTACCGGGCTCATCTTTTACGGTCAACTTTTCCATATACCATCTCATATTGTCGAACAAGGCGTCAAATTTTGGTCTCGATGAATATGGTTATTCCCTTATAGACACGGAGAGGATTGAGGACAAAATTGTCACAAAGTGGGCACATCCGGATCTGGGAGCAGGGCATATTGTGATTACGCAAATTCGCAATCTGGTGGATGGTGTAATCTTTTATAGCGGTGAGAATGAAGTTCTAATACGCCAGTTTTTTAAAAATTATGAAACTTTTGGAAGATATCGGATTCCTACTAAAATTTTCGAAATAGTTAGTTTGGGCGATGGAGAATTAAAAAAAATGACTGAACATAAAAACATCAAAATTGATGACTATTCAGATGAAGCTGATTACTATGACTGTTTTTCTCTTCGTGTCGCTCCCCTCATTCGCACAGGTAAAGTCAATTAATCTTAACCAAGCATTGTTAAAGGAGCCTGTCAATACAGAGAAAAAGCATTTTGACCACTACTTCAAAAAAGCAGATGATGAGTTGGAAATGGCCTATACAGGATTGTTCTATGTGTACAAGACATTTATCAGCTCACAAGATGGTAGCACATGTTCTTTCTCCCCTTCATGCTCCGAATATGCAATTAGAGCGGTTGAAAAATTCGGCCCTATAAAAGGTGGCGTTGCCTTCTTCGACAGATACACCCGATGTAATTCACTCAGCCCTAACTTATACAAAAGGGATTTTCACAAAAAGAGACTAATAGACGACGTAGGTGAATTTTAGAAGCATTTTTTCGTTTTTCATATTATTGGTAGTGGCGCAACAGTCTTTCGCCCAGGATCTTTTCGACTATCAACACAGCAAGGAATATGCTGATTACCTCTTTTCAGCAAAGCGCTATCCGGAGGCACAACGAGAATTTGAGCGGGCGGTATTTTTCCAACCAGCCGACACTTCGGCGTGGTGGAAATTGGTAAGAGCAACTCAGTTCTCTGGTGATTATAAGTCTTCTTTAAAACAAATCGACGGCTTCATTCACCAATTTGGCTCCCCGGACAAAACGATATCAGTCAGCAAATTTTACAGCCATATTCATCTGTCGCAACATGAAGAGGCACGTGCGGTGTTGGTAGATAACAATAAGCTGGAATCGGACGACAAAAGGTTTTTAAAATTAGTCAGCTATGCGCTTGAAGACCGTTGGGATCAGGTAGTCCCAAATAGTGTTGACAGCACGGCGTCATATCCTATGAAGCCCTTGTTTGAGCTTTCTGTAAATTTTGAAAACGAAAAAATGAAGAGCCCATTCATCGCCGGCGCATTTTCGGCAATTGTGCCTGGCACAGGTAAGATATACGTAGGACATTGGAAAGACGGCCTTTTCTCTATGCTTCTCTTCTCAACGGCAGCATGGCAGTCCTATAGAGGGTTTGCGAAAAGCGGTGTAAAAAGTCCGATCGGCTGGGCATTTGGCGGCCTTGCCACAGGCTTCTACCTTGGTAATATATATGGATCGGCAAAATCAGCAAAAAAATATAATGCAAACAAGAAAGAAAAGTACCGCACTCACGTTAATAGCCTTCTGGATATTTATTACGGCATTTACTAGGGCAGGATGCTCGCAAGCAATACCCGAAGCGCTAACCCTTGCCGGTCACTACTTCGACAGGCAGGAATTCCAGGAGGCGTCAGAGCTTTACAGACGAGTTATTTTCTTTGATAAAAGCTCGGCCTACGACTCAATCACCATTCCGTCGCTGGCTGCTTGCGATTTTTACCTTCAAAAGTGGGACGAAGCTGCCGAATTCTTTCTGTTGTCTTTTAACGTTACGAACAACCATGAATTTTACGTTTATCACGTGGTGTCATTAATGAAAGCTGGTAAACTAATGGAAGCAAAAACTGCGCTATTTGGAATGGAAGTCGCCACGGAAGAGGGCCAGGTTTCGAAACAAATACTATTTGGGCTAATCGCCTACGAAGAAAGAGAATTTGAGGACGCAAAAAGATATTTTCATGCAGCAGGAAACTCGGTACCACTAAGTCAGGAAAATCTTGACAAAATTTGGAAAAAAACTGCTAAGGTTGAGAGAAAAACCAAGCTCAAAGCCATTGTGCTTAGTGGATTGTTGCCCGGTTTAGGGCATACTTACGCCCACCACTTGAGAGAAGGAGTCAATTCGTTTGTCCTGATCGCAGGCATAGGGGCTGCCTACATATTTGTAGCTAAAAATGTGGGGTTGATTGACGGAATCATCAGTATTTTGCCATGGTTTAATAGGTACTATGTTGGAGGTCTCAATGGTGCTGCTGAGCTGACTGAACAATTCAAAACTGAAAGTTTCGACGAGCTTTACAATGAATTGGTTCTTATTTCATCTCAATATATCATGTAAGGTGAAATATGCTCTGCTTAAGTTTCCAAGTCACCTTGAAGCCACTAAATTTACAAACAAAACCAAATCAGTTGTGAAATTTCTTATTACCATTCTTTTGGTCGCCTTGGGCTTTTCTGCCCTTGCCCAACTAAGCCCCACCAAAGTAACTGACTACATCACCGTGAGCCTTCCTTCCGACTTTCGTCCGATGAACGAGCAGGAGATCAATAGTAAGTATGTGTACACCCGCAGACCGATGGCCCTGCACACCGACTATGGTGTGACTGTCGATTTCGGGATCAACAAAGGAAACAACCAATGGGCCCAGGGTGACTTAAACATTCTGAAGGATTTTTATAAAGCCAACATTTCTTCTCTTTACGATGAGGTGAGTTTCACCAAAGACGCCATCGAAACTATCAACGGCCGGGATTTTGCCGTATTTGAGTTTGTTGCAATAGTTAAACCTGAGGAAGACGCCATTACCAACGAATCAGCCCTCCGTACTTACAGCTATATCCAGTACACCATTGTCAACAACCAAACGCTCGTGTTCACGCTTTCATCGCCTTACCAGCATATGAGAAAATGGAAGGATTTGGCACCACAGATCATGCAAAGCGTATCCATCAAAAAGAACTTCAAGTGAGCGGGCTAACGGTTTTCAGCGACGATCATTTCATGAAAGTCGCTCTGCGTGAAGCTGAAAGAGCGCTGGAGGAAGATGAAATTCCGGTCGGCGCCGTTATTGTTTGTCAGAACAAAGTCATTGCCAAAGGCTACAACCACACAGAAAAGCTTACTGACGTAACTGCCCATGCAGAAATGCTGGCGATTACGGCTGCAGAAAACTACCTCAGTTCCAAATACCTGAACGATTGCACACTGTACGTTACGCTTGAACCTTGTGTGATGTGTGCAGGTGCCCTCCACTGGACGCAGATAGGCAGAGTTGTTTACGGGGCATCCGATTTACAGCGAGGTTACTCACTGCTGACGGAAAATGTGCTGCATCCGAAAACAAAGGTGTCATCGGGAATTATGGAACAGGAATGCCGACAACTGATTAACACTTTTTTCAAGAGGTTGAGGGAGAAGGAATAAACTCATCGATACTTCCATGTACATATCTATTACATCAAGGAACTATACCCACCTTTTGGCGTTATTTATTTGGGCAGTTCTTAGTAGATTTACTGTTCAGTAAGATAAATGTTCAACCATAAAACAAATCAATAATTATGGCATTCGAATTACCAGCATTACCATATGCAACCAATGCGCTGGAGCCGCACATCGACGCCCGCACCATGGAAATACACCACGGAAAGCACCACAATGCCTACGTGACGAACTTGAATAAAGCCATCGAAGGCACTGAAATGGCTGGCAAGTCGCTCGAAGAATTGCTGAAAAGCCACTCTAACGTGCCAGCTGTGCGCAACAACGGCGGCGGTCACTGGAACCACTCTCTTTTCTGGACAGTTATGGGCCCTGGCAAAGGCGGCCAGCCTTCAGGTGCTTTGGCTGATGCTATCAACGCTGCCTTCGGTTCATTCGACGGCTTCAAAGAAAAATTTTCTGCGGCTGCAGCTACCAGGTTCGGCTCAGGCTGGGCATGGCTTTGTGTGAAAGGCGGCAAGCTTGAAATATGCTCTACTGCCAATCAGGACAATCCATTGATGCCTGACGCAGGTTGCAGTGGCACACCTATTCTTGGTCTTGACGTTTGGGAGCATGCTTACTACCTGAACTATCAAAACAGAAGACCTGACTACGTAGCAGCTTTCTACAATGTGGTAGATTGGGATGCAGTTGCCAAGCGCTTTGCAGCGGCAAAATAATTAGCCAGTTGCTACTAAATATCAGAGCCCTTCCAGCAACGGAGGGGCTTTTTTATTGCCCATCGAACAACCCATATGCCTGACCACGCAATTAGCCCTTCCTTTTTAGGTATCGAATTAGGATATTGAGAAATAAACGATTCAAAACATACCTACTATTATGAGTTCAACATCCAGAAGAACATTTATACAAAAGACCGGCATGGCCGCTGCGGGCGGGCTGGCACTTAGCCAAATGCCTTTTTCGTCATTCGCCGGCGTACGGAAGCCGGTCGCAGCAGCCGACAAGCTGCGCTATGGTGTGATCGGCTGCAACGGCATGGGCTGGAGCGACATGCGCTCACACCTCAACATGGACGAGGTCGACTGCGTCGCTCTATGCGACGTTGACCAAAGCGTGCTTGACAGACGCTCCGCTGACGTGGAGAAAATGAGGGGTAAAAAACCCGCCCAGTATGGCGACTACCGCAAAATGCTGGAAAACAAAGACATTGATGTTGTTATCATCGGCACGCCAGATCACTGGCACTGCAAAACCATGGTCGATGCTGTGCAGGCCGGAAAGCATGTGTATGTGGAGAAGCCAATCGCCAATACCATGGAAGAGTGTAACCTCATGGTAGCTGCTGCGAAAAAATATGGCAAAATCGTACAGGTTGGCCAGTGGCAGCGCAGCGGTCCGCATTACGAGCAGGCGCTCGATGTGGTTCGCTCTGGCAAGCTGGGACAAATCAGACTGGTGAAGGTATGGGCTTATCAGGGGTGGATGAAGCCGGTGCCTGTTTTGCCAGACACAGCAGTGCCTGCTGGTGTCAACTACGACATGTGGCTTGGGCCTGCTCCGAAGCGTCCCTTTAACGCCAACCGCTTCCACTTCAACTTCCGCTGGTTTTGGGACTACGCCGGCGGTTTGATGACCGACTGGGGTGTACATGAAATTGATATTGCTCTTTATGCCATGGGTGTGAAGGCACCCAAATCAGTGATGGCCTCAGGTGGCAAGTTTGCCTACCCGGATGACGCCTCAGAAACGCCAGACACACTGCAAACGGTATTTGAATACGACGGGTTCAATATGCTGTGGGAGCACGCCACGGGAATTGACGGCGGCAACTACGGCAAGACGGAAGGCATCGCTTTTATTGGCAACAACGGCACGCTGGTAGTCAACAGAGGTGGCTGGGAGATCATCCCCGAAACACAACAGAAAGACGGAATGACTGCCTGGAAAATGGACGATGTGCCAGATCAGCGCCCGCAGGGAAATGCGCTTGATCTCCATACCAGAAATTTTGTTGATGCCATCAAGGCAAATGATTCATCCAAACTCAAGTGCGGCATTGAAACAGGCAGCATTGCGGCCATTAATGCGCAAATGGGCAATATCGCTTACAAAACCGGGAGGAAAGTTTTCTGGGATGCGGCAAGCGGGCAATTCAAGAACGATGCCGAAGCCAACGCTCTGATGAAAGCGAAATACAATAATGGATGGACTTTGCCGAAGGTTTAATCAAAAAAGCCCTTCTCCATGGAGAAGGGCTTTCTTTTATGCCTGACCCATGGCCTTTAAATAGGCTGCATGGGAGCCCAGGGCGATCCGCATGCGGGGGTATTCAATATACACGATACCATTCTCCTCACACACTTTCTTGATGATTTTGCTTATGGCAGGATAATGAATATGAGATATTTTGGGGAACAGATGGTGCTCAATCTGGTAGTTCAAGCCACCAACCCACCATGTGATCAGCTTATTTTTAGTGGCAAAGTTGGCCGTTGTCTTTATCTGATGAATCGCCCACTCGTCTTCAAGCTTGTTCAATTCATTCGGAACGGGGAAATGAGTGTGTTCCACTGTGTGTGCCAATTGGAATACGAGCGTAAGCACCAATCCAGCGAATAAGCCCATTACCAGGAAGCCTGTTAGCCATGGCAGGAAACCTACCATATAGATTGGCAACGCCATGTAAACCACCGCATGAATCACTTTGAAACCCCAAAAGCTGATATGATCCTTGGGCTTCATCTTCATTAGCGGCATAGAGCCTACTTTCTGGGTAAAGTACTTCTTGTAGTCTGTAAAGAATACCCAATACAGGTAAAGCAACGAATAAGCAAACCAACCATAGATATGCTGGTAGCGATGAATTTTTCGGTGACGCTGCGTAGAGCAAAGTCTCAGGAACGGCCTGGCATCAATATCATCGTCAATTTCATCAATATTGGTGTAGGTGTGATGAATAACGTTGTGCTTGGTATTCCACATAAACACATTAGCTCCAAGAAAATTGAGCGATAGACCTGCGAGCTTATTCACCCACTCTTTGCGGCTAAAACTTCCATGCGAACCATCATGCATCACATTAAATCCGATGGCGGCCGTTAAACCTCCCATTATTACAGATTCTGTGAGTGCCAACCACGTGCCCGGAGTAAAAAAGACTAAATGGATATAGAAACCCACCCAGCTCAATACCAGAACAACGGCCTTGAAGTATAGCTTATAGTTACCAGTCGACGGCTTTCCTGCCTCTTGAAAGTATTCGTTTATTCTTGACCTCAGTTCGCCATAAAACGAATTTCCCTGAGATGAAAATTTAGGTGCACTCATTAGGGTTCTTGTTATTTAAAAGCACAAGTTACCTACTGTGCTTCGATAATTAAGAGGACAAAGGTACGATTAAAACCTGAAACATTCGATGCAATTTTATCGACGGTAGGGAGGAATCTATTTCTGTCTACATTAACAGAACATCATTTATCTCTTTTTAATTGCACTGCCACCAAACAAACTCAGCTAATCCATCCTATTGCATTGCATACGATCATTTTTCAAACAACTTTTTTAAATCAGCTAGCTCATCCCTCAACCTCGCTGCGTCAATAAAATCCAGCTCCTTGGCCGCTTTTTCCATGGCTTTTTGTGTTTGCTTGATCAGCTTTTCGAGCTCAGGCTTTGGCATGTATTGAACAATCGGGTCGGCGGCAATACTTGGCTCCTCATTTTCAACGTAGTACTTCCTTCCGTCCTTTTTGGAGTCAGCCACTTTAGTTTGACCCATAATTGAGCCGATATTCTTTTTAACAGATCGGGGGGTAATGCCGTGCTCTTTGTTGTAAGCAATTTGGATGTCCCTCCTCCGATAGGTCTCATCAATGGCCTCCCGCATGGAGTCAGTGATTTTATCGGCGTACATAATCACCTTTCCGCTTTCATTTCTGGCCGCCCGACCAATTGTCTGAACCAACGATCGCTGGTTTCTAAGAAAGCCCTCTTTGTCGGCATCCAAAATAGCGACCAGCGAAACTTCCGGTAAATCGAGGCCCTCACGCAAAAGGTTGACACCTACAAGGACATCGAAAACACCTAGCCTTAGCTCTCTGAGAATTTCTACCCTGTCAAGTGCATTCACCTCTGAGTGGATATAGCGTGACTTCACGCCAGCTCTCTCAAGGTACTTCTGAAGCTCCTCCGCCATTCTTTTAGTAAGCGTAGTCACCAGCACCCTTTCTTCCTTTTTCACCCGCTCATCAATCTCTTCCAACAGATCGTCTATCTGATTGATACTCGGCCTGACGTCAATCTCCGGATCCAAAAGACCGGTTGGCCTGATGATCTGTTCCACGACCACACCCTCTGACTTTCTGAGCTCATACTCTGCCGGCGTGGCACTAACAAATATTACCTGGCTCAGCATTCCTTCAAATTCATTGAATGTCAACGGCCTGTTGTCCAGTGCCGATGGAAGCCGGAAACCGTAGTCCACCAGGTTCACCTTTCTCGACCTGTCGCCTCCCCACATAGCCCTGATCTGCGGCACAGTCACATGGCTTTCGTCAATTACCATCACAAAATCTTCAGGGAAATAGTCAAGCAGACAGAAAGGTCTTTGGCCCGACTGCCTCCTGTCGAAATAGCGGCTATAGTTCTCCACGCCCGAGCAATAGCCGAGCTCTCTTATCATTTCAAGATCAAACTCTGTTCGCTCTTTCAACCGTTTTGCTTCGAGAAACCGCCGCTCACTTTCAAAATAGTTGACCTGAGCCATCATATCGTCCTGAATTTCGATGATGGCCTGCTGGATCACATCTTTCCCGGTGACAAAAAGATTGGCAGGAAATATTGTTATTATTTTCTCGTCGCTGAGCTTTTTACCTGACTGTGGATCGATCCGCTGAATGGATTCAATTTCGTCTCCCCAGAAAATAATGCGGTAGGCAAAGTCGGCATACGCAACAAAAATATCAACCGTGTCCCCCTTCACCCTAAAGTTACCCCGCTTAAACTCTACCTCCGTTCTGCTGTACAAAATATCCACAAAGCTGAAAAGCAGTTGATTTCGGGTGATCTGCTGCCCTTCCTCTAACCGAATAACATTTTTGCCAAACTCATCCGGATTGCCTATACCGTATATGCAGGAGACTGAAGCAACCACTATCACGTCCCGCCTTCCGCTAAGCAGCGCCGAAGTGGCACTTAGCCTCAGCTTTTCAATTTCTTCGTTGATAGAAAGATCCTTCTCTATGTAAAGTCCTGTGGTTGGAATAAACGCTTCCGGCTGGTAGTAGTCGTAGTAGGAAATGAAGTACTCAACAGCATTGTTAGGAAAGAACTGCTTCAATTCTCCAAAAAGCTGTGCTGCCAGCGTCTTATTATGACTGAGGACAAGGGCTGGCCTGTTCACTTCCTTGATGACGTTGGCCACTGTGAAGGTTTTGCCGGAGCCTGTCACTCCCAGCAGCGTTTGGGCGGGTTCGTTGGCATTGAGACCTTTTACAAGCTCTGCAATTGCCTTTGGCTGGTCCCCGGTGGGTTGGTATTCAGATGTTAGTTCGAAGTCCAAAGAGTAGAAATTTGTTGGTCAACGAATAAACGAAATATTCATCACTTTTGATTCCAGATTTCCCAGGCTCTCTCGGCTTGCAACACCAGCATGTCGTATCCGTTTTTTACTTTGGCGCCATGCTCCTGCCCTTTCTTCATAAAAAGTGTCTCGGCTGGATTGTAGACGAGGTCGTAGAATAAGTGGCCGGAACCAATTCTCTCGAAATCAATCTCCGGGCATTTTCCGGTATCCGGGTACGTGCCCAATGGTGTTGTGTTGATAATCAATTTCCTCGATTCAAGAATCGTGGGATCATTTTTCAAATCTCCGTAGGTAATAACTCCATTCCCAGCAGACCTAGACACCTGAAGGTATTCAATCTTCAAGTCCTCCAGTGCCACCCTTACTGCAGAAGCCGCTCCACCTGTGCCAAGCACCAGGGCTTTTGCTCCAACTATTGCATCACCGGCCCAGCTCTGCAACGACCGCAAAAAACCTATATAGTCTGAGTTAAATCCTGTTAGCTGTCCGTCCCGCTCTTTTCTTATCACATTGACCGCCCCAACTCTTGAAGCACTCTGGTCAAGCTTGTTCAGCAAAGGAATGACTGCCTTTTTATGAGGGATGGTGACGTTTATCCCTACCAGATTGGGATTCTCGGCAAACAAAGCTGGAAAGCTGGCGGCGGTTTCCATCTCATACAGCTCATAGGAAGCATCGCTGATCCCTTCTCTCAGGAACTTCTCCGAAAAATATTTTCTTGAAAAAGAGTGGGTCAGTGGAAACCCGATTAGTCCAAACAGCCTCGGCATTACTTGTTTTTGTACTTGACGGTTGTGTGTGCAATTTTTTCAATAATCACCACAACGCCAAAGCCAAGTGCAATAAAAAGCAGAGCGAAAAGAATTTGAGGATCTTGCCCGGTAAGCTTATGATAATAATGTGGCCAAACATTGTTTTCGATAAATGGCACCTGTTCGCCGGCGCTGTTCAGCCTAAATTGCGCCACTCGTTTCCAGGGCCATATTTTGTATAGCGATCCGACCATAAACCCCGACAATAAACCAATGGCCATGTTGTGGTATTTTTTCAGAAACCACGAAATGGCTCGGGAAAAGGATAAAAGCCCAATGACACAGCCAGCTGCAAAAAGTGCTATAACAAGATAATTTAGCTCCTTGAGCGCTCTTAAAACATATTCATATTTGCCCATGATCAGCAAAATGAAACTGCCCGAAATACCCGGAAGTATCATGGCTGTTATGGCAACCATCCCGCTCAGGATAATGAACCACCACGATGTTGGGGTTGTGGCAGGTGTGGACGAAACAATGATGTATGCAGAAACTAAACCTGCTATAAAGGCAAATATAACACCCGGAGACCACCTTTTGATTTGCCTGGCAATGGTAATGGAGGAAATGATGATAAGACCGAAGAAAAAAGACCAAACATAGATCGGATACAGCTCCAACAAGTGCGTAATCACCTGCGCAAAGATGATAATGCTCAGTCCTATGCCAGCAAGCAGGGCGACAAGAAAATTGCCATTAATGTGCTTCCAAAGCTCCTTGATTTTGAAGCTTGAAAGCAGCTTAAGCGCAGTCAGGTCAAATGCTTTGATAGCGTCTAGCAGCTCTTCATAAATTCCTGTAATGAAGGCTATTGTTCCACCGGAGACTCCCGGAATCACGTCGGCACTTCCCATAGCCAGGCCCTTCAAAAAGAGCAAAAAATAGTCAGTTAACTTTCTCGGCATTAAAATGATGTCCAGGGTATTGAAAAAAGAGGCCATTTCTTCAAACAGAAATGACCTCCCAATAATAGTTAGTTAGAACTGAGACAGGAAGTGGTCAAATGTATCACCTCTCAAGCCCAGTCTTATCGTTTCTAAAGGAATTACCTCTTGTGGGGCAATATTTCCCAGGTTCACATTGGCCCCCAGCAATTTGATGAACCAAACTTGCTGTGTCTTTTGCGGTGCCTCCCAGATAATCCGCTCGAACGGAATTTTGGTCAAAATTTCCTCTACCAGTCCCTGGCGAACTTCTCCGGAGTCTCTGAACAGACCAACGTTTCCTCCTTCTCTGGCCTCTCCAATCACTTTCCAGGCGCCGGCGTCCAGCTCCGTTTGCATCTGCTCAATCCATTTGTAGGGTGGGATAATCTTGGCAGCATCCTTTGATCCGACTTCTGACAATACCGTCACCTGACCAGACAACTGCCTAATGTATTCGCATTTTCTGTCATGATCGAGGGTAATGGAGCCGTCCGACACCTCTGCATACTTCAATCCGTATTTGTCCAAAACCTTCCTGTAGTCCTCAAACTGATCTCTGATTACAAAGGCTTCAAACAAAGTACCTCCAAGATAGACTGGGATGCCCGCCGACTGATAGAGGTCAATTTTCTCTTTCAGCTTTGGGAACACATATGAAGTAGCCCAGCCAAGCTTAATAATATCTACATACTCACCACATGTTTCTATCAAATCCGCTGCTTCTCTAAGGCTGCTCCCCTTATCCATCACCATGGTAAAACCTGTCTGCCGTGGCTTCTTGGTTCTCTCCGGAACCTTACTTAATGCATAGTTTTCTAACATTTCAATTTCCTAAATTTCCCAACAAAAAAAGCCAGTACACTCCAGGCATGGCTTTCAAACACCCTTCGATAAAAGGCAATTCTTATTTATCTTTATTATTAGACTTATAGCGCTCAATGATTTTGTATAGTGCCTTCTGAGTCTCAAGTTTTGGAAAAAACTCAAAGAGGACGACGTGATTTTCAAAATTCAAAGTTAAGGCATTTTCCAAAATTGCAAAGGCCTCTTTGAATCGTCCCGCAGTTATTAAATACACTGTAGCCCTGTAATATAAATCGGACTCCTCGGGGCATTCGTCCATGCCGGAAGAAACAGTGTCGACAGCTTTTTCATATTGGCCCTGCTCAAAATAAATGTGCGACCAACCAAGCCAGGCCATGGGATTTTTGGGATCTAATATGGTTGCCTCTTCAAAAGCGTCCATACTGGACACAATATTGCCAACTTTGTATTCCGCTTCGGCAACTGCTAACCAGTAATCGGGGTTTTCAGCGTTGAGTTTGAGTGCTTTATTATAGAAATGAATGGATTCAAACCACCTTTCCTGAGCCTTCAAACATGAAGCAATGCCAAAGTATGCTTCGTCATACATGTCGTCAAGCTTGGCCGCTCGTCTGTAAAAAGACAGCGCTTCATCTAATTCACCCAATTTTTCATAGGCGGCTCCAATATAGCAATAGGTTTCGGAGCTCGGCCCCTCTAACTCTTCGGTAGTTTGAAACGCCTTTAGCGCTTTGTCGTACTCCTCTATGTTAAGGTAAGCATTGCCCATATTAAAGTAGGCAGAGCTAAAACTATCGTCGATGGCGGCTGCGTACTCATACGCATCGATAGCCTCTACGTGCCTTCCAAGCTTGTTGTATACGATGCCGAGGTTATACCAGGCATACTCCGAAAACGGATCTCTGTCAATGAATTGCCTATAATAATCAAGGCTGCTCTCAAGCTCACCTGCTACATCCAGGCAATAAGCCAGTTCGTACAGCGCATTTTCATGATTGATATTGAACTCTATGGCTAACTTGTAATTATCAGCCGCCTGCTTATAGTCTCCTTTACCCTGAAAAGCGAGGCCGATATTATAAAAAACTTCGTCCTTATCTTCTATCCACTCCAGTGCGTTGTTCAACGCATCAATGGCTTCATCATAATTTCCATTGAGAGACAATATATTACCCTTCAGCAGAATGATCTCAGAATCTCCAGGCTGTAGATTTTCAGCAGTTTCCAGTAATTTGAGTGCCTCGTCATATTCCTCAAGCGATGTGAGGATAGTTGCTTTTCGCAGCATTAATTCCACTGAAAATGGAAATTGATCAAAAGCCACATTGACTGCTTTTAATGCTTTGCTGAACTTCAGCTTGTCAAGGTAATAGTCGATGATATTCTCGAAGTCGTCTTCCTCAAAATAATGGCTGACTCTCCCTTTCACAAAGTCCTCAAATTTCTCTACCAGCTCTTTAAGCTCTTTCTTACGAAAATCTTCCGCCATTAAATGTGATGATTAATAGTGTGACAAAGGTAGGAACAAAAAAACTAGGGTATTGAATCCCCGAAAACAATCTTTCTAAGTGAAAAACTTCTTTGCTCATTATGTCGCAGAGGGTTTATGAAAGATAGGCAATTATTTAAATTCCTCTCAAAAAAAAGTGCAATAATTAAATCCGTTCTAATAGAAAGATTGGTTTTCGAAAAAATTCGCAATGATTTTGCTTGAATGCCAAATTGAAGTATTGACCTATTATTTATTGATAGTCAGTCAATTGACGAATCACTTAACTTTTTTCCTTATGATCCTCGTCGTAATAGCCGTAACCGTAGCCATAGCCGTAACCATAGCCATAGCCTTTCTTATTCAGAATTTTTACTGAGTTCAGAATGACAGAAATGTTGTTGAACTTGTTCATTTTGATCAGCTTCTGTAGCGTTTTTAAGAAAACCTTCCTGGAATAGTCAGCCCTTACTACATACAGGGTTAAATCCGCTTTCTTCATTACAATCACGCCGTCTGTCACCAAGCCAACAGGAGGTGTATCAAGAATTACCACGTCATACGTTTTCGATGCTTGTCTGATAAAATTGTCAAACCTCTCCCCAAGCATCAACTCAGAGGGATTTGGAGGAATAGGGCCAGCGCCTAAGTATTGAAGTCCCTCAATCTCTGTCGTCTGCACACAATCCTCAAATTTGTCCCGCCCGATAAGGACAGTAGACATCCCCTTGTCATCTTTCTCTCTGCCAAACGCCAAATGTATCTTGGGCTTTCGCATATCAAGATCCACCACAAGCACCTTCTGTCCTGTTTTAGCCAAAATACCACCCAGATTTACTGCTACAAACGTTTTGCCTTCACCGCTAATGGTAGAAGTCACAGCAATTACCCGCTGGTCTCCACCATTGAGTAAAAAGTCCATGTTTGTCCTGATACTGCGTAGCGACTCGCTTAATACCGACTGAGGAACTTTATGTACCAACAGCCTTGTAGTCAGCAACTTCTCTCTCTTGTACACCGGAATGGAACCAAGAACTGGCACGCTAACCAGGCGCTCAAGCTCTCTTTGATGAGATATCTTATTGTCCAACAGGTACCTCAAGCCAATAAAGAGAAGGCTCAACAAAAGGCCGCTAACGGCACCAACACCATAAATGAGCAGCTGTTTCGGATGCACCGGATCCACTGGCAAAGATGCGGGCGACAGAATGTCGAAATCCTGAACCGTTCCCGCTTTGGCGATTTCCAGCTCGGCCTTGCTTTTTATTAAGGAGAAATAGAACTCCTCCTGAAGATTGTAAAACCTTCTTGTTTTGTTAAACTCGGTACCCATCGAAGGTAATTCGACGAAGTTACGTTCGAGGTTGGCCTTTCTAACGTCCAACTCCCTGAGCGCCTTCACAAGGTTTTCTCTGTACTCCTCTGTGATACTCGTTACATTTTTCTTCAAAGTTGCCAGCCGCTGAGTCATGCGAGAGACGGCATAGGTATTCTCACTGTAAGAACCCAGTAACAATTCCCGCTCGCCGAACAACTTGTTATATTCTGTCAAAGAACTGGATATGAACTCTGGTAAAGACCTGGAGCTGTAGTTAGCTAGCAGCAATGGCTCATTCCTGTCCATTTGCTCCTGTGCCATCTGAATATTGGTCAGCTTGTTTTGAAGGTCGTATCGCTGTGAGTCGAGCGACTGTAACAGCACGATTGTTCGACCTAAGTCCGTCTGAATATTGGTGGTTCGGTTCTCAATGGTAAAGTTTTCAAAATAGTCCTCGTACTCTTCTATCTTCCTTTCGGTAATTCCCAGTTGCTCATTCAGGAATGAAAGCTTTTGCTCAATAGCCTGGTTTTTTTCTTCCGTTGTGTATTTGAGATAAAGGGTGTCAATAGCGGTCACAAAATCCCTTGCTTTATACTTATTGAAGTCTCTCAAAGAGATCTTTATCGTTTTTGCACTAAAGTTGAGTGGCTGAACCGTAACGTTTGACTGGAAAAAATTTATCAGGGCCGACTCGCTGTTAATCGTAAAGTAATATTTGCCAATACCGTTGTCATCGGCGAAATTCTCAGTCTTCTCAATCAGAAGGTTGTAGTCAGCGGTGCTGATGGTTTCGCCAAATTTATGCCGGGAGGTACCTGACTGCTCAGCTGGTGGAAAGGATAGTTCAAATTCGTTTTCCGAAATAATTTCGATATCGATAGGCCTATCGAAAAAACCAGCGTTATGCAACTTATAACTAACCACAAATGGGCTGTTCCGGTATCGCTCCTCAGTAAGGATATTCCCATAGTAGTGGTAAGACACATTGTAATTAATCGCCTCAACCACCCGACTGAAAAACAGGTTTGATTTAAGAAGTTCGATCTCACCTGATAGCGAGTTCACGCCAGAGTTCTCCAGGGGATTTTGCACCCCCAAAATCACTGCTTCATTCTGAATATTGAGTTTCAGTTGCGACTCGGATTCGTATACGGGCTTGGTGTATCTGAGAAAAGCGTATGAAGCGGTTCCAGCGACAGCAAAAATGGCCGCCACATACAAAATACTACTCCTTACTACCTGAAGTAGCTTTTCGACGTCAAGGTCGTTGAACGCTTCTGATTCATTCACGTCAGAACCTAAACCTGATCCGCTTGTGTTGCTGCTTTCTGTCAATTGCTCACTTTAGTTAAGATTGATGCTTTTTACTACCAAAGCCAAAGTTATTACCCCAGTGATCAGACTTAAAATTGGGGATACGTCTCTGAGAGACTCTATCCACACCCGCCTCCACGGGTCAATATAGACGATGTCGCCTGGCTCCAGCCTCACAATAGATGATCGCATTCCACTAACGGTTGACAAATCGATCATGTATACCTCTGGGTTGTTCAGGTTCCCCCTAATTAGCCGTACAGTCTGACTTTTAGCCCCCTGATTAATTCCTCCCGACAAAGCAATCACCTCAATGAGTGAAGTATTTTCATTGACCAGCGGAATCACCTGTCCGCCGTTGGCGCCAAGCACAATCACCCTCCTGTTTTCGTAACGCAATACAACATAAGGGTCTATATAGTGCTCACTATAAAGTGCCTGAAGTTTTTGTTCTGCTTCGTATATAGTCATGCCGAGGATATCGACATCTCCAACCATGGGTAGTTTCACCAGACCATCCTGCCTGACCAAATAAACGAACTGACGGGTATTTTGCATGTTCTGATTCGTCATGCCCTGGCGAAGCTCAAAATTTGGATCAACAATTCTTTCGCCTCCGTTGGTGAACACATCTAACCTCAGATAGTCGTCTTTCTTTATCTGATAATTCTTCTCTGCCAAAGAAACTGCCTGCTTGAGGTCTGATTCGGTGAACTCCTCGTCCATCTTGAACATGATATCCTGCTTGTAGAGCTTGCAGGAACTCAATATAAGTAATGCAAAAAAAACAACTGTTCTTCCACAGTTCTTCATACCATGCTTCGATAAAGTAGAAAAGTTAACCCTGGAGGTCAATTAATGCGGAAAAGTAAAGATTCTCAACCAAATACTTCTTTTAATTGATGAGTTTTTGGTGTCTCAGCGGAAGTATAGGAGTCAATTTTTTCTAAGTACTCGTCAACAACGAAGCTGTCGTCAAAGTGTGTGATAACATGCTGTCTGGCGTTTTCGCCCATTGCGCTTCTTTCTTTGTCGGTGAAGAACATCATTCGCTGCATGGCATCAGCAAGGCTGTTAACGTCTCGCTCCTTGCAAAGCAGTCCCGTAACACCATCATGTACTACTGCGTTGCACCCGGGGACGTCTGACGCTATCAGGGGCCTGCTCATAGCGGCACCCTCCAGCAAGGTTTTGGGCAGCCCTTCTCTGTAAGATGGAAGTACGACCACATGGGCTCTGGCAATCCAGTCCTCAACCTTATCGGTAACTCCCACATATTCAATGACCTTTTCGTCATGCCACTGCTGAACCGTAGCGGCAGATATTGCTCTCAAATGCTTTTTCTCAATTTGCCCAAGCAGGAGAAACTTTACATTAAGGCCTTTTCCTTTCAAAATTCTGGCTGCTTCCACATATTCTTTCACTCCCTTCTCCACCAGAATTCTCGCCACCATCAGAAAAGTGAAATGCCCATTTGTATTGAATTTTGGAAAAAACCTGTGGTGGTCGATACCCGAACCAGGAATAACGCTTGTAGAAGGGCCTTCAGGATTCACCAAGGATATGAAGAGCTTTTTGTCGTCAGGGTTCTGAAAAAAAATGTGATCGGCAAACTTGAACGAGTGCTTGTAAAGCTGCACCGCCACAGATAAAACCCAGTTGTCTTGAATAAAGACAGTTCCTAAGCCGCTCACGTTATTAATAACAGCGGCACTACCAGCAAGTTTGGCAGCGAGCGTGCCGTAAATACCTGGCTTAATAGTATAGTGAAGAAAAACATCTGCCTTCACTTTTTTGTATATTCTGATAAGTCGAAACAGAAGCAGCAGGTCACGTATCGGATTTACTCCCGTAGTGTTCATGGGAACCGGATAAAACTCGCAGCCCATTGCCACCAATTTTTTAGAGTACTCATCCTCTGGCGCAATAGCTATCACTTCATCTCCCCTCTCCAAAAGAGCGTGAATAAGGTTCTTTCGAAAGTTGAATACGTTCCAGGACGAATTGATGACGATAGCAATTCTCATAATAAGGCGAGGTGGTTTATAAACAGTCGATGCAAGTAATTGTTTCTACTTCGTTAAAACATATTTGAAAGAAAACCGAGAAACAAAAACCAAATGCGACAGACTGACTATATTTCCAATGGTTGTGCAAATTATTATTATTCCTCTAATTAGTTAAACTTAATTAATGAAGTTTAAAATTAGATGGAGGTCTAACTCCTTCTTGTCTTATCGAAAGTATTAATTATTAGAGAAGGAAAATCAATAATCAGATGAATGGGGTGAACTTTTCGATGAACGATTGCTATTTATTGGTTTACTTGCAAGTTACTTCAACAAATGGATAAACTTATCTCTACGGCCCCAGTTCCACTCAAAGCTGTGTTAGTAGCTTTGATTAATAAAGATCAGCCGCCATCAAAGGCGGAGGAATTCCTTGATGAGCTGGAGTTCCTGGCGCAAACGCTTGGCCTGGAAATTAAGGGAAAATTTTCCCAACGGCTGCCCAGACCTGATACACGCTCCTTCGTGGGCAAGGGAAAATTAGAGGAAATAAACGCCTTTGTTAAAGCGGAAGAAATTGACGTAGTCATTTTTGACGACGACCTTACACCCTCTCAACTCAGAAACCTGGAAAATGAGCTGAAAGTAAAAATTTACGACCGGAGCCTCCTTATCCTCGACATATTTCTGGAGAGAGCCCAAACATCTCAGGCGAGAACCCAGGTGGAGCTGGCACGATATGAATATTTGCTGCCAAGGCTAACCAGAATGTGGACTCACCTTGAAAGGCAAAGGGGTGGAACCGGCACCAGGGGCGGTGCTGGTGAAAAAGAAATAGAAACTGACCGCCGGGCCATTCGGGATCAAATTACTGTGCTCAAAAAGCGGCTGGAAAAAATAGAAAAACAAGGGATTACACAGCGCAAAGCCAGAGGGCAACTGGTAAGAGTGTCCCTGGTGGGCTATACGAACGTTGGCAAGTCCACGATTATGAACAAGCTTAGCAAATCTGATGTGCTGGCCGAAAATAAGTTGTTTGCCACGGTTGACTCCACTGTCAGGAAAGTGGTTATCAACGATATTCCTTTCCTGCTCTCAGACACAGTCGGGTTTATCAGAAAACTGCCCCATGCACTCATCGAGTCGTTCAAGTCTACACTTGACGAAGTACGGGAGGCAGATATTCTCCTGCACGTAGTGGACATATCGCACCCATCTTTTGAGGAACACGCAAAGGTAGTGGAAGCAACGCTGAAAGAAATCGGCGCCGATGCTAAGCCTGTTATCACTGTTTTCAATAAAATAGATCTCATTCCTGAGGAGCCGCAGGAAGAAACAACAGATGAATTTGAGATCCAGGAGCCGGTAGCGCCCACACCAAGAGAACGTGCCCTGGCTCTTTACACCGAGAAACCCGACACAAAATTGATATTCATTTCAGCCACGAGCAAGGGGGACATCAGCAAGCTGCGTGAAACGCTTTACAAGGAAGTATTGGAGCATCACATTAGCATTTACCCCAATTACTTGAAAAACGTCAATTATTAATTTAATTTTGCACTCCTTTTTGTTGAAAAGACATCAAGGTCTCGTAGTTCAATGGATAGAATAGAAGTTTCCTAAACTTTAGATACAGGTTCGATTCCTGTCGAGACCACTTCTTCGTGCAGCATTAAGACATTTGCTTTTCAATTCTTATCGGTCCCGTAGTAAAATGGATACCCGCCTGACCACGCTGTCGGGCAGGTTATACAAGCCTCCGGAGCTTGAGATGCAAGATTAAATAATATTGGTGCGATGTACTATGCATATGTTCTTAGGAGCCTTGATAAAAAGAATTTCTACAAAGGACATTGTGAAGACCTGGACAGAAGGCTTAAAGAACATAATCAGGGGCGAACAACATCAACTGCCAGGTATGCGCCCTGGGAAGTGGTCTACTTCGAGACTTTTGAAACCAGGGATGAGGCAATTAAGAGAGAAAAATTTTTTAAAACTGCGAGCGGTCGTAGATATTTGAAGTCGCAAATAACACAATAGCAAAAGGTCCCGTAGTAAAATGGATATTATGCAAGCCTCCGGAGCTTGAGGTGCAGGTTCGATTCCTGCCGGGACCACTTTTCATCTTTTTCGGAAAATTCTTCCTCCGAACACCAATTAAGCATTCTTTTCTTTTTTAAGCGGCGGTAATTCTGGAAATTACTACCAATGAGAATCCAAATCGCCTGGCTGTGTCTTCTGTTCCTTGCATTTTGCGTCCCTTCAAAAGGACAAATCAGCAACTACTCATACACCACCCAAGTCGAGCTCCTGGCCAAAAAACAGGGCAAGTGGGAGAAACGGCTTCTCCGACACCGCCTTCGGTTAACAACAACACCCGATGGCAAAACGGAACTAAAGGCACACCCAGTGTCAAATATCAAAAACCTGCGCTTTGCATTTATTCTCGATAAAAATGGCGTCAAACAAAAGGTCAATAAAAAGCAGGTTATACAAACTATCTTAAGCCAGCAAGCCACACTGCCCTTGGCAACAACGTTGTCGATGGATGAAGAGACCACCGGGAAAACTCAACAAAAGTACAGCGACGACCTGCTCAATTTTACGATGGGCAAAAGGCCAAGCAGATGGGTCTACAGCCAGTGGATTACTCTGGCGCAGTGGGAGGGTGCTGCCACGCCTTCGGAAATCTCGGTACTGGTAAAAAGACCTTTTAGAAAGGTGGCAAGACTAACGCTGGAAGAGCTGAGGACAATTAGCCTCCCTTACCTACCGACGCTGTCAAATGTAGAATGTGTGCCCATCGACCGCTTTTTTGAGCTGCGAAAGCTTAAAGGCTACGGTATTGACAAAATAACCTACCAACCCTACACCGGCCACGACCAGGACATTCTCAAAAGACGGCAGAGAATCTACTTTCCAAAGAACAAATACGAACCTGAGTCCGTCTCGATTGACTCACTCAGGAAATACCTGAACGACAATGACCTCAGCATTTTGAAGGCTGACTTTTATGGGTATTCTTCGCTGGAAGGCGACAGCCTCCTGAACCGCAACCTACAGGAAAAGCGGGCTTCATTTCTCTACAAACTGCTGAATGAAATGAGCAGCGACCCAGTGGAAGCAGATTCGATTGGCTTTGATGATGGTTATGAGGCGCTCGTGGCACTCGCAAAAAAGAATTCTATCAAGTGGATTCAAGCCATGCCAAAAGCCCAGTTGAAGGATACCTTGCAAAAGGATACCCTTTTGCTCGCCAGGCTGGAGCCTCTGCTACAGCAATCCAGAAAAGCCGAACTGCAATTAGTTTTGGCCAAAAGGCTTAACAAAGAAGAGCGGATTGACAAGGCCTTCAGGGTGTTGAACCAGACTGCCTACAGAGTGGTAGCCACCCGATCTGGCCACATAGGCACAGTCGACCAGCAACGGGTCAGCGGCATTCTTCATTACCTTTTCAGAATCTACGTGGGCGACGAAATCACAAGTGACGAGTTGGTGTATGCCGTTAACGCAGCTCCCAATGCCCCATTCGTTCGGGTGCTTTTCATGTATATGCTCATCGAGCAGTTTGAGAGGAAGCGGCCGATTCAGGTAGACTCGCTGGTATGGCATAACAAGCTAGCGGAATTTGACCGGGATCGATTGTTCGAAGCAGCCAACGAGGACATCATTTCTCTGCTTTATTCGAAAACCATAGCTGCCAATACCAAGACTATGCTCAACGGGATGGCCGTCGATCTGCAATATTATACGTTCAAATACATTATGAATGGCTCGCTGAGCCCATCAGTGCTATGTCGGTTTTCTTACCCAAATACGCCTGGATTTTATGCCCTCAAACTCAATCATTATGCCTTCCTCCAGCAGTTGCCGCCAAACCTGGCCGCTGGAGTAAGCTGCTACTCTGGCAGGGCATATGAGTACTCGTACAAAGGTGCAAGCCACCGGTTCAGATCAACAGATGTGGAGGGTCTGGCTGAAAGGCTTGAGCAAAGTGCCCGCACTTATCAATCAGCTTTTGAGAACGGGAACCTGGAACCACCGTCCTTTTACAAAGGGTCTTATTCTGACTACTACTTCTTTCTTAAAGTCCTCTTTATCAATGAAGACGAAACCATGCTGCGCCTGGTTAACCAGTCTGATCAGATGATAGAGTTTGACCTTTATCACTTTATTGACTATCAGGTTGAAAGCTTTGACGCAGTCCGCAATTTTTGGCTGGACGAAGACATCTCCATTCAAAAGATGCAGGAGCTTGTGAGAAGATTGGCAAGAGATCCCGGTCGGTTATGCCCTGTGCTGATTGAAAACATTTCCCTAAGCTTTTATTTGAAATCGCTCTATTATCTCAACAGCTACTACGACCCGACCAATCCCCACCACATGGCGCTTGCGAGAGACGCTCTTTCGTACATCAGTAGCTACTACAGAAACAAGAAGGCCTTTATGACTGCTGAATTGCAAGACCTTATCCAGCGCCAAATCAACTTCTTCCATTTGATGCCCGGCACAAAGGATATCTCAGAGTACGCCATCGATTAGTTGCCCGCCATTTCAACAGGAAGAGTACTAAACTCCGCAGTGCCTGTTTTTAAACTTCCGTCCGGAGTGATTGCGATAATGTTCACCTCGTAGTTCGATAGCACATCCGACGAAGTACATTCTATGTAAGTGGGTAGACTAGTTCCGGTGCGCCAGTAAAGCAGGTGACGCAGATCAGGCAAGTACGCTTTTTGCTGCGCCAGGCTGGCATTGGTGAATTCTTCTTCGGGCTGAAATCCCTCAAAACTGAAGCTGATATTCTCCTGGTTGGGAATTTCAAGTGCTTTGTCCTTAGTAGAGATAGACAGAATGCCATTCCTGGCCATCGCACCAAAGCGCTCCTGGGCAGTGGCAGACCGATACAGTTGGATGGTTTCTATCACATCAGGGTCTAGTGTGAGCACCAGATCATAGTCAATAGTCGGAATGCCGTTGATGAAAATCAGCGCCGGATCGTTAAATAAAGTAGCGTTAACCGGGTTATACATCATGATTACTCGTTTTCCCCCTCTTTCCCTCACCACTATACCACGGCCTATTTCAATGAATACCTCTCTTAGGCTACTAAAGCTCAGATATTGACGTAAATCAAGCTGATAGTCTTCAGTGTTCCTTGTCAGAGGTGAAAACTCTCTGCTCACTTCTGTTTCTTTCCTCTCAGGATACAGCCCAGGCACCAGCTTTCTGTAAGACCCTTTGAACACCAGCTTGTCTCTCTTTTGATCTGCAAAGGTGACTCCGCTTTGGGCTAACTTTTTCATCATGTCTACTTCCAGAGCAGTGGATGGAAGGCCGCTTTCAATGTCTATTTTCATCTCCGAAAACGAAACGTTGGTATTGTCGGATAAGCATACAATTTTAGTAGGCCCTGAAAAATCAAAAACAGGAAGCAAAAACCATCCATACTCATCGGTTCGGGCGGGAATGATTTCCTCGTGGGCAAAGCTATAGAATGTGAAAAGCTCCTGGCCCAGCAGCAGGCTATCAGAAGTTCGTACTTGCCCATAGGCACTGATATACTTTTCGTAAGGCCATTTAGGATAGATTGCCTTATACGACATTATTTCTCGCCAGGAATAAGCCGGCAGCTTTTTAGTGAGCAAAAACAAATCCCAGTTTTCAGGGGACTTAAAGCTGTTATCGAAAAACTTGATCATTTCAGCGGCATCCGGCGCAAGCACATCGGCCATATAAAATATCTGGTCGATGGCAGGGGCGACATAGTCACCTTCGAGCAGCTTGTCGGACACGCTAACTGAGTAGGCAGCCACATTGCTGGCAGCGAAAGACGTCCTCACCTTTTCTCCTCTTTTGAAATTTCTTTGATCGGTTGTCAGCGTTAATTCATCGGAAGCCGGATATATCTGAATTACTCGCTGACCTATTTCTATCCCATCCCCATCGAGCAACGACAGTTGGTAAATACCTGTTTTAAGGCCAGCTGCTGGTATGCTGAGGGCCTGAGCAGGCTGGGCAGCAAAATCGATCCCCCGATCCAGGTAAATGGTGCCTTTTGACTGGAGAATGAGCCTGAGTTTCTGTCTTTCAACAGCCGCTAATTTACTCTGAAGCGATACCCTCACCACGGTGGGCTGGGTTGTGACAAGCATAGAGATGCCTTCTGCTTTCACTTCGGGTAAGAAATGAGTGACCGCATCCCCTCGCTGATCTTTTAAAATTACTTCATATTTTTCCCCAGCCTCAGGACGCAAGATAAAAGCACCGTAGCCGTGCTTGTTGGTGGAGAAAGTAGCCAGGGACTCATGCGCCTTGTTCACTACCTCACCTTCAAGTACCGCCCCTCGTCCAAGACCGTCAAATACTCTTACGGTGAACCTTGACGTGAGCCCTGAAACAGGTGTCAAATTACCCTCTGCGGTTATGGCAACTTCCATGTCATCAACATGCGGGAGCTCGCCATCAGCGAGACTCAGTTCGCCCGGCTGCTGATTTACCCAAAGCCAGTCCCTGAAAAAATGCTCCGGCCCAAAATTCCTCATCCACCCGGTATAGGCCCTTACCACATACAACCCTTTGCTAAAGTCCGCCGGCACATCAATATACCCCTCACCAACCCCTGCTTCAAGCGACACCTTTTCATCCACAACCACGTCCCCTGTTTTGCTTACCACATTCAGGTAAAGCACTTTACTTCCATCTGACAACCTCTGATTGGCATCGTCAAATACGTAAGCGCTGAACCATATCCTATCACCCGGCTGGGCATAGTGTTGGGTCATGTGCAAATACACTCTTTCCTGTGTTTTGTTGGCCGCAAAAAGCTTGAACTGGTCAATAACTTTGTCCTGTGCCGCACCAACTGAGCAGGCAAGAATAAGAAGTGAAATGAGTGTATATAGCTTCTTCATTTTTCTTTGGTTCATTTTCTTTTACCGCCAAAAAGCTGGCTGCGTTGTAGTGCTGTTTGGCAGAGTTCTACAGTCATCTGCGTACCTGTAAGTATAGACTACGTTTCTCGGAATAAAATCTTTAGTCATAAACTCTCCTTTTGTTGTAACATCTGACACGGTAAAATATCCTACTACCTGTTCGCTCCGGTCGTCAACGTTGAAAATATTACCGGGTAATCCGGACGGTGCAGGGTCAAAAAGAGTGCCTTGTCGGAATTTCAGGTCGTACAACCCTTTCCAAAACACATAAGCTTCGGCCGTGAGAGAATACTGAGTCACTTCAAAATACACCTTGTCATAAAAGTACTTCTGATCTACAGGATAGAAGGTCAACGGAATTTCAGCCTCCTCCCTTCCATCTACCAGCTGGTCACTAAAGACAACAAACTCATCAAGGGGTTTGGTAACCCAACAAATATTGCAGCAGGATTTAGGCTGAGTAACGTAGTTGCCAAGCTCCCGGTCGAAGACCTGATAAGCAGATGGCTCAGTCAGCACTTTGAATATGGTGGTCATCCTGAGCAGGTAGTAGTTTTTTTGGCTGGGTAAATCATTGACGATGGCCTTAACGCTGAAGCCATCAACATCTACAAAATTCCCGAGTTCATTCTTTTCCGACTTAACAGTGTACGCTATCTCTACTTTGTCCATCTCCGAAGTGGGCAAGGCAGTTTCTTCATTCGATTCATATACCTTTCCTTCCTTCGTGACAATCCGGAGCCTGTACGCCTTTCCGCCCACGGCACTAAAAGACGAATCGGAGTAGTATTGTCCCCCTCCCTGTTCATTGAAAGGAAAGGAACGACCATCGCTGTCGAGAACAGACACTTCTGCACCGCTCACATATAGAATGTACTGGTTCCCTGTATTGTAAATGTTTCTGGTGGTCGTCAACCTAACTGCTTGCGGCCCTGGATTGCTAGCAATTAGTGCTTCTACCACCAGGTTGTTGCTCCTTTCACCAGCGGGATAGTCATAAGGCTCAACGCACATGTTCAAAGCAAGCCCTGAAATGAATAGAATAGCAATATGAAATTTTGCTTTATTCATTCCAGTCGTGAGGCTCAATATCAGTGATTGTGGAATGATCTTCCCTGGGATACCTAAGACAAATATCTGCCCAGGGACTTCCGGTATCTACCCGCTCTGGAAAATCCTGAGCATAGATTTCTCTTACAATAGTTTTCACGTCTGATGTTAAAAACTGCCCAAGCACAATTTCAGCCGGGTCAGTTAAGCTATGAATGTTCGACGGAATAAAGGCCGGTGTCGGGTCAAAAATGCCTCCCTGGTTATAGGTGGTATTGTAAACACTGCTCCAAAACCGGTAAGAGGACAAGGTCTGGGAAGAAAAAATCACTTTAACCTTTATCTTCTCAGCAAACATCACACCTCTCACCGGAAGGAAAAAGAGAGGATGCTGTTTGCTGCTATTGCTTCCACTGGCTTCATAAGAGAACACTCTGTACTCGACTGGCACAACATTGACCCAGCAGGTATTCGGAGCAGCACCATTGGTGTTCAACAAATAGGTGTAGTGCCATTCGGCCCGGAAGTAACTACTCTGATTAGCCTGGCTTTTCACAAACGCATCGACAAAAAAACCTGTGCTTTCCAAAGTTGAATTAAGCTTTGACACATACTTTTCTGCTCCGTACTTTATTCCAATACTATCTATGTAGGGCATCGCCAGCAGTTCGACTGAATCTGACAGGTATTCCCGGCCATCCTCCAAAACTATTTTCAGCTGATATTTTTCTCCCACTTCCCCCCTAAAATCGTCCGAGCTATAGTAAACCCCTGATCTGTCTTGCTCAGCCAGCCGCTCCACCCGCCCGGAAGAAGTAGCAACCGTTACTCTTGCGTTCTGTACACGGAGTCTGAAGGCATTTTTTTCGTTCTTTATATTTCTGGTAGTGGTGAGGGTTATTTTGTGCGGGCCCGGCTCAGTTCTAATCGCTCCATCCACTACCAAATAGTTTGTCTTTTCCTCGAAAGGGTAGTCATACGGATCAACACAACCCTGCAGGGTTAGTGCCCCCATAGCCAGAACAAATGATATGTACATACGACTACTCATTCCAGTATTCTGGCTCTTCAGCCGTTGTGTTGGGATAAAGAAGGCATGTGTCGGGGTAGCCCGTGTCAGGGTCGATACGCTCGGGAAAATCTGTCGGATGTATGAACCTCGAAATTTTTCTTACATCAGAAGCATAAAAATAACCCAATACCAACTCCTCTTTATCATCCACGTTGTAAACATTGGCTTCAACAGTATTTGGCGTAGGATCGAACAATCCTCCTTGGCTATAGCGGGAATCGTATACAGCATTCCAAAAAAAGTAGGCATCCTTTGATAACGAGCTAATTGACACTTCAAGGTGAATCTTCTCATACAGCATGATACCTACGACCGGCAAAAAGAAAAGATCGTATTGTGTGAGCGAACTGCCATTATTAAGCCTGTCATTGGCAACGGCAAAATCCAGTGATTCTTCCTCAACCCAGCAAACTGCACAGCATTCTTTGGGGCTTGAAACCCAGCATTCGCAACCTTCTGCATCGTAATAATTAGCCAGTTCGGGGTGTGTAAATATTTTGTATGTGTAGTCCCAATTCACCAAATAGGCATTCTCTGTTTCAGGCGGGTCGTTAACGAAAGCTGTTATGTAAAATCCTTTTCTGTCAACTATGGCATTTGCCTGAGAAACGTATTTCTGTGAACCATACTTGATGCTGATGCTGTCAATTGGGGGCATTGGCAGCAATTCAACTTCTTCCGATTTGTAAATCATCCCATTTTCCAGCGTTACAGTAAGCTGGTAGCTCTCGCCAATCTGCCCCCGGAAACTTGCTGAGGTATAATAAACTCCCGAGGTGTCTTTCTCAACAAGCTTCTCCACTTTGCCCGATGACGTAGCAATGATCACCCTTGCATTCTGCTCACGTAGCTTGAATGCATTTTCTTCATTATTGATGTTCCGTGTGGTTGTAAGCGTTATAGCATACGGGCCCGGTTCGGTGGTAACCGCTCCTTCAACCACCAAATAGTTGGTCTGCTCTTTAAAGGGATAGTCGTAGGGATCAATACACGCTACTAACAACACCCACACCGACCACGATAGTTTTTTTGCAACCTGCATGACTAAAACTTAAAGTTGTAGGTTATAGAAGGAAACGCAGCACCTAAAATGGCCAGCTTGTAGGCCGTTGGTCTGGCGTCTGCCGTGTCTTTGAAGAAAACACTGTATGCATTTTTTCTGCCGTATACATTGTACACGGCAAATGTCCAGCTGCTTTCCCAAAGCTTCTTTATTTTCAAACTGGTGTCAAGTGTGAAGGCCAGGTCGAGGCGGTGGTAGTCAGGAATTCGCCCGTTATTTCTCTCCGTGTAGTTGCCCACCAGCACCCCGTCGAAAAGAAACCCATTTTCAGGAACAGAAAAGGGCCTCCCTGTTGAGTAGGTGAAGTTCGAGCTGATCGTCCACCTTCTGGTTACCTTGTAGCTGCCGGAGAGTGTCAAGTCGTGCGGCTTGTCATAGTAAGATGGAAACCAGTTGCCCTTGTTGATTGTGGATTCCCTGTCAGCGCCCTCCATTTTCCGGAGCGTTCTTGAGTAGGTATAACTTGCCCACCCGTTGAGCTTGCCTTTGCTTCTCTTCACCAGCAGCTCAAGGCCATATGCCATGCCTTTGCCCTGAATGAGCTCCGTTTCCAAAGTAGGATTGAGCACCAGATCGGCCCCATCCTTGTAGTCCACCAGATTATCTATGTCCTTAAAATATACTTCAGCAGAGGTCTCCCATGTATTGTCTTCATAGTTTTTGAAGTAGCCGATGCTATACTGGTCAGCTATCAACGGCATTAAATAATAGTTACTTCCCATCCAGATGTCGTACGGCGTAATGGCTGTGGTATTCGATACCAGGTGGATATACTGGTAAATCCGGTTATAGCTGGCTTTTAGAGAAGTCTCATCATCGAGGCTGTACCTAAGCGACAGCCGGGGCTCCAGGCCTGAGTAGTTTTTGATGGTTTCATTGCCTGAGTACTGAAGGGTGTCCGTCAGTGTTGATGTTCTTCCAGGCCTTTCACCTGAATAAACAAAAACGTCTGCTGGCCCGTAGCTGCGGTACATCGAATACCGAAGTCCCGCCATTACTGACCACGTGTCGTTCAGGTTAATTTCGTCGTTTGCATACAAAAAACTTTCCTGGCTTTGTTGCTCCGGCAAAGCAACCGGCGTAATCTGCGAGTCGGCATTTATCCCACTTCTTTCACCGGGCTTAAACCCATAAAAAGTAGTGCCTCCCCCAAATTGCAGGGCATGCTTTTCGGTGTACCTGGTCATATCGGCTTTTATATCAAGCTGGCCCACTCCACTCGAAACCTTATAGGGGTCAGCCAGTTGAAGATCACCTAATTGATATTGATAATCGCTGTAAGCTACCGACAGTCCTCCAAGCAAGTTTTCCGAAAACACATAACCCAACTCCGCAGAGCCCAGCCCATTTTGGTAGTCGAACGACGACTCGTTAGCAATGGTGAAATTGTCTTTGCTCACATAGCCAGATGCCTTCAAAGACAGCCGATCGGTCAATGCAAAGTCCAGTTTGCCCGACAAGTCCCAGAAGCCGGCTTTGTTTCCCACCAATTCCTCCACTTTGATGAAGGTATCGAAAAGATAATTGACATAAGACTTGCGGGCGGCCACAATAAAGCTGCTCTTACCTTCTTTGATTGGCCCTTCCGCCATTACCCTGCTCGCCACCAAACCAATCCCCCCTTGTGAACCAAATTTTTCCTTGCTACCCGACTTTTGCTTTACCTCCACCACCGATGAGGCCCTGCTGCCGAGGTTGGCAGGAATACCAGCCTTGTAAATAGTCACGTCATCAGTCGCATCTGGGCTGAAGATGGAAAAGAAACCAAAAAGGTGCGAGGTGTTGTAGACAGGGGCTTTGTCAAGCAAAATGAGGTTTTGATCGGCAGTACCGCCCCGCACATTGAGCCCAGTGGTGCCTTCACCAACGGTACTTACACCTGGCAGCAGAGTAAGCGATTTAATAATATCAACCTCACCCAAAAATGCAGGCAGCTTCTTCACATCTTCCACCTGCAACTGCACAGTGCCCATCTGAATGCCCTTCACGTTAATATCCGGAGCCTGTCCGGCAATGGTAACGCCTTCGAGTTGTATCGTCTTTTCATAAAGATCCAACTGAAATTCTCCGGGGCCAAAAACAAACATCCGTTTAGCTTCCTGTTGCAGGGTTACGTGGCTCACTCTCACATGGTAGTCGCCAGGCAAAAGCTGGAGGCTAAACCTGCCGGCTGCATTGGTCACTGTTCCACTGGCCAGCTCATCCACGTAGACACTGGCTCCAAGAAGCGGTTCGTTGGTTTGCCCATTTCGTATGGTTCCTCTCACAGCAACGGCACTGCCCGACACAGCATTTGTAGAGTCGCCAACAATAATAACGTCGGTGTCTTTCAGGCCAGCCAGGTTCAGGGTTGAGAGCAGGTCACTCCTCAGATAGAGTACTACATTAAAGGCATCATAAAAATGATAGTTGAGTCTTGTATTCGCTGTCCAGTCTTCCAACGCCGACCTTAACGACGTGTCAGCGTATTCCCCTGAAACACGCACATTTTCAAGCCAGGAAGGGTCATAAAAAAACTTAACAGATGAGTTTGCTTCAATTTGACTGAGCACATCAGTCAATAATTCGCTTTCAAATTTTTTATCAATCCTTACGTCGGAAATTTGCTGCCCGAACGAATGAAAAGATAAAAAAGTGAATACGGTTAGCGTTAGTAGTAGAAATCGTAGCATCCAATTATAATTACCCTTTCTGAACAAACCTGCTCACCTAGCCCCTTACTAGACAAAAATCAATTGCCATTTCTCAGCACCCTAGGGTCCTTTACCCTTTGCGTTTTTAGAAATAGCACCAAAGTGCCAACCAGCTCTTCAAAATCATCAAATTCCCTGTTATCACCAAGATCTATATTCCACTCATCGGCAAGAAAATCAAAAAGCCTGGCCGGTAGCCCGTCCAAATAGCCATCGACACGGCTATTAAAAAAAAGCCCGCCGACTGGTATTTTATAAATACCTGAGATGACGTTAGCCAGGCTGATAAGAATGTCGTTCGGAGTAAATTTATTCCTGTAGAAGTCAATACGGCGCTCAAATTCAATGCTGCCTCTTTCGAAAATAGTGAACTGAGTAGCCAGGCCAAGCTCGTCAAAAGTATAGCGACAGTGATGCCGTTGCCCGCCAAGTTTGAAGCCGTAAGACTTTGCAAACAACGATCTGCTGGTGTAGACTTTCAATATTTGAAGATCCTGATAGTCGACTTCCTGCAAGCCCCTGGCGAAGAAATCCCTGTGAAAGGAGCTGTTCAATACCCTATCCGGAAGATCCGGTAATGCCATAACACGTTGTTTCTTCTCTAAATGTAGTAAAAGAGAAGCGACAACCTAGAAAATATTATAGCAGCTGGTTCGCAATGTTCGCCAGTTCAGACCTTTCTCCTTTTTCCAACGTCACGTGGGCATAAAGAGGATGATCCTTGATCCGGTCGATCAGATACGATAGTCCATTACTTTGAGAGTCGAGGTAAGGCGTGTCTATTTGGTAAATGTCTCCAGTGAAAATGATCTTAGTGTTTTCACCTGCTCTGGTAATGATTGTTTTCACCTCATGGGGCGTTAAGTTCTGTGCCTCGTCGACGATAAAGAAAATGTTGGAGAGGCTTCGTCCCCGGATATAGGCCAGCGGCGTAATCACCAGCTTCTCCTGATTCACCATATCCGTTATCCGTGAATATTCCTTATCCGACTCGCTGAACTGGTTTTGAATAAATTTGAGGTTGTCCCACAGTGGCTCCATGTAGGGGTTCAGCTTCGATTTGATGTCGCCCGGCAGGTAACCGATGTCTTTGTTGCTCAGCGGAACGATTGGGCGGGCCAGGTAAATCTGTTTGTAGTTTCGTTTCTGCTCCAGAGCGCCCGCCAGTGCCAGCAGGGTTTTTCCCGTGCCTGCCACCCCTGTAATTGACACAAGTCTTACCTCCGGGTTCATAATTGCGTGTATGGCAAAGGTCTGCTCCGCATTGCGGGGTTTAATGCCATACACCGGCACCTTATCCACCTTTTCTACATTCTTTGAGTTGGGGTTGTAAGTGGAAAGAATCGAGTTCTTGTCACTCTTTAGAATGAAGTAGTTGTTGGCTGTAGGTTTAACACCCTTAAGGATTTCTTTTCTGTCGATGACATTTTCTTCATACAGCTTGCTGATGTGGTCAGGGTCTATGTTTTCGATGATCGACTTGCCTGTATATAGATCGCTTACATTCTTAATTTTGCCAGTTTCATAATCTTCTGCCAGCAAGCCCAGCGATTTGGCCTTCAGCCTCAGGTTGATATCCTTGCTGACAAGAATCACCTTCTTAGCTTTTTCTTCGCTCTTTAGCGTGAGGGCAGCATTCAGAATCTTATGGTCTGCTTTCGGCTCATCAAACACCTTCTCCGCATCCACCTCCGGATTGCTCTGCATCACCACTTTGAATTTGCCCTTTGTCTTGCCGTTCAGTGGAATCCAATCCTGCAGCATGTAATTCTCCGACAACGTATCTATCAGCCTGATGAACTCCCGGGCCTCAAAATTCTTGGTGTCGTTCCCCTTTTTGAAATTATCAAGCTCTTCCAGCACGGTGATGGGGATGGCCACATCGTGCTCTGCAAAGTTCATGATTGAGTCGTGAGAATAAAGAATAACTGATGTGTCGAGTACAAAAACTTTCCCTTCCTTCGATGCTTTAGCCATGTGTACTTTATCAAAAAAACCAACAATACAAGTTGCTCTAAGGTTAATGATAAATGCCTAAATCTCTAAGTTAACTTTATAAAAAATTTGTCATTTTTTTGACTTTACTCAACACTCCATACCACCTGGATTGACGACAGAAACTCTTATCTGTCAGTGGCATAGACATGTACATTCCTCTTCTTTAGGTATTAAGTGAAGGCTCAAAAGCTCTCCTTCAGTGTGAACAAATCTCCTTTTTCAAGAGGTTGAATTGTTAACACATTGGCAAGACACAACCGCACCAATGTTCTGGAAGCAACGATGCCGGGAATTTTTGCTATGGATACAAACTCAGAAAGGGTAATCGTCTTGTTGAATTTGAAATGCTCCATCAGCTTTTTTTCATTCTCACCATAAGTAAACTTGATATTTTTTGTTCGCCGACTCTGTTTTAAAATCTGACGCATCTCGTCACTTGCCTGAATGCTTTTGTCGCCCACTCTGATGTAGGCCTTGCCGTAAGCTTGTGTGGTGTCAGCAAGCGCATAGTGCGGGCGTCTTTTGCTGGGTTTAATAAAATAATAGAGTACCCCAAGGTTATCATCGATAGGCACTATCTCCGACTTGTAGCTCAGGGCTGGCCTGCACAACTCATCGATCGCCTTCTTCAGCAGGTAGTCGTGCTCTTCGGCATATTTTAGACCGGGAATGCCCCCCTCATCGCTAATGCCAACAAGCAAATAACCTCCATCGGCATTGGCAAAGGCCACAATCTCCCGCACAATCTTTTCCGGATGGGCTACCTTCCGCTTGAACTCTATCTGCTGACCCTCTCCCCTCCGAACAAGTTTTTTGATTTCCTGAAGTGACACCGGCATGATACAACTGAATCAATATCAGCCTTAATATTATGGATTAAAATCGTCATCCTCATCATCTTCCTCACCAGGGCCAGGCATGCTGAACATGCTGCTCAGCAAATCTTTGAACGACGTGCCCGTGGCCAGATGATGCTTGGAAAGCTGGCTGAATTCAGCCAGGCCATGAAGGGCAAACTCCATCAAAAAGTATCTCAGCTTTTCGTCTGCTTGCTTATGGTATTCTTTCACCAGCTCCTTTAATCCGGGCACTCCCTCAAGCAACTTGCGATGCGCCTGCTCAGTCGATTCATTTAATATGTCGACCATATTGCCCTCGCCAAACCAATCAGTGATTGCTTTGTAAGGGTTGGGGGCGTTTCTCTTCTTTCTTATTTCTTCCGGATTGGGAAAGTAAAGCAAAAATTGACTCCTGATCGCCTTGCCAACCAAGTTTTGCGCCACAATGCCAGGGCCTTCCTGCTCACCCTCGTAAACCAGCTCCACCTTTCCGGTGATGGAGGGAAGCACGCCGACAAAATCCCCTACCCTCACACTAGTCGATTTTTCTCCGTTGATCAGTGCCCTTCTTTCAGCCGAACTGTACATGTTTTCCATGGCAGAAATGGTCAATCTGGCCGACACGCCACTCTTCGCATCTACATACTCACTGGAGCGTGCTTCAAAGGCTATCTGCTCAATCAGATTTTTGGCAAGCTCTCCGGCACTCACAATAGCCAACTGCTCTTTCAAAACCCTTGCTTCCTGATCAGTTATCTTCCTTCCTATCTCAATAGATTTAGGATAGTGCGTAATAATCTGGCTGTCAATCCTGTCCTTCAGCGGCGTCACTATACTTCCCCGGTTGGTATAGTCTTCAGGGTTGGCAGTGAACACAAACTGAATATCCAAAGGAAGCCTTAGTTTAAAGCCCCGAATCTGGATATCGCCCTCCTGAAGTATATTGAAAAGCGCCACCTGTATCCTCGCTTGTAAATCGGGAAGCTCATTGATCACAAAAATCCCTCTATGCGACCTCGGCACCAGGCCATGATGAATCACCCGTTCGTCTGAATAGGGCAACTTCAGCGAAGCGGCTTTTATCGGATCCACGTCTCCAATCAAGTCGGCAATGGTCACGTCGGGCGTTGCCAGTTTCTCCGTATATCTTTCATCCCGGTGCAGCCAGCTAACGGGCGTTTTATCTCCATGCTCAGCCACCAGGTCTTTGGCAAACCTTGAAATCGGGTTCAACGGATCGTCATTCAAATCTGCACCCTCAATCACCGGGATGTATTCGTCAAGCAGCTCAATCATTTGGCGTGCCATTCTTGTCTTGGCCTGCCCCCTTAGTCCGAGGAAGTTAATATTGTGTCTCGACAAAATAGCCCTTTCCACATCTGGAATCACAGTTTCTTCATAGCCCCATATCCCCTCAAAAACGCTCTTTTTGGCTTTGAGCCTGGCTATCAGGTTGCGCCTAAGCTCGTCTTTGATGGATTCGGGCTGGTAGCCACATGCTTTGAGCTCGCCGAGTGTATGTATTTTGCGTAGTTGTGCAGAGGAAAGATCCCTATATTTCATTTGTGCTTACTAATTTTCTGGTTGGTTAAAATCTTTTCTTTTTGTTCCGGCGGTAATCTTCAAATATGAGTTCGCCAAGTCCCTTAAGGCTGCTGTAGTAAGCATTGCCGTTGTTAACCATAGTGAACTCCTTCACAAACTGCTTCAAATATGGATCGGAAGCAATCATGAAGGTGGTAATAGGGATATTGAGTTTGCGGCAGGCAGCTGCCAAATCTAATGTTTTGTTCAGAATCTTTGGATCAAGCCCGAAGCTGTTCTTATAGTACTTAATCCCTTGCTTGATACAGGTAGGCTTCCCATCTGTAATCATAAATATCTGCTTGTTCTTATTCTTTCTTCTCCGCAGCAGGTCCATTGCCAGCTCAAGCCCGGCAACAGTGTTGGTGTGGTAAGGCCCTACGCTGAGGTAAGGCAAGTCCTTAATGTCAATCTGCCAGGCATCGTTGCCAAACACGAGTATGTCCAGCGTGTCTTTTTTGTATTTGTGCATGATCAGCTCAGAAAGCGCCATGGCTACTTTTTTCGCCGGCGTAATCCTGTCTTCTCCGTATAAGATCATCGAATGGCTGATATCGATCATCAGCACAGTGCTGGTCTGCGTCTTGTATTCTGTTTCCACTATCTCCAGGTCGTCTTCAGTCAACCTGAAATCCGAAAACCCGTGATTTATTTGTGCATTCTTTATAGAATCGGTCAGTGAAATCTGCTCGAGGGTATCCCCAAATTGAAATTCTCTCCTGTCGGTACCCGGCTCATCTCCATGACCCGGCATAGGCGTAGCGTGGTTTCCCTTGCCCGATTTCTTCAGCTTTCCGAAAATTTCCTCCAGAGAATTTTTTCGAATGGCTCTCTCCGATTTCGCTGTTATCTTAAACTCACCATCTGGCGTCTTGTCAGTAATGAACCCCTTGTTCTTGAGGTCATCTATAAAATCTCCTATGCCGTAGTCAGGATTTGTGATGGAATATTGTTTGTCGAGGTTGGTCAGCCAACTCAAAGCCTCCGAAACATCTCCCGATGTAATGACCAGGAGCTGATGGAAAATGTTGAGCAAGTTCTCAAATTCGGTCTTCTCTTTGTCTTTGGAGGGTATATAGTCAGTAAAGCGGTAGCCTATCATGTGTTCCTTTTCGTTATAACCATTAACCAACAATTAAAGTTATTGATTCAGTCCTTAACACAAAATAACTTGCTCTACGTGAATCGATGGTAATAATAATTTGTACTAATTACATATTAAATTGTACTTTAAATACCACATTAATATTTTTATTCTTGAATGACTTTGAATACTTAAAGTAATACTTTAACTTATTTCTACCATTTGAGCATTATAACTATGAAAGGCAGAAGAAGATTCTTTTTTACGCTCGTTAAAGACCTATTCTACAAGTTTTTAGCCGAGTCAGATCAAAAAGGTACTGAGACTAACAAACACCATCACTTTAGTACACATTGACTATTGGTGAATGTTTAACTTCAAAATGAAGGTCGCTTAGGGCGGCCTTCATTGACTACTTTTTTGGTAACGTCCCAAATACAAAATCCCAAAATGGGGATGAAACGCCGAAGCCCCGGTCATCGTCCTTATAGTGGTGTATGCCGTGGTTGATCCACAGTACCTTCAGAAAGTTTTTAGGCGGTTGATAGGCATGTATGGCATAGTGCATAAAGGCATAGGTCACATACCCAAGTAAAAAGCCCGGAACAAACGCAAATGCGTACTGTTGCATCGGAATCCAGAAGATCACAAAAAGCACACTTCCAATGATTAATGCGCCGGTCGGCGGCATTACGACTCTTGATTTATCCTTAGGGTATTCGTGATGAACCCCGTGCAAAGTGTGTTGAATAGCATTCTTGATCTTGTTGGTCGGTGCCATATGAAACACGAAGCGGTGCAACAGATACTCAGCCAGAGTCCAGCTGAAGTAGCCGACAGTAAACAAGCCGGCAATTTGGGTGATAGAAAACCCTATTTCCATGCCCGACCAGTACAACAAAAAAGCGGCTATTGAGCAGAGTATCCCAAGTGTTACTGAATAGTGGGCCCTTGTCAGTCTTTCAAGAACAGGGTTTTTAAAAAGCTGCGTGGTACCACTGTTGTTCGGTTTTACCTTCGTTCTAACGCTTGCAGGCATTTTTCCTTACTTCTTATTTCCAACAAAAATTTATTTTGCGCTCGAAAATTGGCTCGATTTACAACAAAATTCCTGTCCCCTTAAATTCCACTATACCGCACTTATTTTGAACGATTCCACGATTTTATTGTAAAACGACTCATACATCGGAAGGATATTCGAAATATCGAACTCCTTGGCACGTTTAAGCGCTCCCTCTTTGAAGTTGGGTAAATTCTCGTCCTTCAAAATGTGAAGCGACTTTTTCGTCATGCTTTCAATGTCACCTATGTCGCAGGTAAACCCTGAAACGCCATCAACATTGAGTTCTGTAAGACCGCCTGTATTTGAGGACACCACCGGTACTTCGCATGCCATAGCCTCCAGCGCTGCCAAACCGAAGCTCTCCTTTTCCGAAGGCATCAGGAACAGATCCGCCACTGACAGCACTTCCTCCACGTGGTCAAGCTTACCCAGGAACCTGGTGTCTTCAAACGAACATGTCTCACGGCAAAGTGCTTCTGCCTTACTTCTTTCGGGACCATCACCCACCATAAGAAGCTTCGCTGGCATCTCCTTCCTGATACCGATGAAGATTTTTATCACATCCTCGACCCGTTTTACCTTTCTGAAATTGGAAGTGTGCACAACCAGTTTCTCTCCATTAGGGCATATAGCTTTCTTGAAGTGATCCTTCTTTTGCTTTTTGAATCGCTCGAGGTCGATAAAATTTGGAATGACTTCAATATCTTTTGTGATTGCAAAGTGCTCATAGGTTTCATCTCGCAGCGAGCTTGAAACAGCAGTTACACCATCGGACTGATTGATCGAAAACGTGACCACAGGCTCATACGACGGATCCTTACCGACCAGCGTAATATCAGTACCATGCAGCGTCGTAATCACCGGAATTTCTATCCCCTTGACCCGCAGTATCTGTTTAGCCATGTAAGCGGCCGACGCATGAGGAATAGCGTAGTGCACATGCAACAGGTCTAGCTTCTCGAACTGAACCACTTCCACCATTTTGCTAGCCAAAGCCAACTCATAGGGCGGATACTGGAACAAGGGATATGACTGAACGTCTACCTCGTGGTAAAAAAGATTCTCATTAAAGAAATCAAGTCGTGTGGGTTGTGAATAGGTAATGAAGTGAATCCTGTGCCCCTCTTTGGCCAGGGCCTTTCCAAGCTCGGTGGCCACCACTCCGCTACCACCAAACGTGGGATAACATACTATTCCGATGTTCATATCTCTTGCTAACTATTCACCGGAAGTAAGCTGCCAACCTAGCGACTGATAGATTACGTCCTGGATTCTTGTACGTATATTCGATTCTACGAGTTTGTTATTGTGAGCGTCCGGATGAACCCTATTGGAAAGGAAGATATAAATCAGTTCCATTTCCGGATCTACCCACACCGCCGTACCAGTAAACCCAGTATGACCATAAGTAGTTTCAGAACTCCAAAAAGAAGTATTATTTCTTGTGAAAGAGAGGTCTTTCATGTCCCAGCCTAACGCCCGTGGAGCATTGTTAGACAGGCGCTGAGTAAACAAATCAACTGTCTTATTGTCAACATATTGTCTGCCTCCGTAATAACCTTTTTGCAGGTGCATTTGAAGCAAAATTGCCAGTGAATTCGCATTTCCAAACAGGCCGGCATGCCCGGCTACTCCACCCATTATCGCTGCGTTTTCATCGTGCACTGTTCCCCATACCATGTTTTTTCTGAAATAGAAGTCGAGCTCAGTTGGTGCGATCGACTGGTAGGGATAACTACACAAAGGCTGGAAACAAAGCCGATCCATGCCAAGAGGCTTGTACACCTCTCTGCTCACAAACTCGTCGAGTGGCATTCCGGCAACTTCCTCTACTAGTTTTTGGATGATCATGAACCCAAGGTCACTGTATTTGTAGGTGTAAACTGAATCTTTTGGCCCTAAGGTCATCAAATCCGTCTGCAAGGTCCATCGCCAAACAGAGTCCTTCATGGCCGGAGTTGAGTACATGCCGGGCAGAATCTCCATGGAAAATTCTTCGCCGGCGGAAGCATTGAAGAACATAGGGTCAAGTATCTTCTTTCTTTTGCTTTCGTAAGATCGCTGCCAAAAAGGAATGTAGGGCTTGAGCCCAGCCTGGTGAAGCAGCACATCCTCCACAATCAGCCTCTCTTTGTTTGTGCCTAGCGTACTCTTAATGTAGGCTCCAAGGTTGGATTTAATATCGATTTTTCCCTGATCCACCAAAATCATCAACGCCTGTAAAGTGGCACTCACCTTGGTCAACGAAGCAAGGTCATAAAGTGTCTCGTTGGTAACAGGCATCAGGCTGTCGTAGCTCAGGTAGCCAAAGGACTTTTCGTAAAGCACCACGCCACCTTTGGCTACTAAAATCTGACAGCCAGGAGTGGCCTTGTCTGCAATGGCTTTTATCGCAATGCTGTCCACCACATTGAGTCCTTTAATGGTTCTCATCCATGGCTCTCCATACTTTAGTCTGGCAAGCGACGCTGTTGAAGATGCATTGGCAAAAAGCTCTTTCGACCCATTCCATTTACCTGAGTAACCATAGGCCCCAAAAAGAAGCTGTGGTGCCAGTCGCTCTGCCTGTTCACCGCCCACAGGGTGGTAGCTTATGTGCTCAATGCCTGCAAACAACTCAAGGTTTTCGCTCAATCCCAAAAGCACCAGGGTAACCTTCGTCCGCTCTTTTTGCAGCTTGATCAAAAAACTCAGCAGCCTGGCTTGCTCCTCGTGGCTCAGGGCATCGAACCACGCCAGGTCGATAGCGGCGATGTAATTGTCGAAATGAGCGATTTGCCAGGCTGGCATTTCTGAGCTCATCAGCCCCATCGGAAAGGCAAATTCTGTTACCGAAGCATACTTGTGCATATGCTCAAGAAAATCCTTGCTCACGTCACCAAAAGAAGATGTTGCAAAGGATTGGTTTTCCAGTTTTTTAAACGGAATCAAGGACTCAGCATTTGTCAGAAGCGTAGCAGACTTCAAATTCAGTTGAAAAGCAAATGACCTTTCAGCTGTGTTGCCTGCAGCTGGCGAAAAGTTCTCAGGCTGGCTTCGGAGCAGGAGTCGCTGCAACTTCCATTGCGAGATTTTCCCCGTTACCGCTTTTTGTTTTTTGTATTTAATTTTGGCATCAGCAAGCCTTGCCAACTCGTGAAATGCCTGCCCTGGCGACACAAAAAGAAAATCAGCAACAGGGTTCTTCAAGTCTTGACTCCAGGCCTTTTCTGAAGGGTAAGAGGCGAATGTAATTGGATGGTAGCTAAACTCCTTAGCCAGGAATTTAGTCGCCTCGTAGCCGTTTTCGAAAGCCACTGGCTGATTTTGGAGAGAACTAATATTGACCCCTCTAATTTCGGCCTCCTTATACAGGCTGAGCTCTTCGGTTAAAGGAAGTCTTGGCTCACCAAACGCACTGGACGAGAAATTACCCACAACATCAATCCCCCCTTCGGTAAGGCCTTTCAGATAAGCAACGGCAGACTGTTTCACAGCTTCGGGCTCCTCACCATAGCCTTGCCAAAAAGAAAGTCGAAAGAGGTCTACCATCACAAAGTCAATGCCTGCAAGACGCAAGAGCACTGCGTCACGTGAGGCCGCCGTTCGTATCAAGTCGTCGTCCGCCACTGCTGCGAGCACCGACGGAGCCGTCAGTCCAAGGTTGCGATAGGTTTTTTGATCAGCGGCACTGAGGTTGAGTCCGATCAGCAATTGATGTCCCGTGCCTTCTTCAACCAAGTCGATGTGGGCTGCGATTTCGGCAAGGGAGTGGTGCGGCTGATATAAAATGCCCCCAATTTCGCTTTGATTCAGAAATTGTAAAACAGAGTCGTTTTGTGATCTTCTATCAACCTCCTCCAGCATCAACATCCACCTCTGTGTCACTATTTCACCGAAAACTTCCTGTTCGCCCCATGCATACGCCTTGTCTCCGAAGTGCATCAGCACCAGGCAAAGTAGCGTTAATGAGGCCGGGTAAAGTTTTTGGAACATTGATCTTTTGATCTGTGTTAATCCTAAAATATAACCTAACTTTGTTTTAAAACGTAAAGATTTTATTCGCCCTTCTGCACACAGTAGCAAAAGCGGTACCAAATTTTGAAGAACGGAAGACCTGCTTATTATGAGAATTCCTTCAATTATTCGCCTGCCAAGGTATAAGAACTTTGATTATACACCAAGACACTACGATCCTGTCAAGGAAGATATCGAAGAGCGCACCAGAAAAATAAAGAATGAGATGAATGAGGATGCCGAAAGTGGCACTACCTCCAGCATTGCCGGAGCATTCAGAAGAAAAACGGGCTCATCGTTCACAGGCACCAATTACTCCACGTCGCTCCTGCAGCTCGTCATTGCTGTGATCCTGCTCGGTGGGTTTGTTGGCTATCTTTTTTACGGCAATCAGGTATTTTACTTCTTAATGCTAGGTGTTCCTGTTTACCTTTACTTTCGCTTCAGAGGTATCTTTTTCAAAAAATAGCAAATGAGTGATATCATACGTCTCCTTCCTGAGTCGCTAGCCAACCAAATAGCAGCAGGAGAAGTCGTACAGCGCCCTGCATCGGCCGTCAAAGAATTACTGGAAAACAGCGTAGATGCTGGTGCCACTTCCATTCAATTGATTGTGAAGGAGGCTGGCAAGCAACTGATCCGGGTGATAGACAACGGAGCTGGCATGTCCGAAACGGACGCACGCATGAGTTTTGAGAGACATGCCACCTCCAAGCTAAGAACGCCCGAAGATCTCTTCCGGATTCAAACAAAGGGCTTTCGGGGCGAGGCTCTCGCTTCCATTGCTGCTGTGGCTCAGGTAGAACTCAAAACAAAACGAAAGGAGTCGGAATTGGGCTCATTTATATGCATTGAAGGGTCGGAAATCAAAAAACAAGAGCCTTGCGTAACGCCCCAGGGCAGTACGGTGTCAGTAAAAAATCTTTTTTTCAACGTGCCAGCCAGGCGTAATTTCCTCAAGAGCAACCCGGTGGAAATGCGCCATATTATTGATGAATTCCAGCGGGTGGCACTGGCACATCCGGGCATTGCATTTTCCCTCCATCAAAATGACCTGCCGGTATATCAGCTCGAGGAAGGAAAGCTATCGGGCCGGATCATTGGGCTCTTCAACAAGAATTACCGGGAGCAATTGGTGCCAGTGGACGAAAGCACCGACCAAATAAAAATTCATGGCTACATTGGCAAGCCGGAGTTCAGCAAGAAAACCCGTGGCGAGCAGTTCTTCTTTATCAACAATCGCTACATCAAAAACAATTACCTGAATCACGCCCTCACAAGTGCGTTCGAAGGACTTTTGTCGGCAGACACTCACCCGTTTTACGTGCTTTTCATTGATATGGATCCTTCCAAAATCGATATCAATGTACACCCGACAAAAACAGAGGTAAAGTTTGAAGACGAGCGAATGATATATGGGGTGGTTAAATCTGCCATCAGGCAGGCACTTGGCGCACATAACATTGCCCCTTCGCTGGACTTCAATTACGACGTGAACTTTGAGGCGATCACCCGCTCAAAGCTTAATTTTGATGAGATCAGCCAGGCGAAAAGACCTATGCCAGCCGGTTCGTCATCTTTCAGCTCCCCGTTGAGTAAAAACAACGCAAAGAACTGGGAAAGACTCTACGAAGATGCCAACCTGGAAGCCCAATATTCTTTTGAAGATGTGAAGAAAGAGGGGGCTGCCGGAGTGGAGCCTATTGTTAAAACTTTTGCCAGCGACGCAACGCCGGAGGAACCCACGCAGGAGATTCAAGCGGCCACACTTGAAGCAGAAATCAATCCACCTTTTCAGCTTCACAAAAAATACATTTGTAAGCAGGTGAAATCAGGCTTGCTGATCATCAATCAGGAGCACGCCCACGAAAGGATACTTTTTGAAAGGTTCACACACCACCTCGAAAAAGGGCAGGCAGCTTCGCAACAATTCCTTTTTCCGCAGCAGCTCAACCTTAATCCATCCGATTATCAATTAGTAATGGAAATGGAGGAAGAAATGAAAGCACTGGGATTTGTTTTCAGTATATTCGGCCAAAATACCCTCGTGATCAACGGCATGCCTGCAGAACTTTCCGGCTCCAACGAGAAGGAAGTGCTGGAGGGGCTGATAGAACAATTTAAAGTTTATAAATCTGAATTGAGTATAAATCGTAAAGAGAATCTGGCGAGGTCCATGGCCAAACGCACCGGGCTCAAAAATGGAAAGATGCTTAGCAACGAAGAAATGGTCTCATTGATCGATCAGCTTTTTGCCTGCACCCAACCTAACTATACGCCCGGCGGCCAGGCAACCATGTACATATTAGGCCTTGATCGGCTTGCCAGTTTCTTTAATGAATAAACGCCTATGTTCAACCTGACACCCATGGTGAAAAACCTCCTGATAGTAAATCTGGTGGTGTTTTTTTTGGAAAGTATTTTAAAAATGGACTTCGCAGTCACATTTGGGCTGCGGTATATTCTGGCCGACTCATTTGCGCCATACCAGTTCATCACCTACATGTTTGTGCATGGCAGCTTTATGCACCTGTTTGGCAACATGTTTGCCCTGATCATATTCGGCAACATGCTGGAACGCTTTTGGGGGCCAAAGAGATTTCTTTTCTTTTATATGGTCACTGGCATAGGTGCTGGCCTTTTATACGCCACTATTGACTATATCGAAACTTCAGCTGTTTCAAATGATGCGATGGCCTACCTGGCCGACCCTGACCCTGAAGCTTTCAACCTTTTTGTGGTGCAGCATGCCAGCCAGTACTACGAAAGCCTGATTAGCTTTATCGATGCTTATGTAGAAAACCCAAACAACCCGGAGTATATCAGCCAAAGCAGAGTGTTTGTGCAGGATCTTATGGGAAGGATTGAAAACGTGCCCATGGTGGGAGCTTCTGGCGCTGTGTTTGGAATTTTGATGGCCTTTGGAATGCTGTTTCCCAATACGCAACTGTTTTTGTTATTCCCTCCCATACCCATCAAAGCAAAATATTTGGTATTTTTCTACGGAGCTTATGAATTGTATTCGGAGCTAAACCGTTCTCAGGGGGACAATGTCGCTCACCTGGCCCACCTGGGTGGTATGCTCATCGCATTTATAGTGATTAAATACTGGCAAAAAAACTCCAGCAAATTCTATTAGAAGACTATGTACGGAAACGGCGGACTTTTCGACGATTTTAAAAACGCCTGGAGCAGGCCTAACAATGGGCTAATCCAGCTCATCATGATCAATGTGATTATTTTTGTAGCGCTGATCATTTTCAAAGTGATATTGGTCTTGTCGGGCAACCCTGATGTCTATCAGATGATCCTTCGCCAGTTCATGTTACCTGCGTCCATCGATAGCTTCATCGTCAAACCGTGGACCCTGCTCACATATTTCTTTACCCACGAAGGCTTCTTCCACATTATCTTCAATATGCTTTTCCTTTTTTGGTTCGGGAAGATCATTGTAGAGTATCTCGGCGACCAGCGGGCCATTTCCATGTATGTGATTGGAGGCATCGTTGGAGGGCTCTTCTACATACTCATTTATAACCTTATCCCTTACTTTCACGAAAGAGTGGCTGGATCGGTCATGCTGGGAGCTTCCGCAGGTGTGTACGCCATTGTGGTAGGAGCCGCCACGTTTATGCCCAACTATACCTTTTTCCTGCTCTTTCTCGGGCCAGTCAAAATCAAATACATTGCCATCTTTTACATACTGCTGTCTTTTTCACAAACCATTGGTGCCAACGCTGGCGGCGAACTGGCTCACCTCGGAGGTGCTTTGATGGGTTTCATCTTTATTCGACAGCTCCAGCGAGGCAACGATATTGGAACGCCAGTTGTAAGTGTGATGGAATGGTTCAAAGGTTTATTCAAGCCCTCCCCAAAAATCAGGGTCACGCACAAAAGCACGAAATTCACCGGCACGAAGAAAGCTTCAGCGTCCAACACTAAATCTGATCAGGATGAAATTGATGCTATCCTCGACAAGATTTCGCACTCCGGCTATGAGAGCCTGAGCAAAGAAGAAAAGCAGAAGCTTTTCAACGCAAGCAAGAAATAGAAAATGTGGTTAATGTCAAGACCAGATTAGGCGGCGGGTTTGTCTTTGATGGCTAGCTGCCCGCAGGCTGCGTCGATATCTTTGCCTCTGCTGCGCCGCACATTCACCACCACACCCCTGTCTTCCAGGTAGGCCGAGAACTTATCAAGCGCTTCGGGGTCGGCATTTTTATAAGTTGCTTCTGCAATCGGATTGTACTCTATAATGTTCACCTTGCTGGGCACAGCCTTTGTAAACTGGAAAAGCTCTTCAGCATCCTTTAATGTGTCGTTGAAACTATAGAACATGATATACTCAAAAGTAATCTTGTTCTTCGTTTTCTGATAGAAATACTGCAAGGCCTCTTTCAATGCCTCCAATGTATTGGACTCATTGATGGGCATGATCTGGTTGCGCTTTTCATCGTTGGCGGCATGCAGTGACAACGCCAGGTTAAACTTCACCTCATCGTCGCCCAGCTTTTTGATCATTTTGGCAATGCCAGCCGTAGAAACCGTGATTCGTTTTGGCGACATGCCTAGCCCGTCAGGAGACGTAATATACTCTACCGACTTGAGCACATTGGCATAGTTGAGCAGCGGTTCGCCCATGCCCATGTACACTATATTAGTAAGAGGCACATTGTTGGCTTCCCTTGCCTGCCTGTCAATCATCACCACCTGATCGTAAATTTCTGCGGGATCCAAATTCCTTTTGCGCTCCATATAACCGGTGGCGCAAAACTTACAAGTCAATGAGCAGCCCACCTGCGAAGACACGCAAGCGGTCATCCGGTCATCGGCCGGGATAAGTACACCCTCAATCATGTGGCCGTCGTGCAGCCGGAAGCCAGATTTAATCGTTCCGTCTGAAGACATTTGCTTAGTGGCCGTGCTTACAGCCAAAATACTGAAATGCTCCTTCAGCATATCCCTTGTCTTCAACGACAGGTTGGTCATTTCATCAAAGGACGTAGCAGACTTTTTCCACAGCCATTCGCTCACCTGCTTGGCTCTGAAAGCAGGTTCTCCCCATGTTTTAAAAACATCGACAAGCTCTGATGAAGAAATTTTTCGAATATCTTGCACTATGTGTGGGTATTAAAGCTGTAAAGTTAACGACTATTAGTTGTTAAGTGACGCCGGTGGCAAGGGAATTTGGTTTTTGCCTAAGAAGAGGTGTTGCACTAAAATTAGAATTGAAAAAAATTGACCAGCTGATGCCTCCAGGTTTAACAACAATTTAGGCGGGTAACCCTATGTGGCTTCATGAAGTTCCTTCCACCTGTTTGATTGTATTAATGAACGCCATCACAGTTAGCAGGGATTCGATAGCTGTAACCACAGAAACTCTAAAGGAAGATGAAAATTGACCAATAAAACTTTCACGCTCCAACGAGTTGGCCCGGGCACAAAAGTTTCACTATTATTACCTTTCAATAAGTTTACTACATACTAACTGTTCAAAACTAGTTGGAAGCAATCATAGTTGACGACGAGGCCCCACTGCGAGAGGCACTAAAAGCTCTCTTAAAGGTTTCACACCCTGATATCCAAATCGCAGGTGAGGCAGACTCAGTTAGTACTGGATTTCAGGTGATCAGCAGTAAAAAACCTGACCTCGTTTTTTTGGACGTCGAGATTAATGAAGGCACAGCGTTTGACTTACTTTCAAAGTTTGAGACGATCGACTTCAAAATCATTTTTGTGACGGCGCACAATGAGTATGCCATCCGGGCTTTCAAATTCAGCGCTGTAGATTACCTGCTAAAACCAGTTGATCCAGGTGAACTCAATTTTGCAGTATCTAAAGCCAGAGAATCTCTAAAAGCCCATTTTGACAAGCTTTCTCTTAAGTTACTTCTGGAGAGTTCCAGAGATGAGCGGCTACCCAAAAGGGTACTGCTAAAGGATCATGATAGCATTCACCTGATCGAAACGGATGAGATTGTGCGGTGTGAGGCTGAAGGGAACTATACAAAGTTCTATTTAGCCAATGGCAAGTTCTTGCTTATTTCAAAGACGCTGAAAGATTTTGACAGCCTGTTCTCTTCAAATCAGTTTTTTCGTGCACACCAGTCTCACCTGGTCAATCTTAAGTTTTTTCTTCGCCTCGACAAAGCCGATGGAGGTTCGATCGTGCTGAAAGACGGTACGACCCTTCCGGTGGCTACAAGAAAAAAGGAGCATTTGATGGGAAAATTAGCGGCATACACAAAATAGCGAATACTAATTGATAAAGTACTTTTGCTAAAACTTGACTAACAAATAAAAAATTCCCTATTTCATGTCCCGTGTTTTTTGAACTTTTGGATTAGATAATGATAAAATACCTAGAAATGGGTATTTCCATCGAATTCGGTTGTGGTTACTTTTAGACTTTGGTCATCAAACAGAACTAAGTATTTAAACCATTCTTAACTATATAATATATGAGAAGTTTTGTTTCACGCTTAAGGCGTTTGCGAAGCACCCATTTAATATTTCTATTATGTGGGTTGTGGGTCCATGATGCGTCCGCACAGGATGATGGACTTAGTGCCTTTAGCCCTTTTCGCTATGGGGCGAAGGTTGGTGCGAACCTAAACCAGTTCAGCCAGACAGGCATGACACTTGATGTAAATGTTGGCGCAGTTGGCAACTATCAGGTGACAGAAATGATTGCCGTCCGGGGTGAGTTGCTGTACATGGGTATCGGTGGTGGCTTGGAGGACAGGACCGTTGATTATTCTGAAATCGAGGGAAATGTGTCTTCAATCACTTTTATGAACAGATCAGTGTCGATCAAAAATGCAGAACTGCCTGTGATGGCAGTAATCAGCATTCCAACATCGGGAAGCTCTGTTTCTCCAAAAATCCTGATTGGAGCCAGTTATGGTTATTCAGTGGCCTCATTTGAGACACGGGACAACTATTACAATTTTGCTAATGGCACCACAGGAATTCATTCCAACTCTCGTGAAAACATTACCAGCAGTATGCAAAGCCATCAGTTCGCTGGCCATGCTGGTTTCGCACTGGAGTATGACCTGGGCAATGGTAAATCCTTTTATCAGGAAATACGCTATCGCCATGGACTAGACAACATTAACATTTATTCAGGGTATCCTGGTACTGGAGGAAGACTTATTCCATCCACTCTCAGCATCAACTTTGGGTATTTCTTTTAAAGATTTAAAAAACAAACCTTCATAAAATCATGAAAACAATCAAACTCAATTTTTTACTCGTAATAATGGCGCTGGGTGTATTCACCTTCACGTCCTGCGAAGATGAATTCACAGAGGAAGACTTCCTCGACAAGCAAGCTGAGCTGGCTGCTTCGCAGCATAGCTTTGACCTTGAGAAACTTATTCTACAATATGAGCTCATGCGTGAGAATGACTCGCTGATGAGAGTGTTTCAAGCAGAATTGGCCAACGTCATCAGAGATGAAAACACTGAGGCATTACGTCAGGCAGGCCTTTTGTCGTCTTACACAGTGACGATCGAAAATCAGGGTGGTGTTCCATTGGAAGGCGTTACTGTTTCAGTGGGGGGAAGTAACCCTGCTGCTCGGGTTGATGCCGTGACTGACGCTACCGGTCAGGTGATTATCGAGGATATTGTAATCGGAGCCAGCCCAATTACCGTCACGGCACCTGGCTTCGTAGGGGTTTCTTATATTCTAGACCTTTACAACATCAACTACTATGAAGACTTCTTTGTTATTGGAGAGAGAGTTTATCCCCTGGGAAGACGTGAGACATCACGTATCACTTTGCTTTCAGCAGATGGGGCTAGCGGAACATTTGCAACAGTGAATGGCTCCGCAACAATTGAAACTGACCTTACTAACTCAGCTTCTGAAGTTCCACAAGATGTGACAATTGTGGCTTACCTTAATGGAACAGCTTACTCCGGTAGCGGTGTTTCTGGGTTCTTCAATTCATCTGTAACCATGTCTGATTTCAGGTTTATAGGTGAAGGAATCGGCTCAGCTGTTGTAGACAATACAACCGGGCGCTTTAGTATGGTTCTACCCGCAACTGAGGGAGGTATTTCATATTCACTAATGGTACCTGACGTAACAGCCGACCAAACTATTGTTATTGATACAAGAGACGACGTGCTTCTGGCTGCGCCTGAACTTGCTACCGTGCCAGCACGATACGGGCCTGTAAATGCCACTTCTTTCTCTCCAGCAATTTCTATCGCTGGTGCCAAAGCTGTATTCCCTGCACCCACGGGCGCTGGAAATGGCGCAAACTTGACGTTTACAGTGATACCTAGAGATTTGAATATCGGATTCACTATTGATGGCAATGCAGGTACTACTCCTAACTCTGGAAACGTTGAATTCGACATTATCAGTGACGGTGGTACTGTTCAGATTTCTCCCACAGCTGCTGTAGCAACTGCTACTACCCCTACCACACCAATTGCGCTTCAGACCTCTATTATTGGCGACCTTGATCTAACGGTTGCTGGTGGTGTTGGCTATACAATTGGTGGAGACTATGACATTACTATTGATGTACTTTCCGGCGCTACAGTCCTTCAGACTGTTACGGTAACTGAAACCGCAGTGGATGATGGTACTGGAAATGGCGTTCTGCCTACCATCGACGAAACAGGTGGAAATATCCTTACCGACGGCAGTGATAACCTTAACTCTTTCGGTGTAACTGGCTATCAGGTAACAGTAACTGAGGTAGCACCAGCTGTTGCGCCTACAACAGCCGCAACAATCACAGTTACTTGTGACTGTAGGGTAGATGCTATCCAAACGACTACTACAGGCGTTGGATATTCAGCCGGGATCACTGGAATAACTTTTGCTGGAGGTGGCACAGGAGCTGCTTTGCCAGTTGTAGACGTGGTAGCAACCGGGTTTGAATACACTATAGCTATCGACAATACTGGTATTACTGTACCCTACACTATTCTACCCGATGTAAACTGGTATAACACATCCGTTGCAAGCTTCCCAGACGCTAGCGCAACTGACACAGACGTAATCTCTTATACAGAGGCCGGAACAGGCTTGACAGGCAACCTTGACGATCTTCTTGGCATCGACGGCACAGGGAACCTGATCTTGACAAGAACAGTAACCAACTTGAGAACTGGAATCTCGTACGCTGCTCCCGTTCTTGAAATTGTCGAACCAATGGCGATGACAGCCTCTGCTAGCGTTGACATCAATTCAGACGGAACCATTGCAGGCTTATCTGATGAAGATGAAGGAATGGGTTATACTGGAGTCTTCGGAGTAACTATCATGCCAACACTGGCTACTTCACCCGGAACAGGTGCAGCAATCCAATTATTCGACTTCACAACACTTGGGACAGGCGAGGTTCAATGGGATGGTTCTTCATGGACTGTAACGGACAAAGGTTCTGGGTATATGCAAGAGTTGAACAACAGCGCTTTTGGAGCCTACTCCGGACCTACCAGCGTTTACGCCGTTTCTGGAGAAGTATTTGAGTTGACAGTTAAATATGGTTCAGGTGTGCGTTTGCAAAACGTGAATCAATGACTGGACGATGATCTTTAAACACTTAAACCCCGGCAGTTGCCGGGGTTTTTTTGTCTATACCTAGATAAGTCAGACTAAAGGATAATAGTCTGACCATTACTAACTAGCTTTTTTTGGCACGGTACCTCAATGAGGCCTACCCCAAGACACAAATCGCCCAATATCCGCCTCACAAACCATTTTCCCACTCTTGTGCAAATCTGACCTTGCTCTTAAAAAGGAAAACCATATCTTCATTCCACAAAAGTTGATATGCACCTACTTACCCTTATTTCGGAAAGGATTGATGCGCTGAATGAATACACGGGGCGCCTTATCTCCTGGCTAGCCGGCATCATGGTCGTTGTCTTTTGCTTCGACGTGGCAATGAGGTATATCTTTAATGTCAGCTTTGCTTCTGTATTTGAGCTGGAATGGCATTTTTTTGCAGCCATTTTTTTAATTGGAGCAGGTTACACACTCAAGCATGACAAGCATGTTAGGGTCGATGTATTTTATGGGGAAATGTCGCCTAAGAAACAGGCCTACGTCAACTTACTCGGAGTATTGCTCTTTCTTCTGCCAACATGTGTAGTGATCATCAAGACCTCCCTGCTTTTTGTTTACAATTCCTGGATCATCAGAGAAAATTCTCCTGACCCGGGTGGTCTTCCAGCTCGTTACATTATTAAAGCCTTCATCCCCATTGGCTTCTCTCTTTTGTTTTTACAAGGCACTTCACTCGCTCTTAAATCATTGATCACCATCGTGAACCCCTCAAAATCCGAAGATCATGAATGAGATTTGGGCGCTCGTACTCTTCGGTCTGATATTTATTTTCATTCTCTGGGGTTTTCCTGTTGCCTTCACGCTAGGAGGCCTCTCTGTAATTTTTGGTCTAATATTCTTTGATGCCGACTTCTTTTACCTGGTTGCCCTTCGTATTTATGGCACCATGAACAATTTTGTTCTAATAGCTGTGCCGTTGTTCGTTTTTATGGGAATTATGCTGGAGAAATCTGGCTTGGCAGAGAGCCTGCTTGAAACAATGGCGCTCATTTTTGGCAAGTTCAAAGGTGGTCTTGCCGTCGCCGTTGTGCTGGTGGGGGCCATGCTGGCAGCTTCTACAGGCATAGTTGGGGCCACGGTTATTACGATGGGGCTAATTAGCTTACCAACCATGCTCAAGCGGGGATTTAGCCCTGAGCTGGCCACTGGCACCATTGCTTCAGCTGGCACGTTAGGACAAATCATCCCACCATCAGTGGTTTTGGTGTTGCTGGGCAGCGTGCTCAACGTATCGGTTGGAGACCTCTTCACTGCAGCAGTAGTACCCGGTGTTGCCCTGGTTTTTTGCTACCTGGCTTTTATTGTAGGATACGCCATTGTGAAACCGAACAAAGCACCCGGCATGCCCGAAGAAGAAATCAGGGCTTTCAGGGAAAGGGGAATAACGGGGCAGGTTATTAAAGCTTTCGTGCTTCCTCTCCTGCTTATTGTAGCTGTGCTGGGCTCCATTTTTGCGGGCATAGCCTCGCCAACTGAGGCGGCAGGAGTTGGCGCCCTTGGAGCGACTTTGCTCACCATTATGTCTGGCAAGTTCAACCTTGACGTGTTGAAAGGGGTGATGAGGGAAACGACACACCTCACCACGATGGTCTTTACCATTCTCATTGGAGCTACGGCTTTCTCTTTGGTTTTCAGAGCATTGGGAGGCGATCGCTTCCTTATTCAACTCATCGAAAATTCCGACTTGTCGGTGAATGCATTCCTGTTTGTAGTGATGCTCGCTGTATTTGTCGCTGGATTCTTCATCGACTTTATAGAGATCATCTTCATCATAGTGCCAGTGGTGGCGCCAATATTTGCTAAGCTGGGCGTTGACCTCGTTTGGGTGGGGATATTGTTGGCGCTCAATCTGCAAACTTCCTTCCTCACACCACCTTTTGGTTTCTCACTTTTCTACCTGAAAGGGGTGGCGCCAAAACACATCACCACCGGGCAATTATATCGAGGAATTGTTCCTTTCGTCTTGATACAACTGGCGTTTCTTCTGCTGGTAGTTCTTTTTCCAGAGATTATCTCTTTTCTACCGAATCTGCTCAAAAAATAGTCAACAACAGCTCTACTGACCTAGCACATCATTATAAAAAGCTCGTTCGCTAATGTCGGACCAGGGTTTGATTTGATCTCGAAACGCTGTAAAGCTGTCGTATACTTTTTTAATAATAGGATCGCCTTGAGCCATATCGCCAAGCATCACATCACTTATTTTCTTTAGTTCCCTCAAAATCACATCAGGAAGTTTTCTGATATCCGTTCCCTCTTCCTCCCGGAGCTTTTTAAGGTACAAACTGTTCTTTGCGTCAAACTCAGCAAGCATCCATTCATTGAGCTTCGATGCTCCAGCCCTTACTATCTCTTTCAGGTCTGTTGGAAGCGCCTCAAATTTGTCTTTGTTCACCATTTGCTCCAGTACAGAGCCTGGCTCATGCCAGCCAGGGTAGTAGTAGTGCTTAGCCACTCGTTGAAACCCCATGAGGTAGTCATGATAGGGACCAATCCATTCGGCCGCATCGATCACTCCCCTTTCCAGATTGGTGTAAATTTCGCCCCCAGCCTGTAGCACCGACGTGCCGCCAGCCTCCGACAACACCTTTCCTCCCAGCCCGGGAATCCTCATTTTCAGTCCTTTCAGGTCATCCATGGTATTGAGCTCCCTGTTGAACCAGCCCGCCATTTGCACGCCGGTATTCCCAGCAATCATTGGCAGCAGTCTGAAGGGTTCATACAGCTCCTCCCATAGCGCAATAGATCCGCTGCTTATGATCCATGCATTCATCTGCTGGGCGTTCATACCAAAAGGAACCGCTGCGAAAAACTGCGCAGCCTGTACCTTGCCCGCCCAGTAATAGGAAGCACCATGGCCTATCTCAACAGCACCGCTGCTTACGGCATCAAACACTTCCAACGACGGAACCAGCTCCCCTCCACCATAGACTTTTATTTTAAGGCGCCCGCCACTCATGGTTTCCACCCATTTCGCCATCATGACGCAACCCTCACCTACCACCGGGAAGTTTGGCGGCCAGGTAGTGACCATTTTCCACTCAAACAACTTGTTGAAATTGATATATGGCGTTTCGAGCTGCTTTTTTTCCTCTGTGCAGGCAGAAAGCAACCCCACAGTTCCACCGGCCAAGCCCAATCCCCCTTTTGCTAAAAACTCCCGTCTGTTAATTTCCATTCCTTTGGGATTTGGACAACTCCTCCAATTTTTCGGTGAGGGCATCTAGTTTTTTTTCTACTTGCATCAACTTGTCATGTACCCTATTGACGTTCACCTGAATGTCTTCATCTTCAATAAAATAGTCAGTAATCGTCGCAATCATGGTAGCACCAATAATCATCCCGGCAAAAATCAACACAACAGAAAGCACCTTCCCTTCGGGAGTGACGGGTGGAATATCCTGCAGAAAGCCAACTGTCATCGTCGTAATAGTAGTCCACCATAACGAGTCAGTAAAGGTGGAAATATGAGGGTTAGAGTCTCGCTCGGCATGGTAGAAACTGATCGTGAAAAGCAACACGACAACTACATTGAGAATGACCACATTCCGAAAGGTGCTAAAGGAAGTTTTTCGGTTAAAAAACTGGAAAACGTACTTTGCAGACCGGAGAACTCTTAAAAGCTTGAAAATTTTAAAGATCCTCGCCGCCCGGAGAAATCCAACAGTCGGTATGGACGCAACAAAGTCTACCCAGTTGTTGGCAACAAACCTCCACTTGTTCTCCGCTTTCCAAAGTCCGTTGAAAAAATCGTATAAGAAAATCATACATATGCCGAAATCGACATAATATGTTATATCGTCCACCAGGGGAGTATACTCTGTGACTGAACTCACGTATAACTCCACCACCACATACAAAGACAGCCAAAGCAAAACTTTTTCAAATTTCGTCGCCTTTGGTGGCTGCTCTAAATTATCCTCTGCTACCGATTCCATTCAAGATTTCTATTTCGACCTGAAAATAAGAAATAAAGAATGGAATTGGTATTACATTTTGATGAAGCTTGAGTGCGCCAAATTGTCTGAAAAGTCTGTGATCGATCTTGTTTCCCTGTCATTTTGACCTAAAAATAATCCAATTACCTCATGGATCGGTATTTGCCCTACCGACAGGGAGCAAAGAAAAAGGAAATGAACTTTAATAACTATACCATCAAATCGCAGGAGGCTGTGCAAAAGGCAGCCGAAGTCGCACAAAGTTATGAGCAGCAAGCCATAGAGCCAGCACATATACTCAAAGCAATCATGTCGACAGATGAGAATGTTATGCCTTTTCTTTTGAAGAAATTAGGTATCAACAAACAAAACCTGGATGACAAAATTGAAGAAACAATAAATTCGTACCCCAAAGTCTCAGGATCGCAGCCCTATCTCTCTAATGAAGCAGCGGCGGCCCTGCAGAAGGCTACGGGCTATCTCAAAGAGTTTGGTGACGAATTTGTGGCCGTTGAGCACATCATTCTTGGGTTGCTGAGCAGCAAAGACAAAATTGCTACAGTCATGAAGTCGGCCGGGTTTGCAGAGAAGGAAATGAAGCTGGCCATCAAGGAACTCAGGGGTGGCAACTCTGTGACAGATCAAAACGCTGAAGCAAAATATAAGTCGCTGGAGAGGTATTCAAAAAACCTTAATGAAATGGCCCGCCAGGGCAAGATCGATCCGGTTATCGGACGAGACGAAGAGATCCGAAGGGTGCTGCAAATCCTTTCCAGAAGGACTAAGAATAATCCAATACTATTGGGTGAGCCAGGTGTGGGTAAAACAGCTATTGTTGAAGGGATGGCCCAAAGAATTGTTGACGGTGACGTGCCTGAAAACCTGAAGGAGAAAGTCCTTATCTCTCTGGATATGGGTCTACTTGTGGCTGGCGCCAAATACAAGGGTGAGTTTGAAGAGCGGCTAAAAGCAGTGATCAAAGAAGTGATCGACAGCGATGGGGAAATTATCCTCTTCATAGACGAAATACATACGCTCGTTGGCGCTGGTGGAGGAGGCGAAGGGGCCATGGACGCCGCCAACCTGCTGAAGCCCGCACTGGCACGAGGAGAGCTCCATGCCATCGGGGCCACTACGTTAAAAGAGTATCAAAAGTATATCGAAAAAGACAAGGCTCTTGAAAGGAGGTTCCAGGCAGTGGTTGTGGATGAGCCTTCCGTAGTGGACGCCATATCGATACTCCGGGGCATTAAGGACAAATACGAGCTGCACCACGGGGTCCGGATAAAAGACGACGCTGTGATAGCCGCCGTTGAGCTTTCAAGCAGGTATATCTCTGACAGGTTTCTGCCCGACAAGGCTATAGACCTAATGGATGAAGCTGCTTCAAAACTTCGGATTGAAATTGATTCTCTTCCTGAGGAACTGGATGAGTTGAACAGGCGCATTATGCAGCTGGAAATCGAAAGGGAGGCCATTCGGCGGGAAAAAGACAGGGAGAAGGAAAAAGAGCTTTCAAGAACGATTGCCGACTTAAGCGAGCAAAGAGATGCACTGAAGGCCAGGTGGCAGCATGAAAAGTCTGTTATTCAAGGCATTCAGCACGAAAAGGAAGCCATTGAAAAATACAAGCTGGAGGCAGAGCAAGCCGAAAGAAGTGGCGACTATGGGAGGGTAGCCGAGATTCGCTATGGAAAAATTGTGGAGAGTGAAGATAAGCTGAAGAAATTCCAGGAGCAGCTAAAGGAACTTCAGGGAGGAAACTCGCTATTGAAAGAAGAAGTGGAAGCCGAGGACATTGCTGAAATAGTGGGTAAATGGACGGGCATACCCGTGAGCAAAATGCTTCAAAGCGATCGGGAGAAACTTTTGAAGCTGGAAGAAGAGCTTGGAAAAAGAGTGGCCGGACAAACTGAGGCCATTGAGGCAGTGGCAGACGCTGTGAGGCGAAGCCGGGCTGGTCTTCAGGATCCTAAGCGGCCCATAGGCTCCTTTATCTTTATGGGTACAACTGGTGTTGGTAAGACTGAACTGGCAAAGGCGCTGGCCGAATACCTGTTCAACGACGACAACGCTATGGTAAGAATAGACATGAGTGAGTACCAGGAACGCCATGCTGTGAGCAGGCTGATTGGAGCCCCTCCAGGATATGTGGGTTACGATGAGGGCGGTCAACTGACAGAGGCGGTGAGAAGAAAACCTTACTCAGTCATCCTTCTGGATGAAATTGAGAAGGCACACCCCGATGTCTTTAACATCCTGTTGCAAGTGCTTGACGATGGAAGGCTTACCGACAACAAAGGAAGAGTGGCTAATTTTAAGAACACCATCATTATCATGACCACCAATATTGGTTCTGGCATTATTCAGGATGCATTCGACACCATGGACGACTCGAACAGAGAGGCTACTTTGGCGGAAGTGAAAAAGAACGTGTTTGACCTGCTGAAAAAGTCTGTGAGGCCAGAGTTCCTCAACAGGATCGACGAGACCATTCTTTTCGAGCCACTGAATAAGAAGGACATCAGGAAAATTGTCGAAATCCAGTTTAAGCTGATTCAGAAAAGACTTGAAGAAAATGGTATAAAACTAGAGGCTTCGGCAGACGTACTGGATTACCTTGGAGAAATGGGCTTTGATCCTCAGTTTGGTGCCAGGCCCTTAAAGAGAGTGATGCAAAGATTGATTCTCAACGAGCTGTCGAAGCAGATTCTTGCTGGGAAGGTACAAAAGGACTCAGTCATTGGCGTGTCGCTCAATGACAACCGGGAGATTGAGTTTATCAACCTGGATGAAGTCAAGATTTAGCCGTGGTTCATCTGAAATAAAAAAAGCAAAGGGAAGTCAGTTAAGAGCTGCTTCCCTTTTTATATAATTCTTATAGCTGGATCAAAAGACCTTGAAGATCTATACAAAGGTACCCAGCTCAATTTGAACTAAACGATCAGCATCCGCTTGCATCTTTCTCAAGTAAGAAAATTAAAAAAGGAGCACATTTCTGCACTCCTTCTTTCAGTGATTGTTACACTTTTACTTCTTTTTCTTCTCAAAGTCTAAAACAACCGGCGTTGCAATAAACAACGAAGAGTATGTTCCTATCAAAATACCAATCAATAGCGTAAAAGAGAATCCTTTGAGGACTGCTCCACCAAACAAGAAAAGAATCAACACCACAAACAGAGTGGTTGCAGAGGTGATAGTTGTTCTGCTTATTGTTTCGTTTAGCGCCAGGTTAAACACTGTTTTGTTATCGCTTGATGGTCTCAATTGCATATTCTCCCTCACCCTGTCAAACACCACAACGGTGTCGTTAATTGAGTAACCGATCAACGTCAGCATGGCTGCTATAAACACTTGATCAACCTCGAAGGAAACGCCGAACAAGTTCGCAATTGCCAAAGCCGCCAATACAAAGAGTACGTCGTGGAACAGGGCCACCAGGGCGCCCAGGCCAAATTGCCACTTCCTGAATCGTATCAGTATATAAAGGAAGATTGTGATAAGAGCAAAAATCACAGACTCCGTGGACGAAGCCTTTATGTCATCTGCAATCGTTGCACCTACTTTCGAGGAGCTCGAAATTGTAAAGTGTGTATCGTCCACTTTACTATCGTCTTCGGTGTATTGCAAACCAGTGATGCTGCTCACGCCGCTGATCAAAGCTTCCCTCACTTGCAAGTCGGCTTCATCCGATTCGTTGTTGATCAAAAAGCTCGTAGTAATTTTCAGTACATTGTCACCACCGTACCACTTCACTTCTGTGCTCTGTCCATCAAAGGAGTCTGACAGCTTCACTTTCATTTCTGACGGGGTTTGCGGAGAAGCGAACGACACAATATAAGAGCGCCCGCCTGTGAAGTCGACACCCATGCTTAAGCCGCCTTTTATAATGAAAGCAACTATACCCAACACGATAAACGAGCCAGAGAAAATATAGGCCAACCGTCTTTTTCCTATGAAATCTATTTTTGTATCCTGTAAGAAGTTCTTCGAAAGTGCTGAATCAAAGCTAATCTTACTTTCTTCGCCCTTCTTAGACCACCATTCCACGATTACCCTTGTAATGAATACGGCCGAGAAGAATGAACAAACGATACCAATCATCAGTGTGATGGCAAAGCCTTTCACAGGTCCTTGCCCCAGGGTGTAAAGGATAAGGCCTGTCAGGAAAGTGGTAGCGTTGGAGTCAATGATAGAGCTGTAAGCCTTTTCATAACCCCCTGAGATTGCCTGCTTGATTGAGGCGCCACCTCTTAGCTCCTCACGAATCCTTTCGAAGATCAACACGTTAGCGTCAATCGCCATACCGATGGTAAGCACTATACCCGCAATACCCGGCAGGGTGAGCGAGGCACTGAGCTGGGCCAAAATACCGAGTATGAAGAACACGTTGAAGGCAAGTGCCAGGTTGGCAATGAAGCCACCCTTGGCATAATACGCCACCATGAAGATGATTACTATGGCCAAGCCAGCCACAATTGATATGATTCCCTGCTGCTGAGCCTCTTTACCAAGAGTAGGCCCTATCACTACGTCTTCCACGATAGTCGTGGGTGCTGGAAGTGTACCGGCCTTCAGTACATTGGCCAAATCCTTGGCTTCCTCCAGCGTAAATGTGCCGGTAATTGAAGAGCTACCATTAGGTATTTCACCCTGCACCATGGGCGCTGAATAAACGTAATTGTCAAGCACAATGGCAATGCGGCGATTGATGTTTTCGCTGGTAAGCTTTCTCCAGGCTTTGGCTCCGGTAGCATTCATTTGCATGCTTACTGCCGGGCGGGCGCTTTGGTCCAGATCCTGACGGGCGTCTGTGATTACTTCGCCGGTAAGAGGGGCTCTGCCACCTCTGCTTGTTTTAACTGCGTAAAGCTCCAGAAGTTCCTCGGTTGAAAATTCGTCGATTTTCGTAGGTTTTACTGCCCAAAGAAATTTCATCGTCGAAGGAATCATACCCTGCACATCTTTGCGTTCAAATATGCGGTTGATTTTGGCAGTGTCCTTCACATCATACATCAGTCCATAACCACCTTTCATCAAGCTGAAAAGCGGTGACTGCCCACTCGACAGCGATGATATATCTGAAGTGTCTGACTCCAACTGTGCAGCCAAATCTGTTGAATCGTCAGCTGTTGAATCAGAAAGCAAGCCAGCCAGGTCATTTGATGCAGTGGCTGCCTCTGAGGCACTCGAGTCCGGGTAAACAGTTATTTCGGCATTCTTTGCTTTCTCATCGTCAACAACGAGCTGATTGATAGCCGAAAGTGTGTTGAAAATATCATTCACTTCATTTACTTCCCAAAACTCAAGCTGAGCAACACCCTGCAAAAGCTTCCGTACCCTTTCAGGGTTGTCAACTCCTGGTAATTCTATCTGAATGCGGCCCGTGCCTGGCAGTCTCTGAATATTGGGCTGAGACGTTCCAAACCTGTCGATACGTGTGCGCAGAATCTGAAAAGAACGATCAATTGCATTTTCTACCTCGAAATTGATGATTTCAAGCACCTCTTCGTCCGTAGACTGGAGGCTGATTCGACCTCTGTTAGCTGCGTTGGCGAAAATATAGCTCAGCTTTTGGCCGGGAGCATTCCGCTGATAGGCAGCGTAGAACTCGGGAACAAAGCTAGCCTGAGACGTCAGGGTTACTTGTCTCGCCTCATTCAGCGATGTGATGAAAGCCGGATCCTTGCTATCACCGCTTAGCCCCTTTACAATCTCAATCGGCGACACCTCAAGGGTTACGTGCATCCCGCCCTGAAGGTCGAGACCAAGGTTCAATTCAGTCTCCTTTATTTCTTTGTAAGTAAATTCAATACCCAAAAAGTTATAGACCGGCTCATTCCAGATCGAATCCAGGTATTGTTGTTTTTTGGTAAAATCAATCGTTCCAGAGGCGTCGGTCGCATACTGGTCAGCCTTGCTCTGCACTCCCTTCGACACGAATGTGAAGGAGAGGTAGTAGATACACAATAAGGAAACAACTACGGTAAGTAGTATTATTCCACCTTTATTTTTCATGAGTGTTATGTTTATTTTTCAGTAGTTTATTAAATAACTCATCATCGTGCTGCACAAAAATCTTCTGTGATTTTACGACATCGCCCTTAAGATTATGTCGTGGCAGTGCGTTTAATGAGGTTATAGACAGGCCAGAATTGGCCTTGCAGGAAAAGCGCTCCTCTAAGGAGCGTTGGCAGCGATAATATCTGTGAAGAGTACCCTAAAATACTCCCAACCGGCTTTATACAACTGCTGCGGAATCTCCGCCTTGAATTCAGGTAAATCAATGTCGAACGACTCCCAAACAATGGGACTATAGGTCACATGCAGTTGGATTCCCTGCGAAACAGCCTGGATCTTGTATACCGTCTTTTGCGAATCGGTACTATTGTCGGCCTTACGGGGAGCCTCAAAATGCAAATTGTCGTTGTCTCCCTGGGTTTGAGCAACTTCACTTTTGTCAACGTCAGCATCAATAGAAGTTAAGCTGAACTGAAAAACCGACGTGCATGCCACTACGACGGCAGCCAGTAGACCCACTGCCAGCGTGATGCTTTTCTTCTTGCTTAATATTTTCAACTGAGTTTTCATGAAGAACCGCAAAAGTAAGGCTTTCCGGCAAACTTCCCAGTAAAGTTGTCGATTTATGCCTTTCTGCCGGCCAATTCCATTTTCAGATAAGCAACCACCACCTGAAGGGCTTTTTTAAAATGATGGTTGTTGGGTATGATGATATCCGCCTCATGCTTAAGGGGCTCTATGTACTTTTCGAACGTAGGGGCCACATGTTTCTCATAGCGGTAGAGCACGTCATCCAAATCATATCCCCTTTCCAGGGCATCCCTGGTTATCCGGCGCTTGAGCATGAGGTAGTTCTTGGCTTCGATAAAAAGCTTGAGGTCGAAAAGGCTGGAGAGTTCTTTATCGTAGAACACAAAAATACCCTCTGCAATAATTATTGGAGAGGGCTTAAAGACCAGGTTCTTTGGAGTGACGTTGGGGTTGTTAAAGGTATACTCCTGCCTCTGCACCGTATTGCCTCTTTTGAGTTCCTCCAGGTCGTGCCGAAATTCGTCGAAATCTATCGAAAGAGGAGTGTCGAAATTTTTGACGCCGTTTTCATCAACTGGTTGCGTATCTCTTGATTTATAGTAATTGTCTTGAGAAACGAGGCAGATTTCGTTTTCCTGAAAAATTTCAATCAAGCTGCTAAGAAACAACGTTTTTCCTGAAGCACTACCTCCAGTCATTCCTACAACAAGTGGTTCTTTCATTTTAGGCTTGCCGACATTTGCTGAAACTTCAAAAAGGCAGCAAACTTTGCCAGGGCCCTGCCCCTGTGACTTATCGCATTTTTTTCCTTGCTACCCATTTCAGCAAAAGTAAGTGTTTTACCCTCAGGTAAAAAAACAGGGTCATACCCAAAGCCTCCTGCACCTGTGATCCTTGTAGTTATTTTTCCAAACACCTTTCCCTCGAACTGATAAATGCTGCCTGCATCAATAAAGGTGATTACTGTTTTGAAATGCGCATCTCTTTGCGGATTTCCATCGAGTTTGTTTAGCAGCAGGGCAATATTGTCATCCCCGCTTCTGTGGTCACCGGCATACCTTGCAGAAATAACTCCCGGTTCGCCGTTGAGAGCGTCAACCAACAGGCCTGTATCATCTGCCAGGCAATTGATTTTATAATGATCCCAAATGTATTGGGCCTTCTGAAGCGAGTTCCCTTCAATGGTTGGCTGCGTTTCAGGTATGTCTTCGGTGCAGCCGATATCAGAAAGGGAGAGCAATTGATAGCTCTCCCCCAGTATTTCTTTTATCTCCTTTAGCTTGTGTGCATTATTGGATGCAATACAAATCTCGATCATTTCTGGCGTTAACGAATTTGAACCATTTTCAGCTCCCACACGGATGGTGAGTTGGCTGGTATTTGCCCATAGGCAACCTGTCCAAAGGCTAATTTTGAAGGCAAGTAGAACACAAACCGGTCATTCAATTTCATTAACTGACTGCCTTCTTTAAGCCCTGCCACCTGAAAGCCTGAGAAAACAAATCCAGCACCAAAATTGAATTTGTAAGGCACGTAGGCAATGGCTGAGTCATAGATATTGTACTTCAAAGCCACGTCTGTGAATGTAGTCTCTATTACGGCGCTATCCATTCTACTGATGGTAAAGTGCACCGAAACGATGTCATTCTTATTGGGGGCAGGCCCGCTGCCTTCTTCCAGCACTTTGTACCTGAGCCCACTCTCCGTAGTCTGCACGCCCTCAATGCCGTACTTAGCCAAATATTCGTCTATGGCTATGCTGTCCTTTTTGTATTGCGCCTCCACATCAAATACGGGATCAGGTTCGTTCACGCTAAGATCGCAGCTTGCAAGTGACGCTGCCAGTGTAGCAACAAACAAAATAACCGCCGCTGTTCTAACTCTAAATACCATTGCTCGACTTTATTTATCTTTTGCTGTCTAAAACCTCAATCTTAAAAATCAAAACCTGATTAGCGCCTATATCTTTCCCTGAACCGCTAGTACCATAGCCAAGATTTGAAGGGATGAGCAATATGGCTTCGCTGCCCACAGGCAACAACGCCACTCCCTCGTCCCATCCTTTAATTACTTTACCAACACCAAGCGTAAACTTGAAAGCCTCACCCCGGTCATAAGATGAATCAAATTTCTTGCCACTCAGCAGCTTGCCTTCGTAGTTGACTGTAACTACCTCGTTCACTCTGGGGAAGGCGCCTGCACCTTCCCTGGTGATTGTATACCTGAGGCCGCTTGTGGTAGTTTGCACGTTTTTCAGGTCGTTCTTCTTAATGTACTTATCGATAGCATCGTATTGTTCCTGTAGCGTAAGCGGATCATCGTCCTTATTACATCCCAACGTCACCAATCCAATCACCAAGAGTAAAAGAAGAGAAATTCGCTTCATCATAATCTACATTTGTTCTATCCCAACCAACACTACTTCAAATTTTAAAATTTCGTTCGGCTTAATTGCAGCTCCTGCGCCTCTAGGTCCGTATGCCAGAGAAGATGGTACGTACAATGTGGCTTCAGCACCTGTGTTAAGCAGGGCAATGCCTTCGTCCCAGCCTGGAATCACCTGTCCTCTGCCAATAACAAACTGTAATGGCTCACCCCTATCGTAAGAAGCATCGAATTTCTCACCTGCAAGGGTAGTACCCAGATAGTGCACGTTGACCATGCTTCCAGGAGTCGGTGTCGCTCCGGTTCCCTGCTTTGTGATAACGTAGCGAAGGCCAGACTCAGTGGTTTGAGCGGTGATATTATTATCAGCCAAATATTTGTCTATGATTTCGCCGTCAACTATAATTTGACCTTCGGCCTCCATTTGCATTTTTTCCATTTCAGCTTGCTGCAACGCCATCTGCTCTTCCTGATATTGTTCCTCACTCATCATATCCACCAGGCTGCAATTGAAGGTGATCAGACTGCCTCTCTTGATAGAATCCGGCAGCTGAGTTCCAAATGTATCTTCAAATAGCGCTTCAGCAGTCATTTTAAATTGCACACTGTCTCCCTTTTTCAGTTCACGGAACACTTCGTAAAGTACTCCCTGAGTTTGCCAGGCCGAATCATTGTAAAGCATAGGCAATGGTCGTCCTCCACCGGCTTCTACACTATTGAATAGCGCATTTCCATTCTCATTGAGGTAAGAGATGTGCATAGTAAGAATCTGGCCGTCTGAAGGTTTCTCTCCCTCGCCGTTGCGGATGTAAGACACCTCTGCCCCTGATTTCGTTGTAAATTTGTCAGCACCACCACAGGCAATTACCAAAGCTGCCAGTCCCAGCAACCCCGATAGGTTTTTAATTTTATTAAACATGTAAGAATGAAATGTTTTTGTTTAAATCTTCTTTATATAAAGGCAATAAATTCTTGAACTTTTCAACAGTAGCTTCCAGGCTATCAGTGGAGGCTCCTCCAGCGGCATTTTTGTGCCCCCCGCCATCAAAATGATCTCTGGCAAATTGGTTGACTGAAAAATCTCCCATCGACCTGAAAGACATTTTTACCTTCCCGTCTCTTTCGATGATTGTAGCAGCCATCACCACGCCCTTTATTGACAAGGCATAGTTCACAAGCCCCTCAGTGTCACCATTCTTCGAGTTGAACTTCTTCAGGTCTTCCTTGCTGATCACAAAATAGGCAACACCAAACTCGGGAAGCACCTGCAACCTTTGACTAAAGGCGAACCCTAAAAACTTCAGCCTGTCAATGGAGTTGTTATCATAAATCAGTTTGCTCACTTTGGTGACATCCGCACCGCTGTCTATCAGGTCAGCCACTATTCGGTGAACCCTGGATGACGTTGAAGGATGCCGAAATGAACCCGTGTCGGTCATAATGCCGGCATACAGGCATTCTGCAATATCGTTATCTATAAGTGACTTGTCGCCCAGCTGCTCAATAAGCTGAAAAACGAGCTCAGCGGTTGCCGCAGCTTCTATCGTCCAAAGGCTATAATCGGCGAAATCACCCGGGTTAAGGTGATGGTCGATGAGCACCTTCACTGCATTGGAGGCGGCCACCAGCTCTCCCACTTTTTCAATCCGGGACAGCGTGGAAAAATCGAGGCAGAAAATAATATCAGCTGCGTCGATCAACTTCGCCGAGAGCGCCTCATTTCCATCTTCGAAGTTAATTACAGCATCATTCCCCTTCATCCAGGCCAAAAACTCAGGGTAATCCGTGGGGGTAATCACATCCACATGATGCCCTTTTGCCAAAAGATAATTCGCCAAACCCAACGAAGAACCCAATGCATCGGCATCTGGCTTTATATGGGTAGTGATGATTATTCGCTTGGGTTGAAGGAGTAAATCCCTGAACTGGTCAATTTGCTGCATGTAAAATGATACCTTCCGAGGAGAATAGGTAAAATGTGAAGTGCAAAAGTGAGAAGAATATTTTAATTAGAAAAACGCATTCCCGAACGCAAATGATTAAAGGAGTGCGTATTTAATGCAAGGGTTCGTTCAAAACAAATTAATCTGCTAACTTTGCGGGCGTTTTGAAAACCCTTTCTAATATATAATCAAAAAATGGCAGGATCAATTACCTTTTCAATGATTAAGCCTGACGCTTACAGCGCAGGAAACTCCGGCGCAATCCTAAAAATGATTGAGGAAGCTGGGTTCACTATTAAAGCAATGAAGCTAACAAAGCTGACTCCTGAAGTCGCTGGTAAGTTCTACGAAGTACATAAGGAACGTCCTTTTTACGGTGAGCTTTGCGCCTACATGTCTTCAGCACCGATAATTGCACTGGTGCTTCAAAAAGCCAATGCAGTAGAAGAGTTTCGTAAATTAATTGGTGCCACCGACCCTACCAAGGCGGCCGATGGAACCATCCGTAAGATTTTTGCTAAATCAATTGAGGCAAATGCCGTGCATGGATCAGACTCAGACGAGAATGCTGCCATCGAAGCCGGCTTCTTTTTCTCTCAGTTCGAGAGGGTTTAAGAAAGACCAGCCAAAGTAAACACCAGAGCCATGAAGCATTTCATGGCTTTTTTTTATTCTTCAGGCAGAACTACCACTTCTTCGCCTTCAAGCTTTTCAATCCAAAAGTTGTTGAACCCCTCTCCTATGAAAATGGTAATCATTCTCATTTGCAGCAGTTCCAGAATGGCAAGGAAGTTAAATATCACGGCAATTTTCGTCGGCATATCTTCCATTACATTAGCAAACGACACCCGGCCAGCATCACCCAGTTTATTCATGATGAAGTCCCTTTGACTGGAAATGGTGAACGGGTATTGCACTACATTGTGTATCGGTTTTTTCTGCTCATACTCGAACCTCTCCAACACCCGCATATACACTTTCAGCAGTTTGTAAAGGTCGATATCCTGCAACTCGGCTTCCACATTGTTTATTTCTGACAGAGACCTCAACTCTTTTTCGAGGTTTCCCCTCATCTCTCTGTCCAATCTGTCTGCTTCCATTTTCGAGAGCTCCTCCACCACTGACTTGTACTTTTTGTACTCAAGCAGGTGTTTAACCAGCTCTTCTCTCGGGTCGATTTCATTGCCCAACTCGTCCAGCACAGGTCTTGGCAGAAGCATTTTTGCCTTTATCCTCATCAAAGTAGCCGCTACTAGTATAAATTCGCTGGCCACCTCTATATTCATTGACTCGAGGTGCTGCAGGTAGTCAAGAAAGTCGGCCGTAATTTTAGAGATGGGAATATCATGAATATCCAGTTCGTCTCTTTCAATAAAGAACAAGAGCAGGTCAAACGGCCCTTCGAACAATGGCAATTTGATTTCAAACTTTGAAGAATCGGTTTGTGAGATATCCATTTTCAGTAAGGTAGCATCAAATTTATCAACTCAATAAATAATAGTAAGCCTTTAGTCAAAAAAATGTACCTTTGCCAACTTGATTGACTCATAAAGATTCAATAGTTACAATAAACATTTAAGGAACTGGTTAGTTGATTACCTTATATCACAACCTGCGAATAGTATGCTGATACAGCCCGGCGAGCTTCTTTCCACTATCAATTATCCTTCTGACGTCAGAAAACTTGACCCATCACAGCTAGTTCAGCTGGCAGATGAATTACGTCAATTCATTGTCGACAATGTGTCAGTATATGGTGGGCATTTTGGAGCCAGCCTTGGGGTTGTAGAACTAACCGTTGCTCTTCACTACGCTTTTAATACGCCAAGCGATCAGCTGGTCTGGGACGTGGGACATCAGGCATACGGGCATAAAATTCTCACTGGAAGAAAGGACGTATTCCACACCAACCGTTTTTATGGTGGGATATCTGGCTTCCCTAAAAGAAAGGAAAGTGAATATGACGCCTTTGGGGTAGGTCACTCTTCAACATCTATTTCTGCAGCGCTCGGTATGGCAGTGGCTTCCCACTACAAAAAAGAAAACCAGAAGCAACATATAGCAGTGATAGGCGACGGTGCCCTTACTGGTGGAATGGCCTTCGAAGCCATGAACCACGCCGGCGTAGCGAACAGCAACCTGCTGATAGTGCTGAACGACAATTGCATGTCGATAGACCCCAACGTGGGCGCTCTAAAGGATTACCTAACTGACATTACGACCTCCCACACCTACAACAAGGTGAAAGATGAGGTGTGGAACATCCTCGGAAAAATCAGCAAATTTGGGCCAAACGCCCAGGAAATTGCTTCCAAAGTCGAAAACAGCGTGAAGGGCTTTTTGATAAAGAGCAGTAACCTCTTTGAATCCCTCAACTTAAGATATTTTGGCCCGGTCGACGGCCACGACGTCACCCATCTGGCTCAGATTTTCAATGACCTGAAAGACATTCCCGGGCCCAAGATTCTGCATTGTGTTACGGTGAAAGGCAAGGGCTTCGCTTTGGCGGAAAAAGACCAAACAAAATGGCATGCACCGGGCAAGTTCGATAAGCTGACAGGAGAAATCCACAAGAAGGTTTACGATGCGCCTCAGCCACCTAAGTATCAGGATGTGTTTGGGCATACACTTGTTGAGCTGGCCGAAAAGAACGAAAAAATAATGGGGATCACGCCAGCGATGCCGTCTGGCTCCTCCATGAACATCATGATGAAAGCCATGCCAGACAGGGCTTTTGATGTAGGCATTGCCGAGCAGCATGCGGTAACTTTCTCGGCCGGCCTGGCCACGCAGGGGTTAACACCCTTCTGCAATATCTACAGCACATTTATGCAACGTGCTTACGACCAGGTGATCCACGACGTCTGCCTTCAAAATTTGCCGGTCGTTTTTTGCCTCGACAGGGCGGGCTTTTCAGGAGCCGATGGCCCAACGCACCATGGGGCTTACGATATCGCCTTCATGCGTTGCATTCCGAATATGGTCGTTTCGTCGCCAATGAACGAAGAGGAGCTGCGCAACCTGATGTACACTGCCCAGTTGCAAAAAGAAGGCGCATTCACCATCAGGTACCCAAGAGGCAACGGCGTAATGCCTAATTGGAAAACACCTTTCAAAGAAATACCTATCGGGCAAGGAAGAAAGCTTAGAGAAGGTGGTGACCTGGCTATACTAACCCTTGGGCACATTGGGAATTATGCCACTGAAGCATGCCATATGTTAGAAGAAGATCATGTGGATGCAGCCCATTACGATATGCGGTTTGTGAAGCCATTGGATGAAGCGATGCTGCATGAGATCTTCAAAAGTCACAAATACGTAATCACCGTTGAGGATGGCTGCTTGCAAGGCGGCTTTGGAAGTGCCATCATCGAGTTTATGGCCGACAACGGTTATACGTCCAAAATTGTGCGGCTCGGAATCCCTGACGATGTGATTGAGCACGGAGAGCAGCATGAATTGCACCACGAATGCGGCTTTGATACGCAGGGAATTTATGAGGCAGCCATCAAACTGCTTGAGCTGTCCGGCGTACTAAAATAATCTTACTATATTGGCCGTATGGCCCTATTTGTAAAGAAACTACCCCTCGAAGAACTACCATCTTCGAATCAATCTCCCTTACTTTTGCTTCACGGTTTTTGCGAAGACCACAGCATCTGGGAAAACATGCTGTCGGCTTTTCCAGGCAGAACAATCTATCTCGTAGACCTTCCCGGGTTTGGGAGGAGCAATTTAGAGCTAGCCCACCCACTTTCCATCGATTGGGTGGCTGAGGTTATTTACCATCAGGTGATTGAACCTGAACAGATTGAACCAATTGTTGTCGGGCATTCACTGGGAGGCTATGTGGCGCTGGCCCTGGCAGAAAAATATGGGAATAGCCTGAGTGGCCTGTGTCTGTTTCACTCTACTGTCTTTGCTGATTCACCTGAAAAGAAGGCAACAAGAAACAAGGTGGTTGATTACGTCAACAAAAGCGGAGTAGAAAGCTTTACCACTGAATTTGTCCCTGGCCTTTTCCACAGCCTCTTCAGAAGAAAGAACCCGGGCATTGTGCAGCAAGTGGTTGACCTGGCAGCAGGAACCAGGCTTGATACCCTGACTGCCTACACTGCTGCCATGCGGGACAGGCCCGAAAGAAGCGAAGTGCTTAAAATGTTTGGCCAGCCAAAGCTCATCATTGCCGGTGAAAAAGACGGTGCCGTGCCATTAGAACAAAGTCTGCTGATGAAGGAAATGGTTAGGTCTGATCAGTTTGTGCTTTTGGAGGAGACGGCCCACATGGGCATGTATGAGAAGCCGGAAGCGTGCAAAGCGGCGCTGGGTTCGCTGGCGTAAAAAAAGAAAGGCCACCCCTACGAGATGGCCTTTGCTAAAGTATTTTCTAATTGAGCTAATTATTCAGCGTCTTCCTGAACAAGAATCTCAAGCTCGATTTTACCTGCTACGCCATCACCAGCGGTGATACTTTTCACAAGGATCAAGCCTATCTTGCTACCACCAGTTTTGGTTGAAGCTGTTTTGAACGCCAACACCTGATTCGCTTCAAGAGTAGTTTTCACTCCGGCAGCGGCATCAGTAGCCGCAGTATACACTTCATCAAGGTCAGCCCAGGTAGTCACCTCCGTAAAAGCTGCTGCTGTTAACGTAGTCTTCTTCAGCATCGTTTCATTGAGAGTTCCCCAACCAGCCACTTGAGCAGTGAAGCCAGCGTTTGATAACAAAGAGTAAGCCTTAGGAGAAGCTAAACTAGCTTTATCAGTAGCACCGTAGTAGTAACCGAAATCAATGTTTGGAGAAATAGCAGCACTAGTTCCAGTTACATCGGCAGGAGAATACACTAAGCCGGTGTTTGAAGAGAAGAACCCATCAGCAGACTTATCTCCTAGTGGAGCTGAAAGCAATACTGCAGTGTAAGCCCTTGCTTCAGGAGAAGGAGGCGCACTTACAGTTGCTGTAAATTCCTTCGTTGCTGTTTGGTCACTGTCGTCTACAGCTTCAAACGTCCACGTAATTTCTGTGTCCTCATCTTCTTCCTCAAAAGTGTAGGTAATCGTAATAGATGCCTCTGTATTATCAGCATTTTTTGTTACCTCAGTTGAGTTTCTCGTAAATACAGTAGGGGTTCCAGCAACACCGTCAACGGAAGGCGTGATGTTCAATGTGTTGAACACTCCAGGGGCTGTAATAGTTACAGCAAACGACACCTCATCTCCAGTGATAGCTGTAATTTCTGAACCAGACACTTCTGCATCACCTGAAACAGTAACAGTAATTGAAGGTGCAGCTGGTAGCGGCTCTTCTTCGTCACCACCGCAACTTGCCAAAATGGCTACAGATCCGATTGCACTAAAGAACAATAAATTTCTAAATAGTTTTTTCATGGTTAAATAATTTGAATTGGTTTGCAAGATTATGAATTATATCGTAAAAATTAAAGTTTATACCCAGTTAATGCTATTTTTAAATTTTACCAACGTTTTTATCAGGTCAAATGAGATTTTACAAAAAAATTACACTTTGATAACAAACAGAGGCCTAATTGCCCTTAGGGTTAAAAATTTGGGTTGCTAACAACATCTATACTCCCAATTTATATTGAGGTATTCTAAATAATTATGGTTGGCTTTGGGGTAATGAAATTGAAGAGTCAATAAACTACCCAAAGGTACCAATAACCACCTGCAAATTCCATACCTAATAATAGGTATTTCTACTATTGAACCAGATTTTCGTCAAAAAGTTGCGAAAGAGAGTGCTATTTCTGCTTTCCACAAGAAAGTCAAGCAGCTATGCCTGCCTTTTTGATTAGCATATTACATTGACCAGTAGCCCAAAACGACCTGCCCCGGCAGTCTAATACTTTTGGTTGCCGTCAATTTTTTTTTAATTTTAGCTGTTTATAAGATTGAATAAATGCTGAATTAAATATATTTGTACATTGCAATACTGTAAATGTGCAATTCTCACAACGAAAGAGTTATTTAATTGCCACATAAACCTTACATCGAACAAAACTTACTTTTGAACCTATTAACGTCGAATCGCTATGCAAGAAATTTCACCTAGTCTGCTTGAAGCTTGGAACACCTATGGGAAATATGGGGCTTATGCTTTAGTTGCTATCGGTTTAGTTGTCCTTATTTATCATTTCCTCAGATTAGCTTCTATCGGTGATAAGAAAACTAAATATGACTATATCAACAAAAACGAGATTAACTTTTTGTGGTATGCTTTTCTTCTTATAATCATTGGTGCTGCTCTGTATTCAAACACACTGGTTGATCAAACAGGTGTTCTTTGGTTCTTCGTAAGGATATTCGTTAGTTCCATGCTTGGTATCATTGCTGGCGTGGTTGTTCAAAACGTACTTAAGTTTTACTACCCCTTCTATATTGAGAAGCGTCTTAAGAAATTGAGATACTCTCCAAGGCTTTCTCCTGATGGTCGTAAGATGAAGCTTCTGAGCGAAGAAGAGGAAGATGAATACCTTGACGAAGGTATGCAGGCTGAAGAACTTGCCTTCTCTGTAGACTATGACGTTTGGATTGATGAAGTGTCAGGTTATGTGAAGATTGAAAAGTACAATGGTCGACTGCATGCACTACAGTGCAGCGAGTGTAACTACCAAACCCTGAGGGTGATGAAAGAAGAAGTTACACGGACGGCTACTAATGATGAAGACGGCGAAATGATGAAATATTACGAATGCTCTTACTGCGGACATAAGGAGCGTAAGCCATTCAAAATCAACAAACTTAAGCCAGAAGGCGAAGCTGTTTAATCGATCACCATCGACTCGTAAAAAATCAAAGGCCTCAATTGAGGCCTTTCTTTTTATAGTTTGATGCAAATGTTTTGGGCTTCGGTAAAAAACCGCAACGACTCGAAGCCACCCTCTCTACCCAAACCAGAATTCTTCATCCCGCCAAAAGGGGTGCGAAGGTCCCTCAAAAGCCAGGTATTGACCCAGACAATTCCAAAATGCAGCTTGTGAGAAACATTGTGTGCCATCTTCAGGTCCGACGTCCAAATGTTCGCCGCCAGACCATATGATGACTCGTTGCCCAGGCTGATGGCCTGATCGGCCCCTTTAAACGATTGAACGGTTACTTCTGGCCCAAATATCTCCTCCTGGTTTGTCCTGCATGAGTTTGGCAAGTCAGCAATTACAGTAGGTTGCACAAAATAGCCCCTCTCACATCGGCCAACAACGACTTGCCTGTCGCCGCCACACAAAATGTGTCCACCTTCCTGCTTCGCAAGCGCTACATACTGCAGCACCTTCTGCTGATGATGTTGAGAGACAAGGGCGCCTACTTTTACGTCACCGTCCAATGGGTCGCCCACTTTCAAAGCGTCGACCTGTTTTACAAACTCACCCAAAAACTTCTCATAAATACCTTCCTCGACATAAATTCTCGAACCGCAAAGGCATATTTCGCCCTGGTTGGTGAAGGATGACCGAACAGCGCTCTCAACAGCCAAATCAAAATCACAATCTTCAAAAATGATGGTTGGGTTCTTTCCCCCTAGCTCAAGGGATGTTCTTTTAAACGTCTCGGCAGCTGTAAGAGCAACCTTTCTTCCTGTAGCAGTGCCTCCTGTAAACGACACGGCCTTGACCTCGTCGTGTTGGACGATGGACTGACCAACCTTGCCGCCGGCCCCGTGTACTATATTCAGGACGCCAGGAGGCAGTCCGGCCTTTATACAAATTTCTGACAACAGGGAGGCCGTGTGGGGAGTGAGCTCTGACGGTTTGGCAACCACGGTGTTGCCGGCAGCTAATGCCGGCGCTACCTTCCAGGTGAAGAGGTACAGGGGCAGATTCCAGGGAGAAATGCACCCAACCACGCCAAGGGGACCACGTCGGGTATAATTCAGTGCAACACCGTCGACCAGATGCGACTCGGAAGCAAATTGGGTAATGGCGTGCCCAAAAAAACGGAAATTAGCAGCAGCCCTGGGAATATCCATGGCATTTGAAAGCCAAAGGGGCTTTCCCGTGTCGGTTGTTTCGGCAAGAGCAAGCTCGGCCTGGCACTTCTCCACAGCTTCTGCAATTTTAATAAGGTACTGAGACCGATCCTCGGGGGAGAGGCCAGACCATTTCGGAAATGCTCCTTTTGCTGCGGCTACTGCCTCCTCAACGTCTTCCTGGCAACTGTCGGGCAGCAAACTGCAGACTTCGCCTGTCGCCGGATTAAAGTTGTCCAGATAATCCTTTGACGTTGAGGGCACAAGCTTTCCGTCGATATAGTTGGCAAACTTCTTCACTTCAATGACGAGTAATAACCAATCGCATTCTTATAGGCAATCCCCTCTTCAAAATGCTTCGCTCCTGTCTCCCTTATTTCGGCCAGAATCTTTTGATACCAGGAGGCGTTGTCCTGTCCTTGAAAATAGATTGGGTAACGAGACGGGTCAGGATGATTCAATGCATAAAAGAAGTCGGCGCCAAATGCCAGAAGGTGCTGCGCCCCAAGCTCTATGCCATGGTCAATGTGATCGTATAACACTCCGGGGTCGGTGTCGTTGATATAGTTGCGCAGAAAATTGATGCCGATCAGTCCATTTCGTCTTATGAGCTCCATAGCCAGCTCATCCGGAAGGTTTCTGACATGGCTGTGAACGTTTCGAAAGTTGGAGTGACTAGCCAACACCGGGACATTCAGGCTCCTTTTGTCGATATAATTCAGAATGCCGTAAGCCAGCTTGTCGCTCGTATGTGCCAAATCAACCGGAATCCTTTTTCCGTCCAGAAAATCAAGCAGCACCTCGCCATCGGCCTTCAGCCCCGCATCCGAATAGTTGCCGCCTCCAAAACGATTTTCATAGTGATGAGTCATAATAATGTAGGCCAGTGGCCCTGACAATGCCACCAACTGTTCCAGCCGGAGCAAGCCTGCGCTGAGGCTCTCGTCCTCTTCACAAAAGGCTGATCCATTTTCTATTGCCAACCAGGCGTAGCTGCCAGGTTGGTTATCCAATGCTTCCGGAGAAAGTGCATTGCTCGTAAAACAGCTGAAAAACCCGTTCGAGAGAGTTGGGAGCTCGTCAAAAAGCTTTCGCTGTTTTTCGCCAGCCGCACTACTTCCTGCTTTGGTATCGGTGTAGATGGCCATTACCTGGAGCTTAACATTACCAGCCTTTAAGTGCGGAACAGCAGCCCCAAATTCTGCTGCTTTATCAACCCCAGCACCTGGCACTGACGACAGATAAGACAGCAAATCGCAATGAAGGTCGACAATAGGTTGCTTCATATTAAATAGAGCCAGTTCTTCCTCCGTCCACAGGAATGCTTGTACCGTTAATATAAGCGGCAGCAGGCGTAGCCAAAAAAGCGACAAGTGATGCAATTTCTTCCGGCGTGCCAAAACGCCCCGCAGGTGCCTCCATCCTCATCGACCTGGCCACTTCTTCTTCCGACTTCCCTTCTTTTTCAGCCTTGGACCTGATAAGGGAAAAGAGTCTCTCAGTTTCAGTGAAGCCCGGCAACACATTGTTTACCGTTACCCCAAAAGGCGCCAGCTCAAGCGAAAGGGTTTTTGCCCAGCTTGCTACCGCTCCTCTCACGGTATTGGACACACCCAAACCGCTGATGGGTATTTTCACCGACGTGCTTATTACATTAACAATTCTGCCAAACTTCTTTTCCTTCATCCCCTGCGATAGCTTCTGCACAAGTATATGGTTACAATGCAGGTGCGCCTCCATGGCATCAAACACCTGCGAATAATTTGCATCGAGCAATGGCCCGCCCGGAGGCCCTCCGGTGTTATTAATCAGTATGTCATAGCGAGCTCCCCGGTTGATAGCAGCTGTGACGGCCACCTCAACACTAGAGGGGCTACTGAAGTCTGCCGAGAGGTAATTGTGCGACTGCCCGTTTTCAGCAGCCAGGCTAGCGACAATTTTTTTCATGGCTGTCTCATTTCGGGCCAGAAGTGTGACTTCAGCGCCAAGCCTGGCCAACTCAACCGCACTGGCAAGGCCAATTCCCTGGGTGCTGCCACAAACCAAAGCTTTCCTTCCCTTTAAATCTAAATCCATAGTTTAGTTATTGTTACCGTTTTCTCGTAATACTACCTTTTCCTAAATGGGTATTATTCGTTATTTTTAGAAAAATACGAAAACATTATTCGTTTAGCTATGACTATTAAAAGACCCTTCAATTTTAAAGGTTGGATAGATGAAAATCGACATTTGTTAAAGCCTCCGGTAGGAAACCAACAAGTTTATAAAGGAAACGATGATTTTATAGTGATGGTAGTTGGGGGCCCTAACTCCCGAAAGGATTATCACTATAATGAAACGGAAGAATTCTTCTATCAGGTAGAAGGAGATATAAAACTGAAAATAATAGAAGATGGAAGGCCGCTTGACCTGATCATTAAGGAAGGAGACATTTTCTTGCTGCCTGCCCGAGTGCCGCACTCCCCGCAAAGGCCCGCCAACACTGTGGGGCTGGTAATGGAAGTGTACCGGGGAGAAAAACACAAGGATGGCTTCATGTGGTTTTGTGAAGCGTGTGGCCACAAACTCCATGAGAAGTTTGAGGTAATTACTGACATCGTTTCGCAACTGCCCCCAATCATGCAGGAATTTTACGAGAGCGAAGAAAAAAGAACATGTGACAACTGCGGCACGGTGATGGAGCCGCCAGCAAGAGCCTAACTTTGTGTTAAAGTGGATACTGATTTCAAAATAGACATACACACCCATATTCTACCGGAGAAATGGCCGGATTTGAAGGAAAAGTATGGCTATGGGGGGTGGATCAGGCTTGAGCACCACAAGCCTTGCTGCGCCCGCATGATGATCGATAATAAATTTTTCAGGGAGGTAGAAGACAATACATGGGATCCGGTAAGGAGAATTCATGAATGTGACCAACATGGAGTAGGCGTGCAGGTGCTGTCGACTGTACCAGTGATGTTTAACTACTGGGCCAGGGCAGAAGATGCCCATGATCTTTCGATGCTGCTGAACGATCACATAGCCTCCATTGTGCAGGAATATCCCGACAGATATATCGGCCTCGCCACCCTGCCGTTACAGGACACCAGGCTCGCAGTGAAGGAACTGGAAAGGTGCGTGAAGCAACTGGGCTTGCACGGGATTGAGATAGGCACACACGTAAATAAGCTCAACCTGGATGCAGAGGAGCTCTTCCCCGTTTTTCAGGCAGCGGAAGAGCTGGGCGCTTCGGTGTTTGTTCATCCATGGGACATGATGGGCAAAGAGGACATGCCAAAGTATTGGCTGCCCTGGCTTGTGGGCATGCCCGCAGAAACCTCCAGGGCCATTTGCTCACTTATTTTCGGGGGAGTTTTCGAAAGGCTTCCAAACCTTAGAATAGCCTTTGCCCACGGAGGGGGTTCATTTCCCTCAACCATCGGCCGAATTGAGCATGGCTTCAACGTTCGCCCCGACCTTTGTGCTGTTGACAACCCGGTTAACCCGAGAAATTATATAGGTAAATTTTACCTCGACTCGCTGGTTTATGATCAAATGGCTTTGGACATGCTGGTGAAGCTGGTCGGCGAGGATCACATCGTTTTGGGGTCGGACTACCCTTTCCCTTTGGGTGAGCATGAGCCTGGCAAACTTATACAGTCAATGCCGTATTCGAAGAGCACCCGGCAGAAGTTACTTCACAAAAACGCCCTCAACTGGCTGGGCATCCAGCAAAACAAATTAGCAAAGGCGTGAATAATAGCAGCTCCCGTCGCTCCAAGCTTCCTAATTTGCCTATTTTTGTCTCTGACAAACGATAAATGAAGGTGTGCCCCGGACAGTCCGCCATTGTTGTACGCAACCAAATTAACACATTGACTGTAGAGTTCTATCGACAACTTTAGCCAGAAAATAGATGAGTATTCCTTATAAACATTCTCTCAGCTTCGCCAGGGAGCTTGATGAACATGACCCCCTCCATTCATTCAGATCTCTATTTAAAATTCCTCAAAGAAATGGAAAGGATTGTATCTACTTCTGTGGGAACTCACTTGGTCTCCAGCCAAAAGCTGCAGCGAATAGCATTGCAGAGCAAATGGATAATTGGGCACATTTTGCGGTAGAAGGTCACTTTGAGGGAGCGACACCCTGGATGACCTATCACAAACAAGCCAGGAAAACGCTGAGCCGCCTCGTTGGGGCGAAAGAGCATGAAGTCGTTGCCATGAACAGCTTAACCGTAAACTTGCACCTGCTGCTCGTGACCTTTTACCAACCTCAGGGGTTGCGGAGAAAAATTCTGATGGAGAAGGGCGCCTTCCCTTCTGACCAATATGCCCTGGAAAGCCATTTGAAATGGTATGGCTACGACCCGGAAGAGTGCATCATAGAAGTAGAGCCGGATGTCGACACCAATCTTTACTCTACGGGTCATATTGTAAATGAAATCTCGAAAGCCGGAGACGAACTTGCTTTGGTGCTGTTCAGTGGGATACAGTACTACACCGGCCAGCTTTTCGACATGGCTGCCATTACCAAAACAGCGCATGAGGTCGGAGCGCTGGCGGGCTTCGATTTGGCCCATGCCATGGGGAATGTGCCGATGTCCTTGCATGATGCTGAGGTTGACTTTGCGACCTGGTGTTCTTACAAATACCTGAATTCCAGTCCGGGAGGCATTTCTGGAATTTATATCCATGAAAAACATGCCGCCAATAAGGATTTGAATCGCTTTGGTGGTTGGTGGGGACATAATGAACAGGAGAGATTTAAGATGAAAAAGGGGTTTGATCCAACACCCAATGCCGACGGCTGGCAATTAAGCAATGCCCCTGTATTACTGCTGGCGGCTCACATGGCCTCGCTGAATATTTTTGAAAAAGCAGGCATTGATGAGCTGAGGAAGAAGAGTGTGGCCCTCACGGGTTTTTTGGAGTTTTTACTCAGGGAGCTTAATAAGGACGACGAAACTGTTCAAATTATTACGCCTTCCAATCCTGAAGAAAGGGGTAGTCAGTTGAGTTTGTTCATTACCAATGGGAACAAAGAGGTCTTCAATGCTATCCAAAGAAGGGGAGTTATTGCGGACTGGCGGGAGCCGAACGTCATAAGAATAGCGCCCGCTCCATTATACAATACCTTTCAGGAGGTCTTTCAGTTTGTTGAAATTCTTAAGGAAGAACTTTTAAAGCTAGCATCAATAAAACATGGCTAAAGAAAAAATACTGATCCTGGGTGCGGGGCTGGTTGGTTCGCTGCTGTCCATTTTTTTAGCTAAGAAGGGTTTCAAAGTAGAAGTTTTTGAAAAGCGCCCTGACCCAAGAAAAAACGATGTTTTAGGGGGAAGATCCATCAATCTCGCTTTAAGCGACAGGGGTCTGCTGGCTTTGGAAAAAGCAGGGGTTACCAGGAACCTCGACCAGGTGATGCTGGCTATGCATGGTCGTATGATTCACCAATTAGACTCGCAGGTTCATTTTCAGCCTTACGGAAAGGCCAACCAGGCTATCAACTCAGTGTCGAGGGGTTTGTTGAACGAATACCTTATTGGTGAAGCAGAAGCCGCCGGTGCATCCTTCAGGTTTGAACACAAATGTGAGCGGGCCGACATCGATAACTCTGTGCTGTCTTTCTCAACAGGTGGAAAACCAAAGGAGCATGGTGGTGACATTATTATTGGGGCTGACGGTGCCTACTCTGTTCTTCGGGCCTCTTTTTTACATTCAGACAGGTTCAACTTTATGCAAGACTACCTGCCACATGGGTACAAAGAGTTAAACATTCCTGCTGGGAAAAACGGGGAGTTCCAGATTGACCCCAACGCCCTCCACATTTGGCCGAGGGGCAAATTCATGCTCATTGCCCTGCCCAACATCGACAAGAGCTTTACCTGCACCCTTTTTCTTCCATTTGAAGGAGAGTCATCTTTTGAAGCACTAGACTCCCCTGAAAAAGTCGCTACTTTCTTTTCCGAAGTCTTTCCCGATACACTACCGGTAATTCCTAACCTCATTGATCAGTTTTTCACTAACCCAACCTCTTCTCTTGTCACTATACGGTGTTACCCCTGGAGTAAGAAAAGAAGCCTGCTGCTTGGCGATGCTTCACACGCCATTGTTCCTTTCTTTGGGCAGGGAATGAATGCAGGTTTCGAAGACTGTCGGCTACTGGATGAGATTATAGATGCTGAATACCCAAACTGGGAAACAGTATTTCAGACATTCGAAAAGTCACGCAAGCCAAATACTGACGCCATTGCCAAGCTTGCTAATGACAACTTTATTGAGATGCGTGACAAGGTAGCAGACGCCGGTTTTATCTGGCAAAAAAAATTGGAAGCGAGGATTCACGAAAAATACCCGGACAAATGGACTCCGCTTTACACAATGGTGACATTTTCGAACATGCCTTATAGCAAGGCACTTGAGCAGGGCAACAGGCAAGAGTCGGTTATGCGTAAAATAAGGGAGGTGTACCCAATGAGCACACCTCCGGAAGCTATCGACCTGGAAAAAATCGTTGGTTGGCTGGACTAGTTATTTAAATCCAGCCTGCTTGACAATTCGTCAATCAATTTTTGCTCGGCACTTGAAATCCCGTCAGTAGCATTGGCAAACAGGTACATTGATTCCAGTACCAAATCCTTTGCTGTTGGGTCTTCCTTAAGGAAGTCATTCAGTGCATTAATAAATTTCTTTCTCCAGCGTTCGCTATTGTCAATAAGGTAGCGAAACTCTGTTTTGTACACATCGGAAAGGGATTCGACTTCGTCGGGGCTAGCTGCCAGGTTCTTGCCTAGGTTTTCGGCGGCCCTTAGCACAGCATCCCATTCCTCTTTGTCCAACACCCCATCGCTCATAGAAACAAGTAGCGAAGGAAACATTTGAACCAAATAAGTAAATTGCTCAAGAGTAAGCTTGGCAGGGCGGTACCTCTGGTATTCCTGCTGTAATCGGTCGATGGCGTAAGACATGGTGTCGTTAATTGCGTTCATTTGAAGTAGTATTCTAACTGCTGGTTGTCTTTACATCATCGATTAATACGCCTTACAAAATAAAGGTAACCAATTTTTAGAAACTATCTTATAAAAAATATAATTTTTTCTAGTAAAATTTTACTGTGCTAAAAAATTGCGCTCAGGTCATAACCTAGGCCCGGCTTTAATGTTACTAAGAAAATACATTTAATGGAAAAAACAGTCGGAATTATTGGAGCGGGTATTGCGGGCATGGCTGCGGGTATCAGGTTGGCTAACAAAGGGTATGAGGTCACAATTTTTGATGGAAACGATTATCCGGGAGGCAAATTGACTGAACTCAGGCTTGGGAAATATAGATTTGATGCTGGTCCTTCCCTGTTTACAATGCCAGATTATGTCGATGAATTATTCAGAATATCAAAAAAAGATCCAAAAAATCACTTCAGCTATAAGCAACTCTCTAACACCGCTAATTACTTCTTCGATGATGGGATTTCTCTGCAGGCTTCTGCCAACCCACAGCTACTGGCGACTGAACTCGAAGACAAGCTTGGGGAACCAACTGCAAATACACTGGCTGCTCTCAAGCACAGCTCCTTTCTATACGACCACCTGGCTGACCTCTTTATTCACAGGTCATTGCACGATGTCAAGACATTTTTCAATAGGCAAGCGTTTAAGGCATACAAAGTGCTTCACAAGCTTGACCTTTTCCGGACTATGCACGCTGCCAACCGGCAAAGGTTCGCCAAGGACAAAACCACACAACTGTTTAACAGGTATGCGACCTACAATGGCTCCAGTCCATATTTAACGCCAGCTACGATGAATATCATTCCCCATCTGGAGTTTGGGGTGGGTGCATTTATCCCAGAAAAAGGCATGCACCAAATTACAGAAAGTCTTTTCACCCTTGCGAAAGAGAGTGGGGTAGAATTTCGCTTCAATAGCCCGGTGAAGAAAATCAATCTAAAGAGCGGCAAGGTAACTGGACTCAGAGTCAACGGCCAGGATCATCCATTTGACAACATAGTTAGCAATATGGACATGGTGGCCACCTACAAGCGCTTGCTCCCGGACACAAAAGCACCAGCCAGACTTTTGAACCAGCCAAAATCCAGCTCGGCCCTTATCTTCTACTGGGGAATTAAAAAGAACTTTAAGGAGCTCGATCTCCATAATATTTTCTTTAGCGGTGACTATCAAAAAGAGTTTGATCACATATTCTCCAAGGGTGACATTTATGCCGACCCTACAGTATATGTAAACATCACATCAAAGGAAGTGATTGGCGATGCGCCAGCCGGTTGCGAAAACTGGTTTGTTATGATCAACGTTCCTCACAATTCGGGGCAAGATTGGGAGCTGCTAAAAGTTCGGGCTAAGGAACACATCCTTACAAAGCTTTCGGGGGTTTTGAAAACCGACATAGCGAAACTGATTGAGGAAGAAGCCGTGCTAGACCCCATCAGGATTGAGTCAAAAACATCGTCCTCACAGGGAGCACTTTACGGCAATAGTTCTAATAACAGATTTGCTGCCTTCCTTCGCCACCCCAACAAGAGCAGGCGGGTAAAAAATCTCTATTTCTGTGGTGGCAGTGTGCACCCGGGCGGTGGCATTCCGCTTTGTCTTTCTTCTGCAAAGATTGTAGCAAGCTATTTTCCTGACCTACACTGAAATCATTTGAGAATACTGATCGAACAGTGACAAGATATCGGCCACGTAATTGACCGGCTCGGCTCCACGGCAATAACCAAATTCGGCCACAGGGTCGTTAAAATAGTTCGGTTCCGATTTTTTCAGAAGATACTCCGACACGTCGTTCCAACTCGCAGCGTCTCCGTGATACTTCTCAGTGAGCTTGACCGCATCAATCACGTGGCCCTGGCCAACATTGTAAGAGGCCAAAACAAACTTTATCCGCTCCTTTTTGTCGGGAATCCGTTTAGTCCACAGTTTGTCGAGCCAAAGCAGGTACTTAACGCCAGCATTTATATTCTGAGCGGGGTTGGTGAGGTCTTTCGCTCCATACAGTTCGCCGGTATCAGGAACCAGCTGCATCAGTCCGACAGCTCCGGCCCACGATTTTGCTTTAGGTTTGAACTGAGATTCCTTGAACACCATCGCAGCCAGCAGCTTCCAATCCCAGCCCAGCTCATGAGACGCAGCTTTGATTTGCTCGTCGTAGGGAGAAATGGTATTACTGTTCAGGTTAGAAAAGTCGCTTTGCGCCAGCAAAGTGTATGTCTTGGTGTTTTTGAAATACCGATTGTAGATAACATTGTAATCGGCCGTCTTCCGCATGCCGTCAATCCAGAGATTCAAAGACTTCTGTAACTGGCTGCCGTTTTTTCTTAAGCCCCAGGCGATTTGCTGGGGCAGACTAATAGCAGTGCTAACATCAAGAATAGGAAAATAAGTGGCGTTGAGCAGAGCGACATTTTCTTCGGCAACCGTGTACTGAATTTTTCCGGTAGCTACTTCATGAATCAGGTTCTCCGTTGTCTGCTCGGCAAAAGCCGGAACAAGCACAATGTCACCACCAATTTCGTCGCTCAGGTTCTCCAGTCTGCTTATGTATGACGAGCCTTTGCGCACAACAACCTCTTTGCCAATCAGGTCGACCGGATTCGTCAAAAGCTGGTCCTCAATCTCATGGAGTTTCATCTGATACCAATTTTCAGGTTTTCGCTGTATGAGCACCAGTCTGACAAGATTGTGGTAATGTGTGAACGCAATCCTCTCCTTTCTTTCCTTGGTAACTGTAAGGTTGTACGCAAGAATATCTCCCTCTCCGCTGTTGAGCTTCCTGAAGCTTTCTTCCAGGTCCTGAGAAATAATGAACTGCAGCCTCACCCCTATGGACCTGGCATACCTGCGCAGCAACTCATAGTCATAGCCCATTGGCTGGCCTTTATAGATAAAGTAGCTAGTAGAACTGTTTTCGATGATGACCTTTAACAACCCTCTGGCCATGATCTTGTCAAGGTCGAAGTCTACTACCTCTTCGGCCACTCTTTTATTTTTGTCAATGGCTTTAGAATCGGAGGAAGTTCTGCCACAGGCAGCAAAAAGGCATAGGAGAAAGCAAAGGAGTATTCTCAATAGATAGCCAAATGTGCGGTGGCACAACTGGTTTATCAGGCTACGTTTGCGAAGAAACATGACCTAAAATAGGCTTTTTTTGCTAAAAAGCTAGTTCTGACCATCAAAGAATTGGGAAGCTACGCTATCTGCCCCGCTTTCCTACCTACTCAGAGAATGTCGTGATCAGGCTTCCGCTTAGCCGAAGCAGCTCAATTTCAGCCAGCTTTGTGGAGAACGCAGCATTGATTAGACGGCTCTCGGCCTGCACAGCATTGATTTGGGCTTCTCTTAGCTCCAGTGGAGTATAATTACCCAACTGATACCTTTCTAAGGCAATACTTTCGTTTTCCCTGGCAACCTCGAGGTTCTGCCTTTCGATATTAATAAGATCAAGGCTGGTTACGTACCGATTGTACATTTTGTTGATATCGGCTTCCAGGGACAGTCTTAAGTCAGCTATCGTGTATTCGGCTGTCTCCATTTGCACTTTGGCATTTTGTACACGACGGTTAACGTTGAAGCCATTAAAGATGTTGAGACTGGCTGTAACGCCATAATTAAAGCCATTTGTACGTGTCAAAGCAGCAAAGCCAACCTGCGAGCTGCTATTGCCCTTAGAATATGCTGTAGTTAGGGAGACTATTGGGAATCTATCACTTTTCAATTCCCTCATTTGCAGGTGAGCCATGTTCAACTGCCTTTGCGACTGAAGTAAAGAAGGATTCTTCATGTTTGCCGATTCAAGCAGTTCGCCCAAAACCAAATTTTCGTTGATGTCAATTGTTTGGTCAACTTCGACATTTGCCTCGACATCTCTTGCCAGCACTCTATTAAGGTCTACCTTGGCCTGGTATAGCAGCTGTTCCTCATTGATCAGTAAAGTTTTGTCGGTATTGAAATCGACCTGAGCAGCGAGAAACTCAACTTTACTGGCTTTGCCTATTTCATATTTATTCTGTGCTATTTCAAGTCGTCTCTCTGAAAGCTGCAACGAGTTGTTTAGCACCTTGATTCGCTCCACTTCGAGGGCAACAGTATAGTAAGTGGAGAGCACTTCAGCCACAGTGTTCTCCATAGTTACCTTCATCAGCAAGTTGCTGGCTTCGTTCTGCTGGCCCAGTCTGTCGTAAGCATAAAACATTCCTAATCCGTCGAAAACAACCCAGTTAAATGAGGCACCAATACTAGCCTGTTCCGACTTTGCCCCCTGGATATCAACTATTGTCCTATTTGCATCGTTTCGCTCCTGATAAGTGTCATTGGATGCAAAGTTCTTAAATGCAGTGACTCCAACGGTAGGTAAAAACCCAGCATTTCCACGTGTGACATCATTTTCAGAAATTTCTCTGGTATTGTCAGCTATTTTAATGTCGTAGTTGTTTTCAAGTGCTATCCTGACCGCTTCCGGCAGGCTCATTATGTCCTGAGAAAATAAACTCTCTGATAGCAGCAGCGCACCCAGAACGAAAAACACAATCCTCACTTTATTCATATTATTATTTGAAAATTAAAATCTAGCCATTCTTTTTTCCTTGCCAGAGATGTAGACATACATGGCAGGTATTACATATAGGGTGAGTATTGTTGCAAATAGTAGCCCTCCAATGATGGCGATACCCATTGACACACGGCTTTCAGAGCCTGCACCAAGTGCCAAAGCAATCGGCAGAATACCCAGAATGGTCGACAGGCTGGTCATCAGAATAGGGCGGAATCGTTGCTGTGCCGCACCAACTATGGCTTCTTCCACGGCCATGTCATGAGCTTTGCGTTGGTTGGCAAATTCCACAATCAGGATACCATTCTTTGTTACCAAACCTATCAGCATGATAATACCTATCTGGCTGAATATGTTGAGTGTCTGGTCAAAATACCATAGCGATAGAAATGCCCCTGCAATTGCCATGGGCACAGTAAGCATAATGATAAATGGGTCTCTGAAGCTTTCAAACTGAGCCGCCAGCACCAGGTAAATCAAAATAAGAGCGAATATAAAAGCGAAGTACAAGCTTGAAGAAGAGTCTCTGAACTCTGCAGAAGGGCCCGATAACTCGGTTTGAAAGGTGCCATCCAGCACTTTCGCTGCTATGGCATCCATGGCATCAATACCATCCTTGATGGTATAACCAGGCACCAACGACGCTGATACCGTTGCTGACACAAATCTGTTGTACCGATAGAGTTGCGGTGGCGTGCTTTGCTCCGTAATCTTTACCAAGTTGTCCATCTGAATAAGATCTCCTACCTGGTTCTTCACATAAAGTGCCTTCAGGTCGAGTGGGTCGTTGCGATCTTCTCTGTCCACCTGGCCTATTATTTGGTACTGCTTTCCGTCTTTGATGAAATAACCAAATCTGGAGCCGCTCAAGCCAAGCTGCAGTGTCTGGGCGACGTCCCGAATCGATACATTCAAACTACGGGCCTTGTCACGATCTATTTCTATGTTGATCTCTGGCTTGGTAAACTTCAAGTCAAGGTCAACGAAATTAAAATGCTCGTCGGCACTTGCCGCATCCACAAAGGCTGGCAGCACTTCTTTCAATTTTTCAATGGTAGTTGCCTGTATTACGTATTGCACAGGTAGTCCCCCTCTTCTATTCCCTATCGACTGGCTTTGAGAAACAAAAGAACGGGCCTCCGTCATTCTCATCACCAGAGGGCTAATGGCATCTACTACCTCTTGCTGCGATCTGGTTCGCTCCGACGGATCAACCATCATCACCCTCACATTTCCAGAATTCACGGAGCCCGATGATCCAAAGCTGGGGCTGGTCATGCTAATGAGTGCCTCTTTTTCCGGCACTGCCTCACTGATCAACGCAAGCATCTTATCAAGGTAGGCGTCCATGTACTCGAAGGTGGCACCCTCGGGCCCGGTGCTGTTGATCCTGAACTCACCTCTGTCTTCCATGGGAGATAGCTCGCTTTGGATATTATTACCTAGCAGATAAATGCCTCCAAAAGAAAGAACAAGAACGACCAAAGCAAGCCATTTGCGGGCCATAAAGTTTTCGAGCGATTTGTTGTAGCCCTCGTTCATCCAATCGAAAAAAGGTTCGGTTACACTGTACAACCACTGCTTCTTCTCTCTTTTCTTAAGAATTTTGGTAGAGAGCATTGGCGTAAGTGTAAGGGCAACAAACGACGATATTATTACCGCTCCGGCCACGACGATCCCAAACTCCCTGAAGAGTCGGCCTGTGAGGCCATCGAGAAATACAACAGGCATGAACACTGCCACCAACGCCACGGTGGTGGAAATAACGGCGAAGAATATCTCCGTCGAGCCCTTAAGCCCGGCCTCCAGCGGCGACATCCCATCTTCTATCTTAGTGTAAATATTTTCCAGCACCACAATCGTGTCATCCACCACGAGCCCTATCGACAGCACGATGCCCAGGAGTGTCAGGACGTTGATGGTGAAGCCCGCAAGGTACATGATGAAGAAAGTGCCTATCAGCGATATTGGGATGGTGGCAACAGGAATTAGCGTAGTTCGCCAATCACGCAGGAAGGCGAAAATAATCAACACCACCAGCACAAAGGCCATGAAAATAGTCTCCTGCACCTCTGTGATAGATTTCCTCACATACTCAGTCACATCGAAGCCTATCCCGAGTTCAATATCGGCGGGGAGATCCTTCTTGATAAACTCCAGCCTTCTGTAAAACTCGTCTACAATCTCTATGATATTAGTTCCGGGCTGCGCCTGAAGCACAACGCCAACCATAGGTACACCGTCTCTTTTGAGTATGGTCCGGTTGTTTTCTGGTCCCAGTTCGGCTCTCCCAACATCCTGAAAACGCACAACGTTGTTGTCATCCTCTTTGACGATAAGCTGGTTGAATTCTTCCGGTGTGGAAATCCTGCCCATGGTTCTCACAGTAAGTTCCATGTTTGTGCCTTCTACCAGCCCCGAAGGAAGTTCGACGTTGTCCCGTGTCACTGCATTCAAGACCTCCAATGGCGTGAGCGAGTAGGCTGCCAGCTTGGCGGGATCCATCCAAAGTCTCATGGAATAGCGACGCTCGCCCCAAATCTGGACGGCTGCCACTCCTTTTATAGTCTGAAGTCGCTCCTTAAAAATATTCTCTGCTACATCGGAAAGGCCCAAAAGGGTTCTTTTGTCACTTTTCACATTCAAAAAAACCAGCGGCATGGCATCAGCATCCGCTTTTCTCACCGACGGTGGATCACAGTCGGGCGGGAGGTTTCGGGTCGCTCTCGACACCCGGTCTCTAACATCGTTGGCGGCTGCTTCCAGGTCAATTTCCAGGTCAAACTCAACCCTGATAGAACTGGCTCCATCCCTACTTGTTGACGTAAGGCTTTTGATGCCGGCAATTCCATTGATCGATTCTTCCAAGGGCTCGGTGATTTGCGACTCTATGATGCTCGCATTGGCTCCGGTATAAGAGGTGCTTACCGAAATAATAGGTGGGTCAACACTAGGATACTCTCTGATGCCCAGAAAATTGAATCCTATGATGCCAAAAATGATGATAATGATGGACATTACCACCGCCAGCACGGGTCTGTTAATACTGATATTGGATAGACCTGCCATAGTTTTAATGTTTTAGTTAAAATCGGTGATCTCCACCACTGAATTCGGGCGGATTTGCAGTAAACCTGAAGTGATCACTGTGTCGCCTTCCTTAATGCCCTCAATTATTTCTATGCTGTTGGCAGTACGTATACCAATGGTAACGGGCTGCTCAACCACTTTTCCTCCTCTTTCAAGGAACACTTTGTGCCCAGCAAGGTCATTCACGACCGCTATAGACGGCACCATCAAAGCATTGTCTTTGTGGTTCAATACTACCTCCACCCTGGTAAACAACCCAGGAAACAGTTCTCCTTTCGAATTGTCGCTGGTTGCCCTGATCCTCATGGTTCTGGTAGCCTGGTCAATTTGTGGCTCAACAGCGTAAACGGTACCCTGATATGTCTTCTCAGAAGCGTCGGTTGTGAAGAAAATAGGGTCTCCATCATTTATCACTGTTCCATACTTTCCGGGAATGGAGAACTCTACCTTGATGGGGTTGATGTTTATTAAACTTGCAATTCGGGAGCTTGAGTTGATGAAAGCTCCATCGCTAATGTACCTCAAGCCAATGGTACCATTGAAAGGTGCCCTGATCTTGCTTTTTGCAATTTGAGCTTCCAGTACTTTGATGTCGGCGGAGGCGGTATTTAACTCTGTCAATGCCACGTCATATTCCTCCTGACTAATCGCTTCCTTTTCAAGCAGCTGACGCTGGCGATATTCGCTGGTCTCTCTCAGCTTCTTCGAGAATTTCAACTTCTCCAGCTGGGCCTCCTGGTCTTCGGTATTTAAGGTCAGCAGCAGGTCTCCCTTTTTTACCCGGGATCCCTCTTTGAAATAAATTTTTTGCACCACACCTGACACCTCAGAGGCAATCTCAACGGCCTCGTTAGCAATAAGCGCACCTGTAATAATCAGTTTGTCATCAAGCGGCTCTGGCTTGATGATGGTGGCTGTAACTGGCAGGGATCCTCCTGAAGATCGTGTCTCAGCCTGAGCGACCTCCTCTCCCTTTGAAATAAAATGAAACTTGCGGTCGGCCAGGTAGACTAAAACAACCAATACCATTACATAAAATAGTACCCTTCTTACAGTTTTCTTCATACGTTTGGTTGATAGAATGATCCGTTAGGGCGGATTTCTATTTTTTCGGAAATGACAAAATTACACCCAAAAAACGGGGTGCATTACAATTTGTTCATTGTTTGTGGCAAACGGGTTGAAGGGTAAATAAATGGCTTTAAAGCGTAACTAAATTGTAACCGCTTATGGATGGCCCCTTGAAAAGTGGAAAGGTCTGTTTGCCTCTTCGAGAAACATGCAAAACTGAGCTGAGTAAAACGGTTACTGACAAACTCAAAGAAATCTCTTTTGGCCACTCCATTTTTCAACAGCCGTGAAGACAAAAAAAAGAGGCTCTGGCGAGCCTCTTTTCTGTATCAAATTATGAAGTAAATTATTTAAATATATATCTAACACCAATCTGCATCTGCCAGCGAGAGCTCTGGAAACCAGAGTCATCGATTTGCCATGGTTGGTAGTCGGCGCCTTTTCTGTAAGTGAATGTAGGAGTTGTACCGTCGGCCTGGAATGACTGGAAGTTAAGAAGCTCCGCACTCTGGAAATTGCCGCCGTCGCTTACAAAATATCTTCTCCCCCAATCCTTGTTAACAAGGTTGGTTAGGTTAAAAATGTCAAGAGACACCTGAAGCGTATTTCTTTTTCCGGATGCAGTTTGGATATAGAAATCTTGCAGGAATCTGAAGTCAACTACTCCCTCAAAGGGTGATCTGCTCTGATTTCTGTCAGCATATTCTCCTCTATGCTCACTCAGATATTTATCGGACTTGATAAATGCGTCCAAATCGCTCCACTGTTGAGCCGCTGTTACTGTAGTGCCCCCAGATGTATAGTCAACAAGGTTGATGTCATTTTGAGTAGCTGGAATATAAACCAAGCTTCTTTCTCTTGAGTCCTCGTTGGTCAAGTTGCCTGAATCATTGTAAATATAAGAGTAGACCCTACCAGACTGACCATTATAGAACAACGAGATTTGCGAAGCGCCGAAGCCAAAGTATTCTTTTCTATATGACACCTGGGCAATTACCCTGGATCCCATTGAGAAATCAGAGCGTGGTGCTTCATCGAAGAAGTTTCTACCATTTACAGAGTGCAAACCTCTCCACTGAGACGAATTTTGAGAGGATGTGCCATCATAGACTGAGAAAGCATCGTTCCAGGTATACGACAAGGTGGTGGTAAATCCATTTGAGAAGGGCTTACTCACCGATGCAGCAAGGTTGTAAGTGTACCCCTTGCTTGTGTTGCTTCCAAGGTAGATACCTGTGTAAGTTCCATCTACGGCGTCTCTCCTGTTGTACAAGATTCTGTCGTCGGGCGAACCAGTCAGTCTGGTGGTAGAAGGCTTGATGTTCAAGTTTTGGTAGAACACGTTGTTAAGAAACTTAGAAAACAGTGCCTCAAACGAACCAACCATACCCCAGGGAAGTTTTTGGTCAACCCCTACGTTAACTTTGAACACCTGAGGAAGTTTGAAGTCAGAGGCAAACAAGTCGATTTGTCCTGACGGAGCTCCCTGGCCTGGTGCAACATTACGTGGCTGCTCATCCCAATTTGGATTGAACGGCACATTGAAGCTTCTGTCCCCGCCAACGGTCAGACCATTGTTATTGTAAGCGCCACCTGGCCAAACCAAAGGAATGCGGCTATTGAAAATACCTGCGCCTCCACGGAGTTGGGTAGATCTGTCGCCAGTTACGTCGTAGTTAAACCCGAAGCGTGGAGCAAACAATACAGAGGCACCGATGAATTCACCCGTCTTTGCGCCTTTCAAGTCATATCCTTGTGCTTCAATTGCTGAAACAGCATTTGAGTTAAAATCTGCGTTCTCCAGTGTGTTGTCATTGAAGATGGGAATATCCACACGGAGACCCAGAGTCAGCTTAAGCTTATCGCTAGCCTGGAATTCGTCCTGACCATATACACCAAGTTGCATTCCTGTGAACTCAGCAGCACCGGCTGATCCATCACCAACCACATCATCAACCAGAGAATAGCTGACGTCAAACTGCCTTGCATTCAAATCATTCATAAAACCTGATAGGCTATCGTATTGATATGCTCCGAAAGCCTGGCGAATGAATAAGTTATAAGTCTTGTAGAATTCGTTGTGTGTACCAATTGTGAAAGTGTGCTTTCCTTTGAAGATTTGGAAATTATCTGTCACAGTAATTACATCTTGCTTCAACTGATTGGCTGTAGAGAATTGCTCACTACCAAACTGAATAAATCCATCGCCGTCGTTTATCCCAACATAAGGGAAAGAAGCTCCTGCAGGGTCTCTGTCATCATTAACAAACGTTGCGCCAATAGTCAGATGATTCGACATATTACCCCCAAAGTTGCTCTTCAATTCCAGTGCAGTTGAGTTGGTGGTAGATGGGAAGAACACAGAGCCATTCTCGAAGTTGATGGTGCTTGAGTTGGAACGGTTTGCCTGAAGGTTCTCCGCCTTCACATATGAATGGCGAACCGACAGTTTGTGGTTTTGACTCAGGTTCCAGTCTATCTTGGCAAGGAACTTATCGCTGTTCAAAGTCGCAGCGTTGTTGGTGTAAGTGCCCGGGTCGTAGCCATAATCGCTTTTAAGCTTGTTTACCAGTGCCTGAATATCTGCAGTAGATGCATCACCAATATAGCTGGAAGCGTTAAATGGCTGAGGAGTTTCGTCTCGCTGCATTTCCGCATTTGCAAAGAAGAACACTTTATTCTTAACGATAGGCCCGCCCACACGAAAGCCATAAGTTTTGGCAGTAAAGTCTGCTAGCTTAGTTCTTTCTGCATCTGCATCTTCAGTAGGCGTCTTACCTGCCAGATTCTGGTTTCTGAAAAAATAGTATGCTGATCCCTCAAACTCGTTGGTTCCGCTTCTGGTGACCGCATTTATCGATCCCCCAGCAAAGCCTGACTGTGTAACATCGAATGGTGCCACCGATACCTGAAACTGCTCAATGGCATCTATTGAAATGGGAGAAACACCTGTTTGGCCTCCGTTGGTACCACTTGAAGCAAGACCAAATACATCATTGTTCACAGCACCATCTATGTAGATAGCATTGTAGCGATTATTCATTCCTGCAATCTCGATTGCATCACCCTGGGTATTAACCAGCGGATTGAGTCTTGTGAAATCCACAAGAGATCTGGAAACTGTAGGCAATTCATTTATCGACTCCTCATCAATAATCGTCGACTGGCCTGTTTTGTTGCCGTCGAACACATCATTGGCACTGGCGATGATCTCCACGCCTTCGAGTTGCGTGCTTTCTTCCTCCAAAACCGCCTTGATTCTGAAAGTTTGTCCCAGCGTAAGGAATACGCCAGACTGCTGGTAGGGCTTGTAGCCTACAAATGAAATGGTCACGGTGTAAGGTCCGCCTACCTGCATTCCAGAAATACGGAAGTAGCCTTCCACATCTGAAACATTACCATACTGCGATCCAGTAGGTGTATGCACAGCAAGAACAGTAGCACCCGGCAGAGCACTTCCGTTTGCATCCACTACCTGCCCGTTAAGCGCAGAAGTGGTGGTGCCTTGCCCGAATACCGTCGAAAACGAAGCCGTAATCAACAGGGTAAGAGCCAATTGTAAAATTCGCCTCATAATTTGTTTTTTTGGTTGTTAAATAAATTTTACGGTCGATAAAATATGGTGCAAAGCTAAAGGATACTTGTTTTCAGACCAGCATGAAAACGTTAACTTTTCGATATGAATGAAATTAAATTTTAACGAAAGATTAATCCCAAAACGCCTTGTTAAACAATGCTTTAGATTCCAATTATTCTTTTGATCAGATCAGTTTCTTTAATATAAAAACCTGCTATAAAGTGGTGTTGCCAAAGATAAATTGACCCGAACCTTCTGGCCGGTCAACTTAAGTCAAGAATTTCTACATTCACGGCGCATAGCCAGACCGCTATTGCCGACTGAAAAATTAAGGGGATGTTAATTAATTGTTAAGATAAGGTGTGGAAAATAAAATAGCAAAACAGTCAGGAACCGTTTTAGCGTTCTCCATTTTTTCGTGTTCTAATTCTACTTTTTTGGTGCAGTAAAAATTCAAAAGCTTATATTTGTGCCCATATGGAGTTGACAGATCACCGCTTTTTCCCCTACGACAAAAACCTTATATTAAAGCAAGCCCAGGCCCATCTGGAAGCCGACCTTCTCACGGAGCTGATATCAATTTCAAAAAGTGCCTATCAGCAGGTTTATAATCCGTTGGGGCTCAACGATGACACCTCGCTGCGGATCGAAAGCTACGAGAAAAATCAGCTCATCTATCTCCATACGTTCTACACTTCTCTGTGTGGAATCTACAGGTACAAATATGGCAACAACCAGCTTGAGCTCATTTGGGATGGCAGCAGCCACTTCGAAAAGTATTCCAGGGAATGGACTGAGCGTTTTGTAATCTGGTGCACCGAATTTGGTCAAAACCCTCAGTTTCTTAAAGCTGTGCTGGCTGCCACTGTTTTTTGTAAGAACAGGAGACAAGGCGAACTTGCAGAAAACCGGCTGAGGGTGTTTTTAAATAGCCAATTTGAAGTGCGGGTGCACAAACTACGTGGCATAGTGCCCATGAAAGTAGCCTAATGCCGGATCAAAAATACGTTGTGATGCTTCAAGTCAACCTCAGTGCGTTCTATACTGTCAACTTTGGCGTGCAGAGGTCCCTTTTTGCACCAGGCCATTAAATCGATCAATTTGTCCTTGGTGCCCTCAGCTTCTATCAATACGCTTCCGTCCAACTCATTCTTCACCCATCCTTTCACGCCCAATTCGTCGGCCACGGTTTTAGTGCTGGCTCTGTAAAAGACACCCTGCACTTTGCCCACCACACGTATTTGATAACAGACCATCTGACAATTGCCGGTTTAGGATTGAAAAATGAAAATTCCAATTCAAAAATCAAACAGCCTTATGCAAATAAATGAGAACGAATTTCAGGAGGGGTTTGAAAGCTCGCTGACAATAGCCACCCCAGACGAAGTGCCAATCCGGTCGGCGCCTGCATTGATCAGCTCCAGCGTTTGAGCCAAAGTTTTGATACCGCCCGACGCCTTAATGCCCACATGCGATGGCAATATTTCTCTGAGTAGCTTGATATGCTCAGCCTTTGCCCCAGCGCCTGCAAAGCCGGTGCTGGTTTTAACATAGTCGGCGCCAGCATCTTTGGCAATAGTTGCAGCCTTCACTATTTCCTCGTCGGTGAGGTAGGCCGTTTCAATGATCACCTTCAGTATGGCCTCTTGCTCATGAGCCAGCTTCGTCACTTTGGCCAAATCAATTTTGAACCAGGGGTGGTTCATTTTGAAAGCAGAAATGTTCATTACCATGTCTATTTCTGTGGCCCCGTCCCTCAACGCCAGCCTGGCCTCTTCGAGTTTAGTTTCAGTCATCTGGTAGCCCAGCGGAAAGCCCACAACCGTTACGAGCTGAATATCGGCGGAGCCTATTTCCCGCTGCGCTCTTTTCACCCAAAAGGGCGGCACACATACTCCACAGAAGCCATGGGTTTTTGCTTCCGACACCAATTGGTCAATGTCTTTGTCGGACAGTGTCGGGCGTAAAAGTGTATGCTCAATGCACCTGGCTATGTGCTGCATGGGCTATCATCAGGACTGGAATATTTTAGAGCAATATAATTAATGGACAATTCCGCATTCCTTGCAAAATTTACGTTTGCCTAGGGGCCTTTTCTTAGGCGGCTTCTTGTGTCCGAAGTAGGACTGATCGGAATACTGAGGCTTTTCCATCTCCTTGGAAGCTTTTTTGTAGGCCTTGGCATTGTCTTTCATCCGCTCCTCGTATTCTTCGATAAGCTGGTCCTTCTTGCTCTTCTTTTTCTTCTTTACCTTCTTTATCTTTTGAGTGGAGTTGTACTGCGAACCTTGCTTCTGGGCAGTATTTACTTCCCTTGACGATTGGGCGGAGGCCCCCCAGCTGAGAAAAAACAAAAAGACGATTACACCAAAATACTTCATACACCAAAGATTATAATTATACATAACACTGCCTAATTAACGGGCTATGTTTGAATATATTACCCTCAAATCTCAGGCGGCTTTGTCATTAGAAATAGCAGTGGCATCCATGAGTGTAGCTGCGGATGCTATCTCGAAGTTATGAACTATTTTGGTCATGATACGATGCAAATGCACATAGTCTTCTTCGTTCAGGCCTTCCCAACCCTGGTTTCGAAAGTCATCCACTACCGGTCTGAGTTGCGAAATAAGCGCCTCTCCTTCAGCAGTTAATCCCACGCTGAATTTCCTCCTGTCATTGGGGTCGGCTTTTCTCACCACAAGGCCCTTTTGTCCAAGCAAGTCTATGATACGGGTGACAGTTGGAGGGTCTTTGTACACCGCTTCTACAACCGCTACCTGTGACTTGGGGCCTTCGGATAGTTGATCGAGAACCACCCACTGGTCAACCGTTAAGTCTGCTCCCGAAAGTTGCAATTTTCGCTGCAATGCTTGCTTTATTTGGCGGGAGGCTACTTCAATAAGAAATCCATATTTATTCTGCATGTATCGGCAATTGTAGGGGAACTACAATGTCCCCCTTAGCTCTTGTTCTCGCTCTATAGCTTCAAATAATGCCTTGAAGTTTCCTTTTCCAAACGACCTGGCCCCTTTTCTTTGGATGATCTCAAAAAACATCGTCGGTCTTGGCTCTACAGGCTTGGTGAATATCTGCAATAAATACCCCTCATCGTCTCTGTCGACAAGGATCCCGAGTTTCTTCAAAGGTTCCAAATCTTCATCAATATGGCCTACCCTGTCGAGCAGGTCATCGTAGTAGGTAGTAGGCACATTTAGAAACTCGACTCCTCTGTTCTGAAGCTGAGTAACCGTTTCAATGATATCATCAGTGGCTACGGCTATGTGCTGAATGCCTGACCCGTTATAGAAATCCAGGTACTCCTCCACCTGCGATTTTTTCGCACCGTCGGCTGGCTCATTGATCGGGAACTTTACCCTTCCATTGCCATTGCTCATTACTTTGCTCATCAGCGCAGTGTATTCTGTAGAAATGTCCTTGTCATCGAAAGACACCAGCTGAGCAAATCCCATCACGTTGGCATAAAAATCGACCCACTGATTCATTTCCCCCCAGCCTACATTGCCCACCATGTGGTCAACATATTTTAAGCCAATGGGTTTAGGGTTGTAGCTGCTCTTCCATAGCTTAAAGCCCGGCAGAAAAACGCCAGAATAGTTTTTCCTTTCCACAAAAATGTGAACAGTGTCTCCATAAGTATAAATGCCTGAGCGAACCACCTCGCCATTTTCGTCCTTTTCAACTTGCGGCTCCATGAATGGCTTTGCTCCCCTTGCCGTTGTTTCTTCGAAAGCTTTAGCTGCGTCTTCCACCCAAAGTGCTACCACCTTCACGCCATCTCCATGCTTATCAATGTGTCTGCCGATTTCGGTATCTGCCTTTAAGGGGGTTGTCAGCACCAGGCGTATTTTGTCCTGCACCAGCACATAGGAAGTCCTGTCCTTCACACCTGTCTCCAGCCCGCAAAAAGCCAGCGACTGAAAGCCAAAGGCAGTTTTGTAATAGTGAGCTGCCTGCAAAGCATTACCAACATAAAGCTCCAGATAGTCGGTGCCCAAAAGTGGCAAAAAGTCCTCCGGTGCCTCAATGGTGTTTTGATGAGAATGATCTAAAATGTTCATAATGGGTATATTGTTGTTATACTAACTATTAGTAATATAACAAAAATAATCTTTTGCACCGAAGTTTCAAAACGGCTAAGTTCACACTCTCTAAATACCGTTCCTATAAGCTGTTATGCCCCGGCCTTTCAATCTTTCGTAATTAGTTATGCTATAAAATCTATCTCATGAAGAAACTCTTACTTACCGTTGCCTCTGGTCTCTTTGTTTTCTCGCAAGCTTCGGCACAAAAAGTGGATACGGAAATGATCATGGACTGGGAGAAATATGATCCCCCATCAACACTCGTGGTGCCGGAACACCCGTTGACAAAATCGAAGTATCCATTTGTTGATGTCCACAATCACCAATTCAGGATGAATCAACAGGATCTTGCTCCTTTGGTGAAGGAAATGGACGACCTGAACATGGGCGTGATGGTCAATTTGAGTGGAAGAGGTCGGGGAAGCCGGGGCTACCTGCTGGAAGTGCTGGACAACGTAAAGAAAAACTCGCCCAGCAGGTTCATTATCTTCACCAACCTTGATTTCACAGGCATCGACGACCCTGAATGGGGCAAAAAAGCTGCGGCTTCTCTTGAAGAAGATGTGAAAGCGGGTGCTAATGGGTTGAAAATTTACAAAAGCCTGGGTTTCAGCGTGACTGATGGTTCCGGAAAAAGAGTAGCTGTAGACGACCCAAGAATCGACCCGGTTTGGGCGAAATGTGGTGAGCTGGGAATACCCGTGCTGATCCACTCTGCCGATCCAAAGTCGTTCTGGGACGACTATGATGAAAATAACGAGCGGTGGCTTGAGTTAAAAACACACCCGAACCGTAAGCGCTCGGCTACTGACCCGGTTCCCTGGGAGCAAATTATTCAGGAGCAACACAATGTTTTCAAAAAGCACAAGAAGACGATCTTCATCAATGCTCACTTTGGCTGGTACGCCAACGACCTGGCGACCCTTGGCAAGCTGCTGGATGAAATGCCTAATATGTATACCGAAATCGGTGCCATCATCGCTGAGCTAGGCAGGCAGCCAAGAGCGGCCAAAGCATTTTTCACCAAGTATCAGGACAGAATTTTATTTGGCAAAGACGCTTACAACCCTGAAGAATACTACACTTACTTCAGAGTGCTGGAAACCGCCGATGAGTACTTTCCTTACTACAAAAGGTACCATGCTTTCTGGAGAATGTATGGGCTAGATTTGCCGGATGAGGTGCTAAAGAAAGTGTACTATAAGAACGCTCTCAAAATCATTCCTAATATTGATAAGAGTGTGTTTCCTAAGTGATCGAGACAATTTTTCCGGGTGAACATTCGCATGGATGTTCACCCTTCTTGCTAAAAGTACGGCCCCTCTTCAAAAAGAATCTTCAATCCCGGCTTGTTCTTTCTAAGTGCTTCGACCACCTGTGGCGTGCACTTGGTGCCAAGCAAATACACTTCTTTCAGGCTTGGGAACTTCAATAGGTCCAATGCAACCTTGTCGTCAACTTTAGTGAAAGAGAGGTTGAGTGTTTCAAGGTTCGGCATTTGCATCAGGTAGATAAATCCTGACCCATCAATATTTGTTTTCTGGAGGTAGAGCTTTTTTACATTAGTCATTTGGCTGATGTGGTATAGCCCATCGTCATTTATACTGCTGGAGACGATTGAAAGTCGGCTAAAAGCGTCATTGTAAGGCGCCAGCTCACGGAACTGATCATTATTGAAAGGCGCAGGTGGAAATTTTACCCTCAGGCTAAAAAGACCCGGTTCCAGGCTGTCTGGTTCTATGGCCAGGTTCAGTTTTTTGCCCACAGTTTCCAACTCATTAGTTACCTCTTTCAATTTCAATTCGGCTATAGCCTGCTTGCGGCGGTACCTGGCCAGCTGTGGAAGCAGTTCATTGGTTACGCCGGCGATCCTAGGCTGTGCCTGTAACGCTGTCACTTTCTGCTCCGGAGAGGCCCCAGAAGTAATCCAGTATTTAAGCAATTCAATTTCCTGCTCGCTCATGGGTGACTGCCCTTCCGGGGGCATTACATCATCGTGGTCAGCCGGAAGCGTCACTCTGTTGACGAGTTCGCTCTGATCCAAATCTTCAGGCGTAATGAGTGCAAGCCCACTGTCGCCTCCTTTCGTAATACTTTGCAGGGAGCTCATAATGAGTCCCCCTTTTGATCGGGACTGATTATGGCAGCTCATGCATTTGGCCTGGAAGATTGGGCTGATCATGTCGTCGTATACCAGCATCTCTTCTACTGTCTTATTACCTGCTGGTTCATCCTGAAAAATAAGGGGAACGTACTCGGTGAGATAGTCCTTGCCATGGGTGATGGAGCCTCCGATATGCCCTGTGAAGCCTATTGATAGATTAGTAAGCACCAGAAGTCCAACATAGAAAGGGTAAACTGGTGTGAATCGCTGAGACAGCAAATACAGCCCGGTTACAAAAAAAACACCTGCCCCGCTCACAGTAGCTCCCCAAAAATGCTGCTCCATGAGCTCTCCCGAATACTCTCCGCCAACAAAAAGGAAATAGCCAGCCAGAATGGCAACCAATGCCGTGAAAGCGGAGGCTGCAAGCAACGATAACTGAAGGCCAGTGGCATTGGGAACGAATTTGAACTTAATAGCCAGCTCCAGCATCAAAGCCAGAATAATAAGGACAATTGGAAAATGCAGCACGAGAGGATGGAACCTCCCCAGCATCAAAAAGATAACTGGCGCCTCAATTTTGCCGATAAATGGCAATCCCAAAACAAGAACTCCGATAACAAACGAACAAACAACCAGCGCCGGATGCTTAACTAATGCTTCTACTCTCAAATGCCAAACTAATTATAGGGTCTTGTTAACTATGCCAGTATGTTTGCCAATTTGCCGGTGCTGTCGGCAAAGCTGGTCTTTTCAATGTTCAGTGCCTCCAGCATGGTTACATAAAGATTGGCCAAAGGGGTTTCTTTTTCATAGATCAGGTTTTGCCCTGGTTTAATTCTTCCCCCAGCCCTGCCAGCCAAAAGCACGGGCAGGTTGCGGGGTGAGTGTCGGTTGCCGTCCCGCAGGTCGGAGCTGAACATGATCATGGAGTTATCAAAAACGTTGCTCTCACCTTCCTTCATCGATTTCAGCTTTTCAATGAAGTAGGCGTACTGCTCCATGTGCCACTGGGTGATCTTGACATATTGCGCCAGCTTCTTCTCATCGTCCATATGGTGGGAAATGGAATGGTGGCCGTCGTTTACGCCGGGGAGGAAGGAGAAATTACGGTTGCTCACCGAGTTGCCAAACAAAAAGGTGCTTACCCGGGAAGCGTCGCTCCAGAAGGCCAGCGCCATGATGTCCAGCATCATGCGGGTCTTTTCTGTCACGTCCACTCCGCTGCGCACCTCCGCATATTCTTCAATGTTCTGGTTCAGGCGAATCAGTTCCTTTTTAACGTCGCCGGTCAGGTTGGCCGCAAACTTTTCCTGATTGGCTCCGTCGGAAATTCTTTTTTCCAGGCTGTAAACAGAGTCCAGGTATTCCGTCAGTTTATCCTGGTCCGACCTGCCAAGGTTTCTCTTGAGGCTTTTCGCATCATCCAGCACGGCGTCGAGCACACTTTGTTTCCACGGATCGTTTTTAATTTTCGCCCCGGGAACATACCTCCCAAATAATCTGTCGAATGCCATCTTTGGATCGATCTCCTTGGTTAGCGGTTGCGTTGCTGTTTTCCAGGAGATACTTGAGGCGTACAATCTCGTCAGCCCCACGTTGATGTCCACGCCGGTAGCAATGCGATCCAGGCCGTATTCTAACGAAGGAAACAATGTATCTCCGCCTACGTGATTGGCGATGACCTGGTCGATAGAAACGCCTCCGCTGTTGATATTGTCACCAGTAGTCTGCCGGATTCTGGTAGAAGTAAGAAGATTGGCAGTTTTGGTGTAGTGACCGTCTGCCGTTCTAAGCGAATTCATATTCATCAGCTCTCCCAGCACGAGAAAATCATCTTGCAGGTGCTTGAGTGGCAGCAGCTGTTGGGTAAACTCATAACCCCGGCCAACAGCAGCCGGCGTCCAGTGGTGAGGGTGCACGCCGTTTGGCATCACAATAAAGGCTGTTCTCAACGGGGACTTAGACGGAACCGGGGAGCTCATGCCAGGTAGCGCCATGGCGTCGAGAAAAGGTAAGGCCATGCAGGCACCCACCCCTTTTAGCATTCGTCTTCTGGATATTTGCCACTTCTTGCTCATAATACTTCATTTATCTTGTCCCTGAAATCATTGATTTTCATTCTGAACGGGTAGCTTTTCACCAATTCGACAATAAATGGATCAGGATTAAAATTATTTTCCAATAGAGCTGTTTCCAGCTTTCGAAGTGCTGGCTCGTCTGTAAAAATAGTGCCACGACCTAAAGCATACGAAAGCACTTTTGTCGCCAGGTTTCTCGCTATTTTTTCTTTTTCGTCCATCAGCAGCACCTTTAACTCAGCGGGCCCATTGAACTCTCTGCCGTCAGCCAAAGTACCTGAGGCATCAATAGCGGCCTTGCCGTAGCTGTCTCTCCACCGGCCCGTAGCATCAAAGTTCTCAAGGCCAAGGCCCAGCGGATCCATTTTTTGGTGGCAGCTAAAACATCCGGGACTTGAACGGTGCCTCTCCAGTAGTTTTCTAAGGCCCAGTTCACTATGCGCTCCTTCATCCTCCACCAGCTCAGCCACTTCTGGTGGCGGTGGTGGTGGGGAAATACCCATGATCTGTTCCATCACATATTTTCCTCTCAGCACAGGGCTTGTGCGCACAGGTAGTGAAGAAACGGTCAGCACACTGCCCATGCCCATTACCCCACCTCTGTTGGCATTAGCCAAAAGTACTTTTTTGTATTCATCAGTAAAGTTGCCCTCCACACCATAGAAATCGGCGAGCTTCTGGTTCAGAAACGTGTAATTGCTGTTGACCAGCTCCATCATGTTCTTGCTGTCAGTCAGCACATAGTAGAAGTATTCCACTGTTTCCCGGTAAAGCGCCTCCCGAAGCGGCATATCAAAGTCCGGAAACTTCTCAGGGTCTACGATGGGCTGCGTATCAAGTAACTTGTTGATGCCTAGCCACTGCGTGGAAAAGCTTTCTGCAAATCTCTTAGCCTTTGGATCGGCGAGCATGCGTTTCACCTGGCCTTCCAGCACAAGTGTATCTTGTAGCTTGCCCATGTAGGCCAGGCTGAATAACTCGTCGTCAGGCATGCTTGACCACAAGAAATAAGAAAGCCTTGAGGCCATCTCAAAATCGCTGAGGTAATAGGGCTTGCTGTTGGGCGGCTCCTCCTCGGTTCTGTACAGAAAATGAGGCGAAACCATCACCATCTTATACACCTGGGCAATGCTCTGGTCGAATCTTTGCGGATTATCAAGCGTGTCCATGCCCTGGTACACCTGGGTGAACAAAGTGCTCAGCCTTGCTTTCTCGTCATCTTTCAAAAACCTTCGGTAGGCTTTGGTAGCAAAAGGGAAAATGGTTTTTTCCGCCGCCAATTGAGCATGTGTACTGCTATTATAGGAGTCGTCGAAAAGTGATTTTACCCACACAGTTAGCCTGGTCAACCATGAGGGGTCATACTCCTCCGGCGCTATGTTTCTCCACAATTGCTCGTTTTCCGCCACCCCTTGAAGGATAAGGTCTGCTGCGTCGTAGTACCTTTCCAGTTTCAGGGGCGTGATGAAAAGTGAGCCTCCCTGATTGTCGAAGCCACCACCACCGGAACCATCGGAGGGGAAATAGCTTCGGGCATCGAAATCGTAACCCGTCAAGTCTTTGACGGTGTATTGATATTCGGTATGGCTGAGTCGGCGAACAACGATTTGGCCTGGCACATGTTCTTTGAGCGAGTTTTGGAGAATGCCGTTGATGCCATCCACAAGCAAGCGGTAGTCTTCCTCGGAAAGAGGTGATTTCGACTTCGGTGGCATGGCCCGGCTCTCGATTTGCTCAAGTACCTTGAGCCAAAAGGCGCCGTCTTTGACTACCCTGGCTTTTTCCTTGTAGTTATCAAGGTTGACATTGGCCTTGGGCATGTTAGTATTGTGGCATTCTATACACTTCTGCACCAGCATAGGCCGAATCTCGGTATCGTAGTCAAATACCTCCTGCGCTGAGGCTTTTGTTACAAAAGCGCTCAGCAAAATGGTCAGGCAAAAGCATATAAATTGAGGGTGTTTCATAATTAATTTGCAGGTGTTGGCAGAAAATGTTCCCGCACAAATACTCAGCAAGCATCAATTTAGGAATTTTTCCCGCTGCAAACGATATAGATAAGAAGGAGGGCTAAAAAATTATGTGTTCGGAGGATTGAAGTGATTGCGAATAGGCTGGTCGTTAATATTCAACCACCGCCTCCACCCTTTTGGTTTCGAGGTAGTGGTAAATCAGGCGGTTCACCTCTCTATTTGGTTTCTTTGGTTGAATGCAGTCCCTGATCAGGTCAGGACTATTACCCAGCAGGTCGGCATCGGCGTAGCCAAAGCCCCGATAGTTGCCATTTTCTATACAAATAATCGTCTTCTCTTCCGTATGACGGCCTTTGTCAAATATAAAACAGTTGGGGTGTTTGAATTGCCAGGAACGCATGGCCAAAGTCGCTCTCTCGTTATAAACGTCGCTTTCCTCCTTGCCAACACAAGCCCCTTGACATGACTGCAAGCTATAATCAAAGCAACCTCTCTCCGGCGTCATCTGCCTTTCCAGGCCAGCAATATGGGCGCACAACTGAAACCTCTTGACCAGTCGTCTTAGCACTTTCAACGATTCGTCCTCAGAGGAGCAAACAACAAAGGGCTCCGCTTTGCCATCAATCTTTCCCACGTTGAAATGGATATAGCCATCAATTTGAAGATCGGCAAAGAGGCCATAGCGATAGGAATTCCGCAACTGCATCCTGTTGTACATCGGCTGCACTTTTTTGATTTCCTCACTTTCCAGCAAAAGTGCCACCAGCTCATTGCCCGTCTCTTCAAAAGTGACAGACGCTGCCTTGTTTTTCAGCTCTCTGCCTTTCAGTCCAGCCGGTTTCTTCAGATGTTGAGTAACCCGGCTTCTGATATTCTTGCTTTTGCCTATGTAAATCACCTCACCGGCCTGGTTATGGAAGTAGTAGACGCCTGGGTTTTCTGGCAAACTGGAAATTTCCTCCCAGGTAAGAAACTCATTGACCTTGCCAATGCCCACACCGGCTTCCAAAAATTTGTTGAAAACTGCTCCCTTGTCTGCCTGGAGTAGAATCTCTATCAGCTTCACGGTGGCGAAGGCGTCACCCCCAGCCCTGTGCCTGTTTTCTATTTCAATACCCAGGCTTTTGCAGAGGTTTCCCAGGCTGTAGCTTGCCTTGCCCGGCAATATCTTCCTGCTGAGCTTAACAGTGCAAAGTGTGTCCCGCTTAAACTCGTACCCCAGGCGCTTGAACTCATGCCTCACAAATCCATAATCGAAGTTGACATTGTGTGCGACAAATATTTTACCCTCGGTCACCTCCACAATCTTCTTGGCCACCTCAAAAAACCTGGGCGCACCTTCCACCATTTCATTGGTAATGCCGGTGAGTTTGGTGATGAAGGGGGGGATATTACATTCGGGGTTAATCAGCGTAGTAAATTCATCGACAACCTGCGTGCCATCATGGACATAAATGGCAATTTCCGTGATTTTGGAAAACTGCGCATTGCCCCCCGTGGTCTCAATATCGATGATAGCGTACATACACTCAAATATGTGAAGTTTTTTTCGCTTTCTGAAGTTGCTTAAACGCCAATAGGTAACAAGCGGCTCAGGTACTGCATCCTAACTCAAGCAAAATTTTTCAACTGAGACATCGACCGAATCTATTTAAATCGTTTGCGTAACTTTTTTCAAAAGAACTGGAAACTTTCCGAAGCGTACTTCGTTTCTTTGCATAATAGTTCGTTTGAAACCGAACCAAATAAACTAAAGTTTTAGCACCCATGAACGAAAAGGCCAGAGTTGATTATGTTGAGAAAGTCGGCGTGTTCTTTGAGCAGAACGGATACCCTCCAGTGGCGGGAAGGCTCATTGGGTATCTGATGACTTCGAATGAGAAAGGTAGAACTTTCTATGAGATTCATCAGTTCGTCAATGCCAGCAAAAGCTCGGTAAGCAACGCCCTCAATAAGCTCGTAGAAAAGGGTTTAGTTAAGTATTTAACAATCTCTGGAGATAGAAAAAGATATTTCTTTCTTGACCTTAAGCCTTGGATCGGTCAGACAAAAGAGAGGGCAGAGTTCTTTTCTTCTTTTTCATCATTGATCAATGACTGCGTGTCCATCAGGGACGACAAGCAGTCTGAGTTTACTCAAGACTTGATGAAGCTGGAGGCCTTCCACAAGTACCTGGCTGCGGAGATGCCCAAGATTATTGACAAGTGGGAAAAAATGCATTCATAAAAATTTTATATAGTTAGTTCTTTTAAAAACGAACCAAACGAATCAAATGAAAGGAATAATAATGTGTGTGGGGTTGGTAGCAGCAAGTTTGATTGCCAAACCAGTGCTGGCGCAAGAAGCTGCGTCGGATGGAAATTACAGCCTGCAGGAAATCCTTGGGCTGGCGCTTGAGCATCATGTAGAGATACGGAAAGCAGACCTCAGTATCCTGGAAGGCCAGCAAAAAGTAAGGGAGGTGAAGGCTCAAGCATTGCCGCAACTCAATGGCAACGCCAACCTGACTGACAACCTATTGTTGCCCGTGCTTATTTTGCCTGGCGAATTTACCGGCAACCCTGGTACTGTTTCACAGGTGCGAATAGGCACGCAGTATAATTTTGCTGCTTCCGCCTCCGCTTCTCAGCAAATCTTCAATCAGTCGGTGTTCACCGGACTTCAAGCCGCCAAGGCCAGCGAAGAATTTTATGAGCTGAGCAAGTCACTTACTGAGGAGCAAGTGATTGAGCAAGTGGCCTCGCTTTACTATCAGGTGCTGATCACCCAGCATCAGTTGGAGCAAATGGAAAGTACTTTGCAAAAATTGGAAGAAAATGTTCGGCTGGTAGCACTTCAGGTAGATGCGGGTTTTGTAAAGAAAACCGATTTGAGTCGCCTGAAGGTGAGTCAGACCAACCTGAAAACGCAGGCTCAAGGCATCAGCGATGGCCTGTCGCAACAAAAGAATTTACTAAAGTATTACACTGGCATTCCTCTTGAGCAGGATGTTAGTTTGGAAGGATTAAACCCAGCTGAGATGCCAGGTCAGGTTCAGTTAGCTGATGATTCGGAAGTAACTAACCTGACCTCCTACCGCCTGCTCGATGCACAGCAGCACCTGTACAGCCTGGAAGAAAAAAGCTTCAAGTCGGGCTACTTTCCTACCCTGGCACTGACAGCCCAGTACGCCTACAACGGCGTGGGCAACAACTTCGACTACTTCAAGTCGAAAGAAAACAGCACACTGAACTGGTACGACAATGCATCAATCGGGCTTCAGCTGAGCGTCCCCATTTTCGATGGGTTTAGAAAGGACGCCCAGATTCAGCAGTCAAAAATCCATCTGCTAAAAGTACAGGAAGACAAGAGGTCAACCGAAAAAATGTTGAACCTGCAAAGAGCTAATGCTTTGAACACCATCAGAACAAGCAGAGAAAGCCTTCTGGCTCAGCAGGAAAACGTAGCCCTGGCGCAGGAAGTATACAACGAAGGCCAGCAGACTTATAGCGAGGGAGTCACTTCGTTGTCCGATTTGCTCGACGCAGAAACAGCACTCACAGACGCTCAGCTAGGCTATGCATCTGCCCTTTTGCAATACAGATTATCAGAACTCCAACTCCTTAAATCAGAGGGAAATATCAAATCATTAGTCAATCAATAACACATCGACAAAGAAGATGAAAAAGATCATTATAAATATAGTAGTAGTGCTTGCCATCATTGGCGGTATTGTGTGGGTGCTGAAAGGCAACAAAGAAGAGGCAGCTGCACTAACCAGCCTGGCTCAGCAATCGAACGGCTACGTGGCAGTGAGGGTGGAAAAAGCTAAGCTGGAGTCGCTGAAAGACGGCTTTGCTGCATTTGGAAACTTTGAACCGACAAGAGAGCTCACCTTTGTTTCTGAAATTTCGGGTAGGGTAGTTTCAGTCAATGTCGAAAAAGGGGACAAAATTTCAAGGTCTCAAACGATGGCAACGCTTGATCATGAGTTGCTTCAAAACGAAGTAGTTGCGTCAGAGGCAGCGTTCAAAAAGATGAAAGCCGACCTTGAAAAGTACGAAAAGCTAGCCGAGGGCGGTGCCATCACCTCTCAGCAACTGGAAGATGCCAAGCTTGGCTACACCAACGCTGACATAAGGCTCAAAAATGCAAAGAGGAAGCTGCAAGACTCGAGCATCAAAGCTCCGTTCGCAGGCACTGTGAATGCCCGGTACATCGAAGTGGGCTCCTATCTGAACGCCGGTGCCAAAATGTTTGACATTGTTGACGTGAGCAAGCTGAAGCTGGTTGTGAAAGTGACAGAAGCACAGGTTTTCGAAATTCAAAAAGGCATGGCTGTGACTGTTTTTTCGGATATTCTTCCCAACAAAACGTTCGACGGTAAAGTAACTTTTATCGGAGTGAAAGCTGACGCAAGCCTGAACTACCCTGTGGAGATAGAAGTCAACAACTCATCAGACCAACTGAAAGCTGGCATGTATGCACAGGCGCTATTCGGCACGGGAGATGCGACTCCCCAGCTTACTGTAACCAGAAATGCCATCATTGGCAGCCTTGAACACGCTCAGGTATATGTGAATGAGGGCAACAAGGCGGTGCTTAGGTCTGTCACTACTGGTGGCTCAGTGGGCGAAAGAGTGGCTATTGTGGCAGGCCTGAAAGAAGGTGAGTCGGTGATCACCAGCGGCCAAATCAACCTGAGCAATGGTGATGTCATTGAAGTACTACAAAACTAAGCACCAGCAATCATGGAAATTACCAAAATATCTATCAAAAGACCATCGCTAGTAGTGGTGCTGTTTACCATCCTGATCTTTCTGGGTGCCATCAGCTACTTCTCACTCAACTATGAGCTGATCCCAAAATTCAGCCCTCCTATATTAACTGTAAGCACAGTTTATCCGGGCGCTTCTCCTTATGAAGTAGAAAACTCAGTGTCAAAAGAGCTGGAAAACACCTTGTCTTCCCTGGAAAACATCGATCAGCTACGTACCACCTCCATTGAAGGCGTGTCCATCATTGTGATTCAGCTAAAAGCTGACGCAGATGTTGACCTGGCCCTGCAAGAGGCTCAGCGAAAAATCAACACCATTATGGGCAACCTGCCCGAGGACGTAAGAGCGCCTGCCCTCAACAAGTTCAGCTTCGATGACCTCCCCATTATGAGAATGGGAGCCACTGCTGATATGGAGGCAACCAAGTTTTACGACGTGGTGGAAAACAGGATACAGCCAGCCCTGGCACGTATTCCAGGTGTAGCTCAAATCAATATCATAGGCGGTGAAGAGCGAGAAATCAGGGTGAACATCAATCGTGAGCGATTGAATGCTTACAACATGTCCATCCTTCAGGTGTCGCAGCTCATTCAAAATGCCAACCTTGATTTCCCTACGGGCAAAATAAAAACCAGTGAAGACCAGGTGCTTGTCCGTCTGGCTGGTAAATATGAGTCACTCGATCAAATGCGCAATCTGGTGGTGACTGTTGTGGACGGTGCTCCTGTGAGGCTGAAAGACATTGCGGAAGTACAGGATACCAAGAAGGAGGCTACCATGATTACCCGTGTGGACAGGGTTAACTCACTGGGTATTTCCATTCTTAAGCAATCGGATGCCAACGCTGTGGAGGTAAGCCGCCTGGTGAATGCAGAAATCACCAAGCTTCAAAAAATATATGCTGGCGACAATTTGAGATTCAGCATTGCTTCCGACTCTTCGGGATACACCCTGGAAGCCGCCGATTCGGTAATACACGACTTATTTATCGCTATCATTCTCGTAGCAATTGTGATGCTATTGTTCCTGCACTCGCTGCGAAATGCCATCATTGTTATGATTGCAGTGCCACTGTCGCTCATTTCGACATTCATTGCTATCAACCTGCTGGATTACTCACTAAACCTGATGACGCTACTGGCGCTTTCGCTGGTGGTGGGTATTCTGGTGGATGACGCCATCGTGGTGATTGAGAATATTTATCGCCACATGGAAATGGGCAAAAGCAGGGCCAGAGCTGCCTTTGACGGTGTAAAAGAAATCGGGTTTACCGTAGTGTCGATTACCATGGTGATTGTGGTGGTGTTCTTCCCTATCGCACTTACTTCGGGGCTTATCTCTAACCTGATGAAGCAATTTTCGATAGTAGTTGTGATCTCTACACTGCTCAGCTTACTGGTTTCATTTACTGTCATCCCTCTTCTTTCCTCCAGGTTTTCAAAACTCGAGCACCTTTCTAATAAAAACCTCTTTGGACGATTTATCCTTGGCTTCGAAAAAGGAATTGACGGATTTGCATCCTGGCTCAAGGGAATTCTTGTGTGGGCCCTTGGTCATAAGTTTGTGACCATCGCTGTCACTTTCGTTCTCTTTGTGGCAGCCGTAGCACTGGTTCCAATGGGTTTCATTGGCGCTGAGTTTGTCACTCAAGGCGACCGTGGAGAGTTTATCGTTCAGGTGGAAATGCCAAAAGATGCCACGTTGGAACAAACAAACCTTGCCACCAGAAAAATTGAAGATCTTCTGGCAGAAAAACCTGAGATTACATCGCTGTTCACTACTGTTGGCCAGCAGTCTACCGGTGGTGTGGGTGGATCCGCACAGGGAACAGCTTATGCTGCCGAAATTACCGTTAAGGTAGTGCCAGAAGATCAGAGAGAGCACTCCAGCAATATCCTGGCTAGCTTACTTAAGAATGAGCTGGAAGCCAAAGTGCCAGAAGCCAAAATCAAGACCACACCGATTTCCATCATGGGTACGGCCAACCAGGCGCCGATCGATATCATTGTGAAGGGGCCTACCCTTGACAGTGTAATGGTGTATGCCAACAAAGTATTGGAAGAGGTGAAGAAAGTATCGGGCACCACGGAAATGAAACTGTCGGTGGAGGCAGGTAACCCTGAAATATTTGTAGCTGTTGACCGTGACAAGATGGCGTCACTTGGCTTATCTCTTGAGATGGTTGGTGCTACTATGCAAACAGCCTTCAACGGAAACAACGACGCCAAATTCCGCCAGGGTGAGTACGACTACGATATCAATATCAAGTTCGACGACTTTGACAGGAAGAGCATAGACGATATAAAAGCACTCAGTCTGGTCAACAATAAAGGACAGCTTATCCGGCTGGATCAATTTGCCGCCGTCAAGGAAAGTACAGGCCCGTCAAGGTTGGAAAGAAAGGACAGAATTACTTCCGTGTCTGTGCAGTCGCAGGTAATAGGTCGCCCCTCAGGTACTGTAACTGCTGAGATCAGGGAGAGACTGGCGAAACTCGATCCTCCGACTGAGGTAAGCTACGAGTTCGGCGGTGATGCGCAAAACCAATCCGAAGCCTTCTCAAGCCTTTTGATCGCTTTTGCTTCCTCCATCCTGCTGGTGTATCTAATCCTTGTAGCCTTGTACGATAACTATGTTTATCCTTTCGTGGTGTTGTTCTCCATTCCACTAGCCATGGTTGGCTCCCTGCTGGCACTTGCCATGACCCAGAACACGCTCAGTATATTTACCATCCTGGGTATCATTATGTTGATAGGCCTGGTAGCGAAAAACGCCATTCTGGTGGTTGACTTCACCAACCACCTGAAGGAGAAAGGTATGAAAACGAAGGATGCTCTGGTTGAAGCTACCCAGGAGCGTCTCAGGCCCATTCTTATGACCACCATCGCCATGGTGATTGGCATGCTTCCAATCGCCATCGCCACGGGACCTGGTGCTGCGTGGAAAAACGGCTTGGCGTGGGCCATCATTGGTGGCTTAATCAGCTCTATGTTCCTGACCCTGGTGGTGATACCCGTGGCCTATCAAATTGTTGATAGCGTTCTTGCCAGGTTTGAGCTTGACAAAAAAGGACACGACTATGCCAAAGAACTTGACGAAAGCGAAGGCGTGGAAGAGAAACATATCGAAGAATTAATGCACGCATAAGTTTGGTTGGTGGATGGGCGGAGTTAAGGAGTTCATGGCTCCGCTCCGCCCTTATTTCTTGAATACATGGAAGCAAACGACACCAAAGAAAGAATCATCAGCTACCTGCTGGACAAATTCCTGACAGAGCCTACCCGGCTGGACACTGTCGACGAATGGGCCAGGGATCTCGGCATGTCCAAGAAGACGATCTACAAGCATTTTCCGGCCAAAGAGCATTTGCTAAGTGAGTTATTTTCCACCATGCTAGAAAAGCAAAGGCAGATGTTATCGACGATAATCGAAGGCGACGAGTCTTCTATTCACAAACTACTTCTCTTTATTAACCATTTCAGGATGGTTTTGGAACGAATCCCTGGCGGGGTAATCCTGCAGATCGAGAAGCACCACCGGGAGGTATACAGCATTTGGGAGACCTACAAGCAGGAGTTCATAGACCAAATTTTCGTCCAAATGATCGAAGGCGGGAAAAAAGATGGTCACATTATCGCCGATTTAAGCCCCCTATTCCTTTCCCGTTTCTGGGAAAACAATATCCGAAACCTTATCCTCCAATTACCCTATGCGTCGGTTATGTCTACCCGGTCGGCATTTGTCGAAATCAAAAAAATCTTTCTTCGTGGCATCTCAACCGCCGAAGGCATCGCCGAGCTTGAAAGAATAGGTGCCATAAAATAACCACTCATCCCAAATACGTTGAGGCCGTTGCCAGTCATGGTAACTTTGATATTCACCATGACAAAGACGGTTATGAAGCGTTTATTTCTACTACTATTTGCTTTTGTATTCACAGGGTTAGCTCAGGCCCAAAACGAGTATTTCTTTCCGGAACACGGAAACTTTGACCCCAGCATCCCCAGCCCGGAAGAATTTCTTGGCTACCCTATCGGGGAATGGCATACCCGCCACGACAATATTGTGGCTTATATGGAAAAGCTAGCAGCCGTTTCCGACAGAGCCACGGTTCAAAATATCGGCTATACTTATGAACACCGGGCGCAGGTGGTGCTCACCATTTCCAGTCCGGCAAATCTTAGCCGTCTCGAAGCCATACGAACGGAGCACCTCAAGCTGACAGACCCGGCCCAGCCGATTCCTGACATCAGCAAAATACCTGCTATCATTCACCTGGGCTACAACGTGCACGGCAATGAGCCAAGCTCAGCGGAAGCTGCCCTGCTCACAGCCTATTATCTGGTGGCTTCCAACGAGCCCGAGGCTGAGCAATACCGTCAAAACGGGGTGATCTTTATCGAGCCATCTCTCAACCCTGACGGCCGTGACCGCCATGCCAACTGGGCCAATATGCACAAAGGCTTTCCACCGGTGGCCGACCCGATCGACAGGGAGCACAACGAGGTGTGGCCCGGCGGGCGAACCAACCACTACTGGTACGACCTCAACCGTGACTGGCTACCGCTCGCTCACATCGAAAGCCAAAACAGAATTAAGTGGCACCAAAAGTGGTACCCGAACATGGTGACCGACTTTCACGAAATGGGTACCAACAGCACCTATTTCTTCGAGCCAACGAAGCCTTATGGATCAGAAAATCCCGTGGTAGGCCGCAAGAACTATGATGTATTGAATCCTGTCATGGCCAAATATTTTCACGAGTCCATGGACGATCTCGGCTCCCTGTATTTTTTAAGAGAGCAGTACGACAACTCCTACCCAGGTTACGGCGCCACCTATGCCGACATACATGGCGGCCTCGGTGTAACTTTCGAGCAAGCCAGTAGCCGTGGGCATTTGCAGCACACCACCACTAAGGACATCACCTTTGCGTTCACCATTCGCAACCATGTGGCTACCAGCCTGGCGACAGTGAAAGGTGTGGTAAAGGAAAAAGAAACCTTTCAACGCCACATGAAGGAGTTCTTCGAAGAAAGCGTAAAGCAGGGCGCTGCGGATCCTATCAAAGCCTATGTGTTTGGCGATAACTTTGACAGCGGAAGAACCAATGCCTTCGTTGATCTTTTGCTTCAGCACCACGTAAAGGTGTATGAGAATCCAACAACTCAAACCTTGTCGGGGCAGCGTTTCGAAAGCGGAAAATCTTACCTCGTACCTACTAACCAGAATCAGTACCGGATGGTGCGCTCTGTTTTTGAGAAGGTAAAACAATACGATGACTCCGTATTTTACGACGCCTCCACGTGGACGATGATACTGGCCTATGGGCTACCACATGCTGAAATCAAAGCCAAAGCACCTGCACTTGGTGCTGAACTCACAGCAGTTCCAGCGGCAAAGCAAACAGTAGAAAAAGCAACGTATGCCTACATTCTCGACTGGAGAGAATATGCGGCACCAAAGGCGCTTTATCATTTGCTGAAAAACGGCGTTTTTGCCAAAGTTGCTTACCAGCCTTTTTCAGCCATAGTGAAAGGCGCTGAAAAGAATTACTCCTATGGCTCGATACTCGTGTCAGTTGCCGATCAGAATGTGGATGCAGACAAGCTCTTTTCCCTGGTAAAAGAAGCAAGTGAGCTCTCAGGCTTGACGTTTGATGCAACGGCCACTGGCTACACCGACAAAGGTGTCGGACTTGGTTCAAGAAGCTTCGAAACCGTTACGCTTCCCAAAGCGCTGATGGTTATCGGTGAGGGAATATTCCTTTATGAAGCTGGCGAAGTGTGGCATTTGCTCGACAGCAAAATCGGTATGCCCATCACAAAAGTGGACAAGGGCGACATAGGACAGGTGAGGCTCTCGGACTACAATACTGTGATCCTGGTGAACGGACGGTACAATGATGTGTCAGATAGTTTCATTGAAGACCTGAAAGCCTGGGTTCGTGGTGGAGGAACGCTTATCACTCAAAAAGGGGCTACCCAATGGGCGATATCCAAAGGCCTGGTGAAAGAAAAACTGGCAGAAAGCAAAGACGAAAAGACTCCGGGGAGAATGGACTATGAAGATGCCCGCAACTACTATGGCGCTCAAAGCATCGGCGGGGTGATTTTCGAAGCTGACATCGATTTAACCAACCCAATTGCCTTTGGATATACCTCAAAGAAACTGCCGGTATACCGGAACAGCTCAATCTTTCTGAAGTCAAGTGAGAGCCCGTTCAGAACGGCGGCGCAGTACACCGCTCAACCATGGTTGGCTGGTTTTGTCACCCCTTCTAATGTTGAGAAGGTGAAGAATTCTCCTTCGATTCTACTTGATGGCAGTGGCCGGGGCAGAACTATTTTGTTCACCGACAACTGCAACTTCAGAGGCTACTGGTATGGAACCAACAAGCTGTTTTTGAATGCGCTGTTCTTTGGAAGCACCATTTCGGTACCTTAATTCCGGCCCTGGCCCTGATTTTAGTATGTTTTAAAAGGGTAAGCCGAAAAGATTTTCTATATTTTGAATTGATTACAACGGATACATAATATTTAAACTACACATCCTTATCTCATGAATTTGAACCTGAAAGCAAAGCAGCAAAACTCCTACGATGCGATTGTGGTGGGAACCGGCATCAGTGGTGGGTGGGCAGCCAAAGAGCTCACAGAGAAGGGACTCAAGACATTGGTGTTGGAAAGAGGCAGAATGGTGCGCCACGTTGCTGACTACCCAACGATGAACCTGAATCCCTGGGAGCTTGAAAATGGCGATAGGATTACCGCCGAAGAGCAAAAAGACTACGAAAAACAGAACAGAACAGGCTACACCGTAAAAAACTCTACCAAGCACTGGTGGATCAAGGATACAGACCAGCCTTATTCAGAAGTAAAAAGATTTGACTGGATCAGAGGCTACCATGTTGGAGGGCGTTCCATCATGTGGGGCCGCCAAAGCTACCGCCTGGGAGAATTCGACTTTGAGGCCAACGCCAAAGATGGTATCGCAGTCGACTGGCCTATCAGGTACGCCGACATAGCACCGTGGTACGACTACGCCGAGCAGTACATTGGGGTAAACGGTATAGCCGATGGCTGGATTGGGCTTCCCGATGGAAAGTACCTCCCTCCGATGGAGATGAACTGTATCGAAAAGCATGTAAAGCAGGGCATCGAATCCAACTTTAAAGACAGGATCATGACCATGGGCCGCTCGGCGAATATTACACAGGATCACAACGGCCGCCACAAGTGCATGTACCGCAACCTGTGTATCAGGGGGTGTCCTTTTGGTGGCTACTTTAGCAGTAATGCTTCTACGCTGCCAGCGGCAGAGGCTACTGGCAACATGGAACTGCGTCCCAACTCCATCGTTCACTCTGTGATTTACGATGAAGCAAAAGGCAAGGCTACTGGTGTGAGAGTGATCGACGCAGAAACACTTGAGACGGTTGAGTATTATGCCAATATCATTTTCCTCAATGCCTCCACCATCAATACCACGTCTATCATGCTCAACTCCATTTCGGATCGATTCCCTAATGGACTTGGCAACGACAGTGGTGAGCTTGGGCACAATCTAATGGATCACCATTTCCGTGTAGGTGCCAGGGCCGATTTTGATGGCTTCGAAGATGAGTACTATGTAGGCAGAAGGCCTAACGGCATCTATATTCCACGTTTCAGAAACATCGGAAGCGACAAGCAAGACTACATCAGAGGCTATGGTTACCAGGGTGGTGGCAGCCGTGATGGCTGGGGCAGAGGTGTTGCCGAGATGGAAGTTGGGCCACAGCTTAAAGAAATGATGATGACCCCCGGCAAGTGGGGAATAGGTCTTACCGGTTTTGGTGAAATGTTGCCTTACCATGAAAACAAGATGGTGATGAACAACGACCTGAAAGACAAGTGGGGCATGCCAACCGTAACTTTTGATTGCGAGATCAAAGAAAACGAGCTAAAAATGCGGGTGGACATGAAAGAGCAGGCCGTGGCCATGCTTGAAGCAGCAGGCATGAAAAACGTCACACCCTACGACGACGCAGGTGGGCCCGGACTGGGAATTCACGAAATGGGGACTGCCAGAATGGGCCGTGATCCGAAAACCTCAGTGCTGAACAAATGGAACCAGGTGCATGCCTGCAAAAATGTGTTCGTTACGGACGGCTCGGCCATGACTTCGGCTTCCTGCGTAAATCCGTCGCTTACTTACATGGCACTTACTGCCAGAGCGGCCGATTATGCTGTGAAGGAAATGAAAAAGCAAAACCTGTAAACAGAACAACCATGAACAGAAGAGAACTAATAAAAAAGACGGCCCTTTTCATGGGAGCATCTGTTTCAGCTCCTGCGATAATGGGTATTTTGAATGGATGCACAGCAGAGCCCAGCCTTTACTGGACGCCGAAGTATGTGACCAAAGAGCAGGCCGTAGAGCTGGAGGCCATTGCCGAAACCATCATCCCAGCCACTGGCACACCCGGCGCCAAAGATGCCGGAGTGCCTGCCTTCATTGAAAAAATGGTGCATGAGGTATACAAGCCTGCCGACGTGAAGAAATTCATGGATGGGCTGGCTGCTTTCAGCAAGAAGGTGGAAGACAAAGAGGGTGACCCTTTCAATCAATTGGACGCTGCCAAGCAATTGGAAGTGATCAAAGCGGAGAACTCTGCCGCACTGAGCAGTGCAGGTGGGGGTGAAAGACCATGGTTTCTCTCGATGAAGGAGTTGACCCTGCTTGGTTTCTTTACTTCGGAAATCGGCGCTACGCAAGTATTGCGTTATGAAGCCATTCCTGGCAGGTACGAAGGATGCATTCCATTTTCAGAAGTGGGAAAAACCTGGGCGACTTAAGAATTTTGGATTGCTGATTTGAAATTTATGATTTTGGATATGGAAAGCCCGGCTGTTCACCGGGCTTTCTGCTTTTTTGCCAGCTCCCTATTGCAAACAAAAGGCATGCATTGAGTTGACAATTGTCATTCAATGGCCACCAGCACTTCGTTAAGTTGGGTTCTAAAGCAAAACCAATGAACAAGTTAATCGCATGGATCGTGTTTTTGAGCCTTGCACTGGGCGGATGCGCCACCAAGGTCAGCACGTCATTCGACAGGCAGGCCGATTTTAGCCGGTACAAGACTTTTTGCTGGCTGCAAGGGTGCGAGTTCACCTTTACAGGCCCCAGTTACATGAAAGACAGCGCTGTTGTTAACAACCTCAAAAATGCCATCATCAAAGAAATGGCCGAAAAGGGTTTTACTTACGACGATCAAAGTCCCGACCTCCTGCTCGATTTTCACGTAACGGTGGAGAACAGGCAAACCAACGTATACAGATTTGAAGAAGACAGGTTTCTGCAGCTTGACCCCATTGACCAGTCCGACGTGTACTACTTCCTCGAAGGCACCCTCATTATGGACATTGCCGACAGGGAAACGGGCCAGATGATTTGGCGTTCCAGCGCCAGCCGTTATTTGGAACTAAATCCTGAGATGACCGAGAGGAACCTTCGAAAAGGGATCGGTATCGTGCTAAAGAAGTTTCCTCCGAAAGAGAGGTAAGCCTGCTTTGCACTTACAGCACCTCCCTGAAACCCAGCCGACCGTCCTTATTGTAGACATCAGGGTAATAAACTATCTGCCCGTTTTCGTCCCAGGCGGTAAAGTACCTCACGTAGATGGGGATAGGCTGAATCACGCTGATCTCTGTTCGCTTCACCAGCTTGAAATACTGTGCCAATAGCATCGGATTGCTGTAGACCGAGTCGTTTTTCACCAGATAGTAGGCAAACTCCTCAGCCTTTTCCATGCGAATGCATCCATGACTCAGCGCCCTGTCCTTTCTTGAAAAAAGCTGCCTGGCGTTCGTGTCGTGCAGATAAACCCCATAGGGGTTCTCAAACCTGAATTTCACAATTCCAAGGGCATTTTCCCTTCCCTCTTTCTGTCTGATGTAGTAGGGAAAATTATCTTCATTGTACTGAAACCAGTCAATGGCCTTCGCATCTACCAGGTTGTTTTTGTAGTCCAGCACTTCGTAGAGATGTCGGCTGAGGTAGCCGCTGTCTGTCTTCATCTTAGGCAGAATCTCTTTCACGGCAATGCTCCTTGGTACCGTCCAGTAAGGGTAAATGGTAAAACACCAGATGCTGCTTTCCAATACTGGCGTGGGCGTACTTTTAGCACCCACTATCACCTTTGACTGGAGTACAGTCTCGCCGCCTTCTATCACGGACAGCTGATAGGCCGGAATGTTTATGAACACATACCTTTCTGGCAGCGGGCCAGCCTCCCAGCGCCACCTTTCAATGTTGATCTTTAGCTTTGAAATTTTGCTGTTAATATCAGGCAAATCATCCGGCGCCGTCGACCGCCGGATCAAAAGCGTTCTCAGCTCGTTCCTTAAGGCAAGGTATTGCTCACCACACGGTTCTTGCGATTCGAGCGAATGCCTTATTTCACCTTCTTCCAACGTTTTGCGCAATAGTTCAGCGTAGTCACCAGCATTCACTCCGGGTGTGCTGGCAACTTGCCCGGAAATGCCGTGCCCAAGGTTCCTTGCCATGGTGACAAACGCATCTGTTAGGAGAATATCCAGTCTGTCGGGTGTTGTAAACTGAAAAACCAGTAACTCGTTGCGCAAAACCTCCAACTCAGCCAACTTATAGGTTTCCGGTGACAGCCCATAGTTCTCCGCTTCCCTCACCACCTCCAGCATCGAATCGGCCGCCGGCAGCAGCTTGCCGTCATTGAACCAGGCCAGCGAAGCACCGTTGCCTTTGTAGAATGCCAAAACGGACGATGTCGAAGTCAAGCCGTATTCTTTGAGCAAGGTGGTATCAACTGTCGTGGCAGCCACTCCAATTTCCAGGGAGTCGTCCGGGCCACCTAACACATGCCCTGCTGTTGGCTTGCAACTGTTGAGCACTATCATAACAGCTGCCACTAAAATGGCGATAAACACTGCACTGTGGTATGTGACCCTTTTTCTCATTTCTCTTCACTTACCGCCCAAAATCCCACTATTCACTTCAGCTGAGGCGCCTTCACTTCAAACAGGTGCTCCAACCTGTCCAAATACTCATGCTCAGCCTTACTTATTCCTCTGAAAGAGACCGCAATATCAGTCGCCGTGGTTAGTATCTTGGCCTTCAATTTTTCGCTAAATACTGCCTTGTGTATTTCATAATACTCCTTAAATGTATTGAAGGCCTCCTCCGCTGTCGTGAAACTGTCGGTCAGGTAATCAAACGATATGTAAATATAATAAGCGGCATCAGTGCCGAACTCATCTGTTGAATGCTCCAAAGGCACCCATTCTTTATTCACAAGTTCCTTCAGCTTTTCCACCTCCTTGTGCTTGAGGTGGTTGTCGGCCATAGCAATGGCAAAAAACAGATTACCCAGTTGTTCGTAAATCTTTTGATAATTGGTAGTCATGGCTGTACGTGTTTAATTCCTATTCCTGTCCTCCAGGCAATCGGCTCTTGCTGATGACCTGATGACATATAAAACTACTTTTTTAGGCGCCGCCATTGGATGATAGAAGTCAGTGGGAAATGGTGATTCTGGTCAAGGGATTATTCTCAACAAGGCACTTGACAAGTCTAAGGCAAAGACACAATATCCATGAGTGTTCTACGTTTGAACTATATTTAAAATATGAAATTTCTTATCAAACTATTCTTCATCCTGCTAATCGCTTCCTCTTGCGACAAAAGCAACAAATATTCGGAAGGCCATTTTCCTGACGACGTGGTCAACTTTGAAGCCGTCAACTCGAGTGAAGACGACTACAACATGGATCTTCCTGTAGTTCACGATGAGCACATGTTTCATTTCTCATCAAACAGGGGAGATGTAAATCATTACGACATTGTTGGTAAGAACCTCATTTTGCAATGGGACTATGCTGCGGAACATTTAACAATTGATGTAAACAAGGCCCGGGGCACTTCGCTACCAATGCGTTCCCTCTTCGACTCTGTCAACACATTCTGCAATGAACTGGGGCCATACTCAATTACTTACGAAACTCAGGTGAACAACAACACCCAGTTGACCTATTTGTTCTTGTATGCTAATGATTGTGCCGGCAATTTTGATATCAAATTTACTTATGTTGATCCCACCGAAAGCAGTCAGGTAGCAGCAGCATCGCCCATTGGCCTCACCATGGTTAACACGGAAGCCAATGAGCTTTATCCAGCATTCTTTGGTAAAGATTTTAAATGGGAATCCCGGTATGCTACCGATCCCACGACAGTAGAGAAGCTGATTTATTGCACAGACAAGGACGGTGTCTATGATTTCTATCAAATCGACCTGTCTATTGATGACCCCACTGTTTCTCTTTCATCTGCTGAGGCTATCGCACCTGAGAAACTCTCCATCAGTAGTGCTGAAGGGAACGATAAATGTGGCTTTATCAACGGCAAGCTAATGGTTTTCAGCTCTGACCGACCAGGAGGCTATGGTGGGTTTGACCTGTACTACAGTCTTTATGAAGGAAATGCCTGGTCGGAGCCGATCAATTTCGGGGAGCGCATCAATACGGAATTTGATGAATACAGACCCGTGATTCTAGCCTTCGATATAGGCTTTGACAATAATCTTCTCTTGTTCTCGTCGAACAGACCGGGAGGCAAAGGTGGTTTTGATTTGTACTATGTGGGGGTGGAGAAGATGATAGATTAGCCTCCCTCAATTAGGCCCTTTATCGACACCGTTCAGCTGATCCTTGTCCCAGTTCGCCGGATTACTGATAATATATTGGGCTATGCGGTCGTAAGATTTTTGATCCCGTATGATATGTTCCCAATAATTCCGTTGCCATAATTTACCGTTAAATTCAGGCCACCCGGCATTTTTTACACCACGTATATATTCGTTGGTTGTCATGGTTTTGAACCATTGTATAACCCGATATAGGGGCGAACCCTTGTGTTCGCCCAGTAATTCCGTGGCCGAATTGTTGGTTGAAAAGGATGCGTCCGATGTGTTATTTGGACCGACACACGGGTCGGCCCCTGCAGGATTTCCGTTGTTGATGATAATGGCGTGGAAATGATTGGGCATTACCTGCGAAACATCGCATTCTATATCTGAAAATTTATTTGGTAATTCCATCACCCATCGATTGATCATATTTCCTGCATCATTCAATACCATTCTACCGTCCACCACCTCCCCAAAAAAACATTGCCTATCCTTGGTGCAAATTGTGACAAAATATGCCCCTTGTTGCGAATAATCATATCCCTTCAATCGGATCGATCGGCGATGGTGTTTTTGAGGATCGTAAACCATGGGGCTTAACCGGCAGCTACAACAATACCTTTGGCTTCAGCCAGTTTCCATATCGCCGCTTTAATTTCCTTTGAGGTTGACGCAGAAGTGTGGTACTCTACTTTCTGGACACCCTCAGTCAATTCAAAAACGAAGGAATATGACAGCAACGTAATTGCCCTAATATCAGTCCAAAGTAAAATCGTATTCTTCTGAAAAAAACCAGAGCGGATTTCTATCTGCTCATCTGTTACTCTCACCTTCGGGGAATAATTTGACCTTTCGGAGGTGATCGTCAGGGCCATAAAAAAGTAAAATATTCCACCCAGCGTCAGTAGCACGGTCAAAATCCAACACCAACCTGGGCGGCTATCCGGCTTCCAAAAATGGAATGATCCCTGAAGTAAAAAAATTGCTCCAACAAAAAAATAAAGTCCTCTCTGAGCTTTCAGAGAGAACTTATGGTTTCCAGACCCAAGAAGGATTGTCTTTTCCAATTGGTCTATGCCTGATTAAACATCACAGATATCTACCGATTGCCTTAACGATGCAAATACATCGTCACGCTTGGGAATGAACTCCTGCGCTACATAGCCTTTGAAGCCTGTTTCGATGATGGCCTTCATGATGGCGGGGTAGTAAAGCTCCTGTGTTTCATCAATCTCGTTGCGGCCCGGTACGCCACCTGTGTGGTAATGCGAGATGTATGGGTGGAACTCTTTGATTGTGGCAATTACGTCACCTTCCATGATCTGCATGTGGTAGATGTCATACAGCAGCTTGAAGTTTGGTGAACCTAACTTATCCACCAGCTTCACGCCCCAGGGGGTCTTGTCACACATGTAGTCGGGGTGATTGCGCTTGCTGTTGAGCAGCTCCATGCTAATGGTCACGCCGTATTTTTCAGCCACCTTCATCACGGGCTCAAGGCCTTTGGCGCAGTTTTCCAGGCCTACCATGTCGTCCATGCCATTTCTGTTGCCGGAGAAGGTAATCACATTGGTAAATCCAGCATCGGCTGCTTTTGGTATTGACGCCGTAAACTGCTTCAAAAGCTCAGCGTGCAGGCTGGGATCATTAAATCCCTTATTGAGTCCAATGTTCGAGCCATAGGCCATGGCGCAATGCAGGTTATACTTCTTGAGCGTAGGCCAGTCTTTTTCCCCCAGCAGTTCCACCGATTTAATCCCTATATCAACAGCCGCTTCACAAAGCTCCTCTATTGTTTTCTTCCCATAGCACCACTGGCACACAGAGTGGTTGATATTGCCCTTCCGTGCTGCTTTGCCGGTTGCTGGAGCCGCCTGGCTTATGATAGATGGCGCCATCGCCACTCCCAGGGAGGAGACGGCCATTTTTTTTAATGCTTCTTTTCTCGAAATGTTCATGGTAAATATATTTTAAGTAGGCTATTTCTGGTTAAAAGTTATTTCCTGTATCTGTCGCCAGGTCACCGGCTGAATGCCCTCACTCTTGAGCACTTCCTTGAATTCATCGCTCAGCACATAATTGAGGTCTCTTTGCCGCCATGCCGCTCCAAAGTCGGGATGATTGACTGTCACTGCCTGCATCTCGTCGTCGTCATAAGCCAGATGCACCAGCAACACATTAAGTCCGGGTTGCAGCTCCTTCATCCAGCCAGTGTAGGTGCTGCCCCACTGGTCGGCGGCCACACCCTCCCCCATCATATATAGACGGTTAACTGGCACAAAAACCTCATCTATCGCCTCAAAAAGTGGTGGCGCTGCCTCTAACAATCCGGCGGGGATCATCACAGGTATGCCAAACTCTTTCCCCACCTTCTGGTATATTTTGAAAAGATCAGGAGTTTGAAACAGGCTCCCCATATGAGAATCGAGGTGCGAAGGCTTTAAGCCAGCGTTGATAGCCATTTGCACCTGTGCCCTTATTTCCTTTTCCACCTCTTCTGGTTTGGCTTTCTGCGCCACTTCCTCTGAAGTAGGATAGAAGAACCCATCGGCTCCGATAAGACTCGGAATTTGTGATGGCATGGAAACACCATCCCATTTGTAGTTTTCCCATTCGGCTGTCAGTGTAAGATGAAGGCCAAGGTCTTTGTCGGGGTGTTCTCTTCCGTATCTCGCTATCTCAGGGAACCAGGGGCACGGCACCATGATGCTGGCCGAGCTGATGCCGCTTTTTTCAAAAGCCTCAATAGAGGCGGCATTTTCTGAATGTGCCACTCCCAGGTCGTCGGCATGAATGATCAAGAGTTTGGTGTCAGCCGGATAACCCAGCTTTTCTGCTGTATTGGGTGGTTGACACGCAACGGTGGCTGCCAATAGACACAAAAAAATCAGTACCTTTTTTGAAATCATGAGAGCGGGTGTAATAATCAACTATCAAATTATCACCTATTCCCCTATTTCAAAAGCTTTATTCCTTTTTATCCGCAGGCTCCATCAAAACCCGTGTGGTTGGCAGATAATGTGGGTAGTTGTCTTTAATAAAGGTGATAAGCATTTCCCGCACATTGCACCGCAGGTCAAAGGCATCTGACGAGTTGCGGGCAGAAACCAGGGCTCGCACCAACATCGTGGACTCTGTGGTGTCCGTAACCTGAACAACCTGTGTCTCTTTGTCCCAGAGAGGATCCGTTTTCAGGTATTTTACCAGCTGCTTACGTAGCGGATCAAGAGGAAGTCGGAAATCGGTATAAATAAACACCGTACCAATCAGGCTGGCCTCGGTTCTTGTCCAGTTTTGGAAAGGTTGCTCCACAAAATAAGTGATAGGCACCACCAGCCTTCGCAAGTCCCATATCTTCACTACCACATAAGTGAGGTTAATTTCCTCAATCCTGCCCCACTCCTTTTCCACTATCACCACATCGTCTATTTTGATGGGTTGGGTAAAAGCAATTTGCAGCCCCGCAAGCAGGTTTGAAATAGTCTTTTGAGCAGCTAAACCTACAATGATAGAGAGAATGCCGGCAGATGTAATAAGTCCGGCACCAAATTTCCTACCCTCCTCAAAACTTAGCAAAATGGCAGATAAAGCGATGATGCACAGCCCCACAATGACCAGCTTTTTCATAAACGTGAGCTGGGTAATGACCTTTCTTTCCTGGATATTATCATCCTTCGCTAGGTCATATTGGCTGAGAATAATGTCCTGAAAAACCTTGGTTAACCTGATAAGAAACCAGGTACCCGATATAATAAGCAATATCTGAAACAGCAGCCGCCAGTTGTGGAAGGTGTCTTCAGGATCGTAGAAAGTGAAAGTCAGGAAGATTACTAATATAGGCACCAAAGTGAGGCTGGCAGTTTTTACCTTTCTGAGTGATTTGATGAAGTCAGTTTGATCACTTCCTCTCAGCCCTAGTTTTATGCTTAGAACGATAATAAACCTCAGGATCAGCCCACCAACAATCCCACTTACAATGATGAGTAATGGCAAAGGAATTTTATTGAGAAAATCCGTCATAGTTCACTTGTATCTGGATAAAATCTGCCTCCGGCAATTGGCTTTCCTTTTTTCGGGTCAGTGAATAAATAAGTCCAGGCAGTAAACGCTTTGCCATCCATTCGCACGTCTACCTGCCTTCTGATATATTCATCGCCTACTAATAGCGCTGGGTCAACCCCCTCATATTCATCAAGGGTAGCCCAAAAAGTTATCCCCGACGATTCCTTGATCTTATACAATTCACCAAAGGCGAGTGCTTCAGGCGACAACACCAGGCCCGGGTACCAGGAAACACGGTAAAGGTACCCACTACAGCTGGCCTCTCCCAGCAGGTCAGCGTTTTTCCTGAGAAAAACTGCATAAGGCCCTTCGAAACCCGACATGAGTGTGCCGTAAACAAAGATCAAATCACTTTTCTTCATTTGTTCCACTTTGCTGGGTGGCATTCTTCTCGTACACCTCCTCCTGCCAATGTTTGATTTTATCCTTATTGCTTCGGGCGCCGATACTGCTGATAACGCCACTTAAAAACGCCTTTGACCAATAATTAATAATACTTCTTGAAGTATCTCTTTCGAAAAAGATCCCACCCTGGCGGGTAGAGAAAAGAGTAGGGTTGTTGGAGGAAACGATAAATGCGTTGGCAAAAAAACTTTCAAAGGCCTTCCCGGTTCCCTGTTTTTCCTCTTTTCTGTTTAGCACGTTTATCTTTAAATCGTTGTAAAGAAAATCCATGTTTCCAACAGCCACCGAAGTGTCGGCCTCAAAGTTAAAATAGGCCTCATTGAGTTTACCGTCCCTTACCTGCACAAAGGTGATCGGCACAAGAAATGAATTTACCTTTTGAAGATCCGTTGGGCCGACGCTTCCTGTCACATAGTGAGTGCCTGCCTTACTCGTCAAGTCAAATACAAAATCGGCTTTGAGCTGCCCGGCTTCCATCATAAGTGCCTGCGCATGCAAATTAGCATAGGCATTGCGGGCAATGGCCTCAGGCTTATTGGTAATATTGGTTCCCCGTGCGCTGAGTTCCGAAATCATCAGCTCGCCCGGCTCGGTGCCATCCTCGGCAAATTCCAGATAGAGCAAGGCGCTATTTGTGAGCAACAGTGAGTCAATTTGCAGTGGCATTTTCATTTCCAAAAGCTGGAGCTGCGGCAAGCTTCTTATCTGGTCAGCCGGAAACGGCAGCCGTTTGTCCTTAAACATCCGAACGTAAAAATTGCTTAGTTCCACCTTGCGAGCAACAATTTCATCCCCCTGAAGCAAGCCGAAAAGGTTAGGATCATACAAAGCTATCTGTCGCCCCTTCGCTTGCACCCAGGGAGTTTGATGCCCTACCACGTGGGCATGCTCGTACATACCATAAAACGGCAGCACGGTGGGTCCTTCAATCACCACCTGTGGTGCTTGAGAGTTAATAGAAAGTCTGTCAATTTGAACTCTATAGAGGCTATCGGGCAAACGAAAAGCGATATTGTCCAGCGACACCTTATAAGCTTCGCTAAACAGCAAACGATCCTCTTTCATCTTCTGATTTTCATTCATCAGGAAGCCCCTGAGCTGTATCTCGAATGAAGGAATCTCCCACGAACGGTTCTTTGCGTCATTCTGATAGCTTAGCTTGTCGCCGTCGATGTTAATATACCCCACTGCCAAATTACCTAGTGCGGCGTTTCCGTTTGCTGGCTTACTTTTGCCGCCTTTCGGGGCTCCTGTGTTTCTATCATCTATGGCCAAAAAATCCAACCTGGCCTGTATCGAGTCTGCCGAAAAATTTCCACGCAGCAGCAGCTCCTTTAAATCCAACCCCGAAATATCGAGTTGCGGAGCAAAAGCCATAGCAATAAACTTACCTTCCCTGTCTGTTGCCACACGAAAGTCCAATAGAGAAATCTTCCTGTCGGCTGTGCTCAACAACAACCTGTTCAAAGCAAAGGTATCGAACCCATCCAGCCAGGAAAAATCCTGTTGGTTTGTCTCCATAGATATATCCCGGGCAAAACCTATGGGCGAATTGGCAACAGTAGATTGTTTGTCAAAATAAATGTCACCCAGGTCAAAAGTGATATTGCTAATCCTTTTTGAAATGGTGTCCTGTCGGGTTGTGAGCAAACGCAGGGGAAAGTGTATCTCATTTCCTTTCACATAGTCGTAGCCGCCAAGTATCCGGGTTTTTACGTTATTAATTGCGGCTTCAATTCCTTTTTCCTCAGGCGATCCTCCTGCGATCGCCCATTCGATGCTTGCTCCCCCGAAAGTTGCCTCATTCCACTTAATATGATCTCCCTTTATAACCGCCAGTACATCTATTCCGCTGATGTCAATACTGGGTGTAACAAGCCTGGCAAGCCCCTTTCCCGGTGGCAATGTATAGCTAAAATCGAGGGTGGTAAAAGTGGAGTCACTAAGCGACGCTTTGATATCTTTCACATCCATATTCACCTTGCCCGGCAAAGCAATTTTGAGCCCGGCAATAGTTGTACTTGCATCGTCTATATGCCAATTAGTAGTGCGTCCTATTTGGTAGCCAACGCCAGTCATTCCAATTGAGTAGTCGGAAAGTTGCAGCGAAGAGGTGTCTCTTAGGTTCACAAAAAGATTGCCCCGATAGATGTCCAGGTTCTTTACCTCCACTTTGCCCAGCGACGCCTTTTTCAGGCCTTTCCGCCTCTGGTATGAGTTAATCCTGATATCGGGGTTTATCAGCATTACACTGTCGGCCAGCCATTCACCCTCTACCAGAAACTCTTTCAGGTAAAAGCCGGTCATTTTCATCTGTCTGATTTTACCCTCAGCCGACCAGCCTGATGGCGTATAGGGTGTTACCACCACGTTCTCAACGATGTAATTACCCTTGATCGGATTAAAACTGAAATCTCCAATCTCCAGAATGTGGGAGTCGTCAGGAAAAAGCAGCCGGGATTGCCCCACTTTCACAACCAGGTCATCGGCGTGAAAAAATTTTGTAGAGTCGAGCTGAGTAAGGCTATCGACCCGGAAGGAGCTTGCAAACACCTCGATTTCCGGCGAACTGAACCGCTGTTTTTCTCTATCGTAAAAGTACACCTCACTTTTGTCTACCTGAAGTTTGGCCACCGACAGGCTTGAGAATATATGGCTGATATAGGGGTAAAAGTTGGCTATTTCTCGAAACCCAATCTTTTTCTTTGGGTCATTGAGCCTTTTCAGAAAAAACTCGGAGCTACTTATCTCGAGTTTCCCAACCACAAGTTCCTTGTTTTCCCAACCGTTCCATAGCTCCACCTGACTAAGCTCAAAAGCAGGTACATAAAATCGCTTTTGCATGTCAGCCTTCTCGGCAAACCACCTCTGGCTCAAACCCTGTATTGGTGCAATCACCAGGCTGTCGCCACGGATAATGGAATCGAGCGTCGAAAACCGGAATTTCTTAATAAACAATCGGTGAATGCTGTCTGGCAGAAAGTAAGCGTACTCGTCAACCGTAAAATCAATATGCTCAAAAATCTTGTTGTCCCGACTGAAAATAACGGTACTGGTGTCTATTCGAAACTTTCTGAGGCCCACACTGGCATTTTGCACCGTAAACCGATCCTGGTTCTTTCCTCCATAGAACTTGAGGTCCAACAAGGCCCTGTCAAGGTCAAAGTTTTGAACTTCAATCACATCGAAAAGAGAGGTGAGAAGCTCGACAATGGAAGTGCTCTCCTGATTTTCTCCCCGCTTTCTGGTAACCCTGGTTACCTCATTAATATTGATGGCAGGCTCTTCAAAAAATATTTCTCCTATTTGAAGGATGTTATCGTTGTAGGCCTGAATAAAATCGACGTTTGTCAGCCTGAACTTAGGAATGAAAACCTCGTAGCTATTTACACTGTCGGGCACTGGCAGCTTTTCTACTCTTGGTTTAAGCTTCAGGTTGGTGAATACAATGTCGGAAGTCTCGGTTGAAAGGGAGAGGTCGTCGAACTCTACTACGTGAATGCTGTCTGCCAACTTCACGCTTTGCTTGCTTATTTGCAACAAAAGTTTTTCGGTGTTCAAAAACCTGTCTTCCTTCTTCACCGACTGCCCTATCTCGAAGTTATCAACTGAGGCATTGACCGGGCCTACCAGGTAGGTCTGTTGAACATCATTCAGATTTTTAATATACGTGAAATAGCCTTCAGTGATTTTGAAGTCGGTGATCTCAAAGTGGTTGAGGTAGTCAGTTACCAGCTGATAAAAATCTCCGGCTTCCAACGACAAAGTAACGGCCTTCTCCTCCTTCGGGTTTTTGTACCACTTGATGTCTGGCTGGAGAATATCTATTGCTGCCACCTGAAGATTTCGATTCAGATAAAGGTCATAAAGGCTTTTAATTCTCAACGTCAGCAGCGGGATATGCGTGATATACATATTCTCCCTGGTATCCTCTCCCGAATGGAACCGGCCTTGCGATACCGAGTCTACGCTCAGCCGAAAATTGCTGAAGTTAATCTGCCGCCTGAAAAGGTCAATCTCAATTTTGTCGAAGCTAACGCCGTAAAAACCATTGCTCTCCTCCTCCACTACCTGCACAATGATTGTTCCGGCAAGCTTCACAGCCATCTCCCTGAGGGTGCCAATAGATAAAAAGTAAAGAGCAACTGCCGATAAAGAAGTAATGAGAGTAATCTTCAGCAGATAACTTGAAAGCCGTGTCTGTTTTCGGGGTGGGCGGGGAAGCTTCATAAATTACACCATAGCCATCAGGTTTTTTCTAAATACTTACTAATACTGAAATTTGCTAATCATTCAGTACAAAGAGAAGTGGTGTTGTCTGCTTAGCCACAATAAAATTAGTAATTTCGCAGTCTATAGTAATTGAGATCAGCTAAAATAAATCGGTATCGACTATTTATGAAAATGCACAAACCCTTCTTGCTAGTACTGACAGTGCTGATAAGTTTTTCGTTGCATGCCGATAAGAACAAAAAAGCTGCCAAGGCGCTAGCCAAGGGCGATGTAGACAAAGCCAGAGAAATAGTTATAGAATCGCTACAGGACGACATCGTTAACCCCGGGGGCAATTATCTCTACTCACTTATCTACACGATTGACTCACTTCCCGATTACAGTATCGACAGTGCTCAAAAATATATACTTGCAGCAAGGGTCGACTGGCCATTGCTTACTGAAAAAGAGCAGGGAAAAAGTGTCAAGAATGGATTTTACCCGTCTCTTTTTGAAGTACAAAAGGAGCGGGTAGACAGCCTGGCGTTTCTGAGAGCTGTTGCACAAGGTGATGTGGTCGCTTACGAAAGCTTCATGAGGCAGTTCGCCGATGCCGACAAGGTGCCCCTTGCCAGAACAAAAAGAGATAGTGTCGCCTTTAGCGATGCTTCTGAAGTTAACACCTGGCAGGCTTACCAGCGGTTTTACGAAGCCTACCCCGAGGCTGAACAGGTACCTGAAGCACAAGAACGGTATAAAGTGCTTATTTTCAACGACCTCACGAAAGACAGAAAGCTAAGCAGCTTCAAAGATTTCCTTCGAAATTTTCCAGCTACGCCATTTAGAAAGGAGGCTGAAGAGCAAATATTCGAAATCATGACTGCGGCCAACGAACCCGAATCGTACCTCAGGTTCATGGCAGAGTACCCCAACTCGCACATGAAAAAAAGGGCCTTCGACTTCATCTTCGCTATTGATCAGGCGGCCTATAACTTTCAATACTACTCACGTTATACACCCACCAGAGCCATTCAGGACTCCCTCGACAACCTGCGCAAGCTTGAAAACATCTATCTGGTGCCCTTCTACGAAAACGAAAAGTATGGGTTTTTGAAGCCAAATGGTGCTGTGCTGTTTGGGCCTACCTTTTCATCGATAAGTACCGACTACCTATGTGGTGACATTGTAAGTGAGTTTTTGCTGGTGGATGACAAAGTTATTAATCGTCAAGGCGGCATCATTACTGAAGGAGAGTTTGACGTTGTTGAGAGTATCGGTGGTGGGTTGATCAAGGCAGGCTCGGAAGGAAAAATGGGAGTCTGGCATAAATCTGGCTACCAGATTCTTCCCCGGCAATATGACGATATTTCGCTGCTGGACAGCAGGCTGCTTTTGATCTCAAAAGGCGAAAAGGCGGGCCTGGCTTCCTACAATGGCCGGATACTTATCGCCCCTCAGTATGATGACATCACTGTGGAAGGCCAATTTTGGATTTTTATAAAAGATGACCTGTTGGCCTTCACCAACATCAAAAAAATTGCTGCCATTGCCAATCAGGAAGAGCTGAAGCTCTCTTTCGTTTATGAGGAATTGGAAAAGTTGCCTAATGGTGACATGATTGGCTACAATGGTGATTCAGAATGCATCATCGACAAAAACCAGGAAGTCGTTATTCCCATGGGTGTTCAAAATATCTATCCTATGGGTGACAACTGGCTCGTGAAGCAGCCTTTTGGCTATCGTATTTTCTATAACGACACCCGAAAATACTCTGACAATCTTTTTCCTGAAGTTGAATTCAATTCCCAATGGCTGGCATGGAAAAGCGACACCGCATGGGCGCTTGTTAACAAGCAAAGCGCAAGAGGCATTATTTTCCGACTCGACTCAGCAAAACTTATCAATGAAGACGTTGCTCTCACCTTCAAGGACCTAAAAGGCACTGCCCATTTTTACAACGGCACCAGAGTCGATTTCACTAAAGGCGACAAGGTGTATGTGCTTGGCGACCCCTACCGAAAGGACAATTATGACAGCAAAAGTCAGTTTTTGGTGATAGAAAATAGCAAACTGAAAAAGGTTTACAGCATGCAGGGAAAGCTTCTGTTTGAGTTAAAACAAGGCTCACTTCGTTATCTTTCTCCCAATTACCTGGTTGTTGAAAACCGAGGGAAGCAAGGCATTGTAGACACCACGGGCAAGCAAACCCTTGCCATCAAATACGACGGAATTGGGCAGGCCGATGCAGAAGGGCTGGTAACCGTACTGCTCGACGGCAAATTTGGCAGCTATCACCTGGCCACCGGCGCTCTGGCAGCTCCCAAATATGAAACCCGTGCGAGGTATTTTAACGACCAATTGCTCACTACCACCCTCAAAGGTGCAACCGGCCTAACCAACTTTGAAGGAAAGACTGTGCTTCCTTTTGAGTATGAGAAGGTGCAGGTTTGGAACGACTCCCTGGTGATGGCGCAGAAAGAAGGCTTGTGGAGCATCACGTCCCTTGATGGGAAAAAAACATATTATATGCCTTTCATCAACTTTCAGGTGGTGAAAGACGACAATGAAGAAAAGATACTGAAAATATACACTAACGATGGATATGGGGTTTTGAGTAGCAAAAATGGCGTGGTGCTTGCCCCCACCTACAACGACCTTGTTAACCTTGGAAGCGACACTCTCCCGCTTTATTTCGCCGAAAAGCATGTGCGGGAAGCCGAATTTTATGTGGTAGTTTACGCTGATGCCAAAGGCAATCCCATCAAATCGCAAGCCTTTCGGGGAGAAGAGTATGACAAAATTTTCTGCCAGTAATCACTCAGGCTAACAAACCAAGCGAAAAGTGGGTGCTACCAAATAGCTTCCACTTTGTTGAGGGTTACATTTTTCACTACTGCACCTCCCTGCCAGCCCACCGTAAGCTTATCGTAAGGTTGTGTTGGAAAAACCAGCTCAGTCAGTACCAGCTCACCTTCATTGATAAAAATCTCCAGCGACGCAGTGTCGACAAATATCCGAATCGAGGCTGGGCGAGTGCCGCTAAGGAGCTTCCCAACGTGAGTAGCAGCAAAGCCCTTTTCAAAACCTACGAGACCAGATTTTGACCTGTCGATTGAAACCACTGAATCTGAAAAATCAATCAGCACCACCTCACCGGCATCGTTGCCCAGGCTGATCGAAAGGCCATCGAAGCTGGTGCCATCCAGCGCCAAGTCAATCGCCACAAGAGCATCAGTAAGCTCAATGATCTGACCATTTTCTGGTTGGAACGACCTCCCACTGCCAACAATGTTTCCAACCTCCTTTGCCGGGAAGTTGATCAACACAACCTCGCTTCCGACCTGCTTTAGCTTAAGTTCTCTTGGCAAAGTCATAGCACTTCTCCAGGCTTCGGTAGGCACCACTTGTGCATATTGCCAGTTACTCATCCACCCAAGGAAAAGCCTTCTCCCATCTTCAGCAGGCACATCCGACCAGGTGACGCCGGCGTAATTGTCGGTGCCCTGGTCTACCCACCTTGTAGTCGGTATTTCCTCATCGGGCACAAACTGTTTGCCATCAAAACTTCCCACAAAATACTGTGTGGCCGACCCGCCGTTGGGCCCGCCGGGATTGATGCTCACCAGCAGCACCCATTTTTCTTCATTACTACCCTCTACCTCCAGTTGAAAAAGATCGGGGCATTCCCAAACACCCCCATGCGCTCCTAATTCTTTGCCGAAATCACTTTCGAAAGCCCAGTTCTTCAAGTCGGGCGAGCTGTAAAAGCTGATATGGTCAGCAACTGCCAGCGTCATGATCCATTTCCCGGCCGCAGCATTCCAGCTCACCTTGGGGTCACGAAAGTCACGAATTCCCTGGTTGGGCAGCACGGGATTTCCGTCATACTTAGTCCAGCTACGCCCTTTGTCAAGACTAAAAGCTATTGCCTGGTATTGATAATCCTCTTTGCCCGCTTTTTCCATCGCTGCATCGTGGTAGGTAAAAATGGCTACCATGGCAGGGTTGTCCTCAGTGCCAAAACCAGCCGTGTTGTCCCAGTCAACCACTGCACTGCCCGAAAAGATATAGCCGAGGCTGTCCGGGTAAAGGGCAATAGGCAAATGTTCCCACTTGACCATATCAGGGCTCACGGCGTGCCCCCAGTGCATAGGCCCCCAAACGGTGCTGTCCGGGTAATACTGATAAAACAAGTGGTATTCACCCTCATAATACACCATCCCGTTAGGATCGTTCATCCAGTGGGCTTCAGGCGAGAAGTGGAACTGAGGGCGGAATTTTTCCTGATAGAGCTTTACGTGAGGTTCTTTCATTGGCTTACTTTGACACGCTGACAGGTACAGGAACACGCATAACAGGGCAGTTGTTTGAATGGCTTTCATAAGTGCCAATATCCAATTTTACGAGAAGATACTGAAATAAGTAGCCATTTTCATGAAAGTTTCGAATGGCTTCGAGGCTCCCGCCTACTTTTTTTGCAAAATCTGTATCGGGAAGTCGTTGCCAAATGAGAAGCTGGCGGGGTAGTGCGACATGCCATTTGATCACTAGAATACATACACAATAAAATGCTAGGAAAAAAGGGGGGGTTGCCGCGGCTTTAAAAATCGCCGTCTATTTTTTGAGCTGCTCCGCCAACACGGCTATCCCCTCTTCAAAGCTGTGAGGATTGTAACCCAGCACCTCTTTTGCCTTGTCCAGCACAAAACCAGTTTTAGGCGGGCGCTTGGCTGGCTGGCTGAATTTTGAGCCATCCGTTTCATTGATCAGGGACTTGTCAAGACCAAAATAGTCGGCCGTGGCAATGGCCATTTGATAAGGGCTCATGAAGTCTTTGCCAGAAATATTAAAAATGCCCTTAGCCTTCTTCCTCGCAATAAGGTAGCAGCCCATGGCCAGGTCTTCTGCCAGCGTGGGGGTTCTCCACTGGTCGTTCACCACGTTGATTGTTTTGCCCTCCTCAAGGCTTTTCTTCACCCACAAAATAATGTTGCTCCGGCTCATATCGAAAGCAATGCCGTACACCAACACGGTACGGGCCATGGCCCAGTCTATTCTGCCAGCCATCACAGCCTTTTCAGCTGCCAACTTGCTATCCCCATAGTAGCTCACCGGGTTAGCTTTGGCCTCTTCGTCATACGGGCCATCCTCCCCATCAAAAATAAAGTCCGTAGAAAGATGCAAAAGAAATGCACCGCTGGCCTCGCAGGCTTTTACTATGTTTTCTACCGCCGCTACATTTTGCAACCAGCAGCCCTCCTTGTCCGTCTCGCACTGATCCACGTTGGTCATGGCGGCGGTGTGAATGACCACTTCCGGCTTTTCAGTAGCTATGACTTTGAACGTCTCCGCAGCGTTGGTAATATCCATTGACTGGTACCGGATACCTTCGAGTGGAATCCTGCTGGCCCCTCTCCCGGTGGCAAGAAAGTCCTCGCCTTTTTCTCTAAGAAGTACAACCAGCTTTTGACCCAGCAGGCCGTTAGCTCCGGTGATCAGTATAGACATAGCTTATTCTTTGTATTCAATGCCGTATTTTTTGGTCAGCTCCTTCTTGGACACTTCCTCCACTTCTACTGTCATATATACTTCAACAGCAGGTACGGTCTGCACGGTTTTGACTGCGGCAATTTTATCGACAACATCTAGTCCTTCCACCACCTGGCCAAAAACGGTATACTCGTCGTCGAGGTGGGGCGCCCCGCCTATCGTTGTGTAAGCCTCTACCCTTTCAGGTGAGAAAGTTTTCTCAGTGTAGATATCAGTAGTGATCTTTTCCTTAACGAGCGGAACCAGACTCTGCACCTCAGCTGTATAGGCATCAAAATTTCCCGTCTTCCTTCCCTCCATGTAAAGCTCAGTCAGTCTGTTCTTTACCTCCACCTGCGTAGAATCTTCCAGCAGCTTTCTGATGGCCATTCCCAGCTTTTCCTGGTCTACTTTCAGGGCTTCCTCCGATTCATAAACCGTTCCCTGCACAATGTAAAACTGGTTGCCGCTTGAGGCCCTGTCCGGGTTAACTTCGTCGGGCTGCCTGGCCGCAGCCAATGCGCCTTTTTTATGAAAATATCTGGGTACAAACTCGGCAGGGACAGTATACTCCGGCTCTTTTTTATCCCGGGGCTTTTTGCGGTTGATATCACCTCCCTGTATCATAAAATTCTCCATGACCCGGTGGAAAATTGTGCTGTCGTATTTACCACTCTCAGCCAGCTTCAAAAAGTTAGCCTTGTGCTGTGGGGTCTCGTCATACAATACCGCCTTCATGTCGCCGTACGACGTGTGTATTGTCACAAGATAGTCCTTGTTTCCACGGCAGGATGTAATCAACACCGCCAACGACAGCCCCCAAAATAACTGCTTCACTCTGCTCATTTCTTAAGTTGCATTTTAATCTCTTTCAATATAGCATCTCCTCCCTTGTCAAGAAGTCTTTCTGCCAACTTTTTGCCGAGCGCCCGTGCGTCAGCAACTTTTCCTGTAACAGCGTCCTGCACAATCGTTTTTCCATTCAGGCTGATGATACCCCCTTTGATCTTAAGCCTGTCCTCATGTAAAGTAGCCAGTCCAAATACCGGAATGCTGCAGCCTCCTTCCAGCGTTTCCAAAAAAGCCCGCTCGGCTATGAGCCTGGCTGCGGTGCGGTCGTGGTTAACAGCATCTCTAATGGCTTTCTTGATAGCTGGATCCAGACTGGAGCTGGCCTCCACAGCCACCGAGCCCTGACCGACAGCCGGTACAAACAAATCTGTATCAAGCACCTGAGCAATTTTATCGGCAAGTCCCATGCGGTGCACACCAGCGTACGCCAGCAGCAGTGCATCACAATGGCCTTCTTCCATTTTGCGAAAGCGGGTTTGAAGGTTTCCCCTCACCTCCACCGTTTTTATATGTGGAAAATAGTGCTTCAGCACGGCGACTCTCCGGGTGGAAGACGTGCCGACCACAATCGGCGTTTTTCTGTCTTCGAGCGAAATGCCTTTTTTGTGGCTTACCAGTACATCGTTGACTCTTTCCCGCTCAGTAAAGGCGATAATTTCAAAACCCCTGGGCAGCGTCGACTGCATGTCCTTGGCGCTGTGAACAGCGATGTGCACACTTCCGCTGGCCAGCTGTTCTTCCAATTCCTCAGTAAAAACCCCTTTGCTGCCAATTTTGGCTATAGACACGTCGAGCACTTTATCACCCTTGGTTTCGATGGTTACCAGCTCAGTAGCAAGGCCTGCTTTGTTCAAAAGCTCAGCAATGTGCTCAGCCTGCCACATAGCAAGCAAACTTCCTCTGGTTCCTATTTTTATTTTCTCCACAACAACTAGCTTTAATTTTTCTCTACTGTGCGATCTTCATTTTATAAGAAAGATTTTCTTCCCGCACATCCACCACAAACCCTTTTTTCAAAAACTTGCGTCCCAAAAGTACTGGGAATTTCATGCCTGAACGATCAGTCAGCGAGAATTCTGTTCTGAACTTTTTGCCAAACAACACCAGGCGTGTTTTGATGATCACTCTGTTTTCGATGTGTCCGGTTGAGCTTTTGATCTTCCGCTGGGTAAAATCACTTGTCTCAAATTTAGTGCTGCCCTTCCTTCCAATTGTAGCTCCCGAAATCTGAAAGCTGACTGTTGGCGTACCCTCTTTGTCAATTACCTTAATTCTGGAACAGTGCAAAGCAGAAGTGAAAGCACCGGTATCTATTTTGGCTTTTATATTGAAAAGATCCAACTCCGGCAAGTCAATGATGTCATTTCTCCCAATGGTATAGCTGCTCTTCATTCTCATTGATATTGGAGCTCTCCGGTTCTTAAAAGCCCGGCCATTTGGAGTGATAAATCCATAAATAGAATCCGGGGATTCGCATTTCGTTCAAGGTGGTAAATAGAATCGTTTAGCAGCCTGGCAGCCAATTCAATGGTGGGCAGAGATATCGACTTGGCAAATTTGCTGACAAACTCTTCTTCGTGAGGCATCGTTCTCTGTAAGCTGGCCTCACCAGCCTTGACAATGAGCGACTCCCTGTAAACGGTCAGGCCGTATTCCAGCAGGCTTTTCTGAGCCATTTTCGACATGCCGTTAAACTTATCAGTAAGCCCGGCCATACCCTCAAAATCGGATGACCAGCAAATCCGCATCCACTCTCTGAAAATCGTTGTTGACTCGTCTTCAACCTCGTTGAGCAGGCTCAATGCAAGGTTCATGTTGCCAGCAGCCAGCCGGGCCACAGACTGCGCTTTTGCTGCATCCACCTCGGCCGTTTTTACAAGGTAGTCCGCCACTTCCTCGTCGGTAAAGCCTCTGACACTTACCAGTTGCGTTCGACTGATAATGGTGTTAATGATGGCTTCATAGTTGTTGGAAATGAAGAAGAAAAAGGTGTTTTCAGGCGGCTCTTCTACTATCTTCAACAAGGCGTTGGCCGCCTGAATATTCATTTTTTCGGGTTGCCAAATGAGCATGGCTTTATACCTGCCCTCAAAGGCTTTCAACGACAGGGCGCTGATAATTTGCCGGCTTTCTTCTCTGTAAATAATAGCCTGCTTGCTCTCCGCTCCAAAATGGCGAGTCCAGTCCAGCAGATTGCCATAGGGCTGTTCCACCAGAAAAGGCCTCCACCATTTGAGGTAGTTTTTACAAACCACCTCCTTGAAGTCTTTGTTGGGGATGTCTGCAATGGGAAAAGCAAAAGTGACGTCGGGATGAACCAGCTTAGCCATTTTGCTGCATGATGGGCATGCACCACACGAATCGGTGTCACCTGGTTTGTCGCAGTTGATGTAAGTAATAAAGGCCAAGGCCAAAGAAAGGTTGGCACTGCCCTCCGGCCCGTTAAAAAGCTGAGCATGCGCCATGTGGTTCTTTTGCACCGAGGCAATCAGCCTCGATTTCTCCTCTATTAGCCCTGGTATGTCTCTAAATTGCATCTATTCTTCCTCCCACGACCTGAATTTAGCTGACCTTTCGAATACTTCCAGCAATATCGCTCTTTCTGTTTCATCCAATGGCATCTTTCTTCTCTCCAGTACTCTGCTGGCGGTATCAAGCGCCTGCTCAATTCGGTAGGTGGTGAAGCCTTCCGAGCCACCCCAGGCAAACGAGGGAACGAAAGACTTGGGGAAGCCGCCGCCAAAAATATTGGCACTTACCCCAACTACCGTCCCTGTGTTGAACATGGTGTTAATGCCACATTTGGAGTGGTCGCCCATTAGCAAGCCGCAAAATTGCAACCCGGAATCAACGAAGGCCTCATCTGCGAAGCTCCAGACTTTCACATTGGCATAATTATTTTTGAGGTTGGAGGCATTGGTATCAGCCCCGAGGTTGCACCACTCGCCCAAAACAGCGTTGCCCAGGTAGCCGTCGTGGCCTTTGTTACTGTTGCCAAAAAACACCGCATTGGAAACTTCGCCTGCTACTTTGCAGTAGGGCCCTACGGTGGTGTTTTCACGGATAGCCGCTCCCATGCCAATAATCGACTGCTCACCCATGGCAAAGGGCCCTCTTATCATGGCTCCTTCCATTACCTGGGCATTCTTTCCTATATAAACGGGGCCATTTTCAGCGTTGATGATCGCACTTTTAATTGAAGCCCCCGGCTCGATGAAAACATTTTCAGGATTGTAAACCCGGGTAAATGGGTCGGTAATGTCCTCAGAAATCCGGCCCGTAGTGATTAAGTCGAAGTCGCTGCGAATCTGAAGGCCATTCCACTGAAAGATCCGCCACGGACGATCTATCAAATGAGCCTCGCCTTCAAAAACCACTTTTTTCTTCGGCGTTAAGCTGGCAAGCTCACTGTATGGTATTTGATCAGACAAATGAAAAGCAGCGAGGTAATCGCCAACCATCAGCCCCTCGCTTTCACCAAGGTTAATAATAGCTTCTACAAGCGATTCGGTGGGGCACAAGGCACCGCTTATATAGAAATTGTCAGATGCAAAGTGGGAAGGAAATTTCGCAGACAGATAATTCTCCGTGAGAAACGACACTTTGTGTCCGGTAAGCTTCTGCCACTTCTCATTCACCTTTAATATACCTATCCGTATGTCTGCCAAAGGGCGGGTATAGGTGAAGGGTAAAAGCTGGAGGCGCAGAATAGGATCGTCGAAGAGAATAATATTCATGGCGCAAAAATAAAAAAGTCTTTAGGAACTAAGCATCCTAAAGACTTTTTGCACAAACTTCTTTTCAGAAGTGTTTTGCTTATTTCTTATTTACATAGCGCTTGTTGAATTTCTCAACACGGCCAGCAGTATCCACAAACAGTTTCTTACCTGTGTAAAAAGGGTGTGAAGCTGAGCTCACTTCCACTTTCACTACCGGGTATGTTTTACCATCTTCCCACTTAATGGTCTCCTCAGAGTTCATTGTCGAGCGAGTAATGAAAGAATAGTCGCTTGAAGTGTCCTGAAATACCACTTCTCTGTATTCTGGATGTATGTCTTTTCTCATTTTGAAAGTCTTTTAAGGAACTGATTCCTAAATCGGACGGCAAATATAACAAAAGCTTTTTTTTGCTCCAATTGTGAACGCCAAATATTTACCTTTGAAGTTTAATAATCAGTCATTTGAGTCTATCCGCATTCATAGAATTGGTCAACAAGAAGGGGAAAGATAGGGTTCCATTCTTTTTTGTGGTCGACTTTGAGCTACACAACCCACAGGTTTGGGACATTGCCTCACTCATTGACGAAAATATCCTGTTCAACTTCGAAGGGTTTTCCAATCACCCGAAAAAAGAAGCTACCCCTGTTCACGCCGAAAAAGTATATCCGGCGTTTGAAACATATCAAAGGGTATTTGATCAGGTTTTCCAGCATTTACAAGTCGGCAACTCATTTTTAGTGAATCTTACTGCCAAAACTGAGCTCATTACATCGGCTAGCCCTTCCGACATCTATCACGCCTCATCTGCCAAATACAAAATCCTCTACAAAGACGAGTGGGTGGTTTTTTCTCCAGAAACTTTCGTGAGAATTTCAGGAAACATCATCGAAACCTGCCCCATGAAGGGCACCATAGACGCCGATTTGCCTGGGGCGGCAACCAGGCTGCTCAACGACCCAAAGGAGCTTGCCGAACATGTGACAGTAGTGGATCTACTGAGAAACGACTTGAGCAGGGTGAGCCACGACGTGCGGGTGGAAAAATTCAGGTATACGGAAGAAATTCGCACCAATGGCAAGCACCTGCTTCAAACCAGTTCAAAAATTGCCGGCAGATTGCCAAGTGGATATGAATCAAATCTGGGAGAAATTATAACGGAACTGTTACCTGCCGGCTCTATTTGCGGTGCTCCGAAGCCAATGACCTGCCAGATCATAAAGGAAGCTGAGGGTGAAAAAAGAGGCTACTATACTGGTGTCGCAGGATACTTTGATGGGGTCAGCTTGAACAGCTGCGTACTGATCCGGTACATAGAAAAGATCGGTGATCAGCTTTTTTACCGAAGCGGTGGAGGCATCACAGCGCAAAGCCAGGTGCAGCAAGAATATCAGGAATTAATCGACAAGGTGTATGTGCCTACTATTGGAGTCTATCAAAATAGCTAACGGGCAACCCCAAAACCTGCCATGGCACCAGCGGCGGCTCGATGCAAGTCGGCTGGAAGTTTTTGGTATGCAGCTGCCACCAATCAACCTTCAGGAAATACTCAACACCTCCCAACTTGACAAAGCCACTATTTATAAGGCGAGGGTAATTTATGGTGAAGAGCTTGACAAAGTCGAAATAGCGCCCTACTCTGTCAGACCAATCCAATCGATAACGGTAGTGGAAGCAAACCGCCTCGACTACCGTCATAAGTATGCCGACCGGTCAGCTATCAATACGCTTTTTAGCCAAAGAGGCGCTACAGATGACATACTGATCGCTCAAAATGGCTTACTTACCGACTGTAGCTACGCCAATGTTTGCTTTTGGGATGGAGACAAATGGTACACTCCTGATGAGCCCTTACTAGCCGGTACCAAACGAGCATCTCTACTTGAAAAAGGTCTGGTCTCCGAACGAAAAATCGAGCTCAGCGACATTAAATTCTTTGAATCCGTCACACTCATCAACGCCATGCTGGATCCGGGCACAATTGTGCTACCAGCGAGTCGGCTCATTTATTAACCAGATAAACCTGTTATTTTAGCGGCTGCATGCAAAAAAACTTAGCATTCGTCTTCCTTTTATTTTGCCTGGCCCAAACCGAGTCATTTGCCCAAAGCGCCAATGTGCCGTTGTGGAGCGACTACTACCACCTGCTTGACCGGTACGAGATCAAAAGCGGAAAGATGCACGATGGCTATTTCAGCTCTTTCAAGCCAACACTGCGCCAGTCGGCAGCTGCGTTTGTCGATTCGGTGTCCAACGTTGGTGTTTTCAAGAGCTCGTCTGACAAGTTCAATGAAAAATATCTGCGACAGGACAACTGGGAGTTCTTTGCCGACAGTCTGGAAGCAGCGCCCCAAAGCAAAAAACCTATTCTGAAGTATTTCTACAGAACACCGTCCGACGCCTTTCATGTGCAGGAAGATGGTATTGATCTTCACGTCAGCCCTGTTTTTCAATTTGATGTGGGGCACGACGCAAATTCTCCCTCAACGCCATTTATCAATACACGTGGCATAGTGGTTCGGGGCAGAATCGATGAAAAACTGGGCTTTTATACCTACCTCACCGAGAATCAGGCAGTGTTTCCGGCCTACACACAGCGATGGATCGACCGCTGGCATGTGGTGCCCAACGAAGGTTTCTGGAAGCGGTTTGGAGAAGCCGGAACCGACTACATTACCGCCAATGGTTATTTAACTTTTAGTCCCACAAAACACATCCACTTGCAGGCTGGGCATGATAAGCTCTTCGTGGGCAACGGCATGCGGTCGATGTTTCTTTCCGACTTTTCGAACAACTATTTTTTCCTTCGGTTCAATGCGAAGATCTGGAAGTTCAATTATACTAATGTTATCGCCCGTCTCAAGGCAGATGTATTCTACTACAACGACGGGTTGCTGGGCACTAAGGAGTTCCCCAACAAAAACCTGGTGATGCACCAGCTCAACTGGCAAGTCACCAAAAACTTCAACGTTGGCCTTTTTGAGGCTGTGATGTTTTCGCCTGAAGACTCGTTACGAACCGGCTCGTTCGATCCCAACTATCTTAACCCGTTTATCTTCTACAGAGGGCTCGAACAGCAGCTGGGCAGCCCCGACAATGTGCTTGTTGGGTTTGATGCCAAATGGAATTTTGCTCACCACTTTTCGGCTTATGGGCAATTCCTGCTGGACGAACTATCGTTTACCAACCTGAAAAACAAGACAGGCTGGTGGTCGAACAAATACGCCTATCAACTTGGTTTGAAATGGGTGGATGTGGCCAACGTCTCCAATCTCGACCTTCAGCTTGAACACAACTACGCACGGCCTTACACATACGCCCATCAGAGCAGCTACACCAGCTTCACGCACTACCGGCAACCGATGGCCAACCCGCTTGGAGCAAATTTCAAAGAATGGGTGGCTGTGCTTAGGTATCAACCAATTGGAAAGCTTCAACTCGCTGCCAGGGCAATGCTTGCTTCCCAGGGTGAGGATACATTAGCGTCGAACTGGGGCAGAAATCCACTACTGCCCTATGCTACCTTTGAAAGAGAATTTGGAAACTCCACAGGCCAGGGAATAGTTACAAAAATCAACCTTGTGGGCTTACAGGCCAGCTATCAGTTGCTCCACAATCTTTTCATTGATGCCAGATTCATTTACCGCAAAGAGCAACAAGAAAGTATTTCGCTGCGTAAAAATGATCAGTTCTTTGGTTTTGGCATCCGGCTCAATACCGACACAAAACATCATTATTTCTAATTGACAGCATTAGGCTCTACCTTTGCGCCCTCACTTCACGTTGTTGAATGAAAACCTATTTCAGACTTCTTTCTTTTGCCCGCCCTTTCGGGAAGTTTATTCCCACTTATATACTGGTCACCATTCTCCAGGTCGTATTCAGTCTGGTGAACTTTGCTGTGCTCATCCCACTGCTCGAAATACTTTTTGATCAGATAGAGCCGGAGAAGCTGGAGAACCTTAAACGCCTACCCGAGTTCACGATCAGCGTCGACTATTTCAAATCCCTTTTCTATTATCATTTTTCTGGTTTTATCGACACCGCTGGAAAAACCGGCGCCTTGAAATTTGTTTGCGCAGTCATTGTAGTTTCCGTGTTTCTCGCCAATTTATTCAGATATCTGTCTGCGGTAATGCTGGCAAAAATAAGGGCGCTGGTCATCAAAAACCTCCGTAGCCTGGTGTATGAACGCATTCTCTCTTTTCCAGTCAGCTTTTTTACAGAGCGCAGAAAGGGAGACATCACCAGCCGTGTTACCAATGATGTGCAAGAAGTTGAACACTCGGTGGTGAGCACTTTGAAGGTGCTTTTCAAAGAGCCAGCCATGATCATAGGCTATTTCGCTGTGCTATTCAGCATGTCTGTGGAACTCACCCTATACACCATGCTGCTGCTGCCCATCTCCGGTGGCCTCATCGCCGGCATTGCCAGACGACTCAAAAAGCGGGCACATCAAAGCCAGCAGGCCCTTGGGAATATCAATAACATCCTTGATGAGAGCATCGGCGGCATTCGGATTATCAAGGCGTTCACCGCTACCAGGTTTGTGTTCCAAAAGTTCATAAAAGAGGTTCAATACTACGCCAGAAAGAATGTGTCTATTGCCAGAAGGTATGAAATGGCAGGGCCGATCTCGGAATTTCTCGGCGTTTCAGTCGTCGCCGGAATCCTTCTCGTTGGTGGCAACCTCATCCTGCAGGACAACTCCACCCTTACCCCCTCAGAGTTTCTTGCATTCCTTATCATATTTTCCCAAATATTACCCCCGGCAAAGGCTATGTCGTCTTCTTTCAGTAATATCCAAAGGGGGCTGGCTGCCGGTGAAAGAATTTTCGAGGTTATCGATACGCAGTCGGCCATTACTGACGCCCGGAGTTCCACAGTACTTCCATCTTTCAGCACGTCAATCGAATTTAAAAACGTTTCGTTTGCCTACGAAAAAGAGCTGGTACTGAAAAACATCAACCTAAGTATCCCAAAAGGGAAAACAGTAGCACTTGTCGGCCCATCCGGAGGCGGAAAATCCACTCTTTCCGACCTTATACCGAGGTTTTACGACCCCAACGAAGGGGAAGTGTGCATCGATGGGAAGCCTCTCACCTCCTACACCATGGACTCAATCCGCAAGCAGATGGGCATTGTAACCCAGGAGTCCATTCTCTTTAACGACACGGTGTTGAATAATATCGCCTTTGGCGTAGCCGATGCTGATGAGGAGAAAGTAATAGCTGCGGCCAAAATCGCCAATGCGCATGAGTTTATAGCTGAAATGCCCGAAGGGTATTATACAGAAATAGGAGACAGAGGCGTGAAACTCAGCGGTGGTCAGCGGCAAAGGCTGAGCATTGCACGGGCTATTTTCAAAAATCCACCAATCCTGATTCTCGACGAGGCTACCTCGGCACTTGATTCGGAGTCGGAGAAGCTGGTGCAGGAGGCCCTCACCAACCTGATGAAAAACCGCACGTCGGTAGTGATTGCCCACAGACTGAGCACGATACAAAATGCTGACCTTATCGTGGTATTGCAGAATGGACAAATCGCCGAGCAGGGAACCCACAATGAGTTGATTGCCAGAGCTGGTCTCTATTCGAGGCTGATCGAAATGCAGTCGTTCTAGAAAATCTACCTGAGTTTAAAAGAATAAAAACCCTGCTGACAGAGCCAGCAGGGTTATATTGTCATATCAACATATGACAAGCATCGACCTAATCAAAGTTTCATCTACCTGCCGAAGTCCAGCTTGACAAACGAATGCTCCATGTTTTGAAGCATCATTTCCCATAGTTGTTCGTAAGGCACAATTTCTATCTCTGCAAATGCATCACCAGGTTCTGGCGTGCCTTTCAGCCTATTGAAATACTTTTCTCCCTTCTTAGCTGCTATTGTGGGGTTAAAGCTACTTTCCACCATAATGGTGATCAACTTAAGGAACAGCTTCTCCCGCTGGCTTTCCGGGTTTTCGTTGAGGTAGCGATAAATATACTTTTCTGTGTTTGGCAATTTGGTGAGCGCAATATCCAGTTTATCTTTCTTCATTAGATCGATAAACTCCAGGATCATAATGGCGACCATGAGCCCCTGCTTGTCTTGTGTATAAAAGGGCAGCTTCTGGTAAATTTTGGAGAAATCGAGCACATCCTCCACGTCCCTATTTGGCATAAGGAAATACAAGTAGGCTTTGTACAGCTCCCACCTCTCTTTTGCCATCTGGGAAATTTTTTCCATGTGAGGGTTTCTCTGCACCTGACCAATAAGATCTTCCGCCAATTCATAGTTTCCACTATGCAGCGCCATTAAGTAGTAGTTCTCCATGTGAGAAAACCAATTACGTGAAGAGCGGCCGATATGCTCCAAACCGGCCTTAGCGTAGTTCATACCATTCTTGTAGTCCTTCGCCCTGAGGTATGCATATGTCTTAATGTAAACGTTATATCTCACATCAAATCTAAGTGGGTTAATTATCCCCTTTTTTACCATCTCCTCAGCCTCTCCCGTAACCTGAAGAATTCCTTCAAACTCCCCCAGAAGCTCGTTAGACCTTATTTTTAACCTATAATAGCGTTCAAATACATTGTATGACTTACTTTTTTCCCAAAGATTCTGCAATTGTTGCACCGACTTCAACGTCGAATCGAGGTGAGTCTTCCTGGAATGAACTGACTTTTGAAGCTGCATTTTCTTCATACAAAAGATACTTTCAGCTTCCTCCTCTATTTTAAGCAACTCTTCATACTTCTTGATCCGCCCAATCGTCTTCCTCAAATGATTGGGTCTGCACATTTGAGAGTAAATTGTCCTCAGTATTCTTAGACCTGAAAGTGTCAATTCTGTAAACTCTGCTTCCCTTGATATCGCCAGAGCCTTGTTGATATGCTTTTCAGCCAGTTCATACTCGCCTTCCTTAAACAATATTTTGGCTCTGAAAATGTAACTGTGACACTCCTGCTCGTATGGGAATCCGATGTTCACTTTTGAGTCGTTGAAATCAACAAAATAAAGTAGATTATAGAGCTTGTACCGCAGGCGTGATTTGAGCATCCGGAAACGCTGGTCGGTGGAGTCCGATTCATACATGCCCAAAGAGGCTTCATCATCTGTGTTGTACAGCCCTTTTTGAATCCCATTAAAAAGCTGCTGTTCTTTGCTAGGGTTTTCGTCATGACTAATAACATCAATCAGCGAAACGTTTTTCTTTACCCTTGTTGTTATAATCCGTACTAATTTTTTTATCTCCTCCATTTCAATACAATTACTTACTTGCTAAATACTCACTAGATTAATATATACACCATAACAACTACATTTTGTTATAGTTACGTCAAGTTACAAAGTGTCAGTTTTTTTTCCAAAGCACAGCCACATCTTCGTGCCATACAATTTTAAACAATTAAATCGCTTGACCTATGGCACAGTATGTTTTCTTTATGATTCTATCATTAGGACTTTATTTTTCCGCTCCTAAAACAACCACTTCTCACACCTCAAAAAAGGCAAAGAAATCACTTCACATCATTAAGACGGGCGGTGATGACGGTTGGGAGCCAGGTGGATTATAATCCAATATATTACTAATAATCATTTCTCAGGTTTAAATTAGCTCCTCTTTGAGGGGCTTTTTTTATGAATAAGAAATTAAGGTTATTAGGTTATTCCCTACTCTTTCTTGCTGGGTGCACTTCGCAGGCTGATTATCCTTCGCAATTAAGGATTCAAATCAATAGCTTCCCAGAAAGCTTTTCGCCCATCAAAACAAACGAGTTCGATGGGATTATATTTCAATTTTTAAGCGAAAGAGATTCGACGGATAAGATAGTCTCAAATTTAGCGGAACTTTCTGAAAAAATACCTATAAATGACACAATTAGTTTATTTGGCTTTACATTAAAGAGCTCAGCCAAATGGGTGAATGGCGTTCCTGTGTCAAAAGAAGACGTGCTTTTTACCTTAAAACTTAATAAATGCAGGCTCAGAAGCGGGATTTCTTCAGGAAGCTTTCATTTAGATGCCATCAAAGCTTTTTACCCAGACTCTGCCAACGCCCGGTTTTTTCAGCTCGAAACGCATGGCAACCCGGAATATAGCAGGTCAGTAGCCGGAGATTTCCTTGTTATGCCCGAACACATTTTTGACCCTCAAAAAGCATTGAGAGCTTATAGTTTGGAAGAGATAAGCACCTTCAATGACGAAAACGCACCAGATGATGTAAAAAAATACTTCGAAGGTTTCAATAGCATTGCCCCATTCGATTCCGTATATTTTAAAGGTTCTGGCCCTTACCAAATCGAGAGCTACTATCCTGACCAAAGCATTAGCCTTACGCTGAGCGAAACAGACCAAGAAAAGCTGCCCTCGCAGTTTCAGTTGGCTGACAGGATCAACTATGTGATGATAACTGATCCCACGGCCGCCAGATTTGCTCTGCAAAACAATGAAGTAGACGTTATTACCCAGATTCCTGCCACCGAGTTTGTTCAGCTGGAAGCCTTTAACAAAACCTCAAACACGCTTAATCTCTTCAGGCTAGCCGGGTTCAAGTTTGTGTTTTTTGGCTTTAATACCCGTCAGCCAAAATTTAGCAGCAAGGACGTGAGAATTGCTCTTTCCCATATTATCGACGTTCAGGGCATCATCGACGCAGTCCGCCTTGGTTATGCTGAGCCTACTGTCGGGCCGGTACATCCGGTTTTATCGGATCTGTACAACGCCGACATAAGCACCTACGCCTATAACCCAGACCAAAGCAGGGCCCTACTTGAAAAATCAGGGTGGAACTTCAACGGAAATAACTGGAAGAATGACGCTGAAGAAACACTTGACTTCGAACTCACTTACAACGGGGCAAATCCGGACTATCAAAAAATAGCGCTGATTGTGCAAAGCGAGGCAAAGAAAATAGGCGTGCAGGTAAACCTGGCGCCGGAGGAGTCAGGCACGCTTTTAAAAAGGCTGCGATCGCACCAATTCGACGCTGTACTCTATTCATTTGTTGGCTCGCCACAGGCCTATGATTACTCTCCGCTGTTCCACACTGCGTCGGCTGCTCCGGGTAAAATGAATTTTTCTGGCTTCGGAACTGATGAAAGCGACCGGGAAATTGAAAAGGCCATCTTATCTACCTCAAGAGAAGAGATGGCCATTCATTTGAAAAAATTGCAACAAATTCTGCACGAAGAGCGACCTATAGTCTTTCTTTATTTTGAACAAAGCCTCATAGCAACGTCGAAGAAATTTCCTCGTTTAAACATTAGCTACTATCGTCCTGGGTACGATCCGGTTGGGTTCTACCAGACACGTTAGTTCTGAAATTGAAGTATATCGTTTTTTTGTTTACTCACTCATTCTAACTACATTTTAGCCTCATTAGTTATCGAAAAATAATGCTTAAACGCTTTAGGTATATATTTTATCTGGTCTACGTCCTTTACGCTCTGATGCTCCTGTACCTTTGCGTTAAACTTCTGAAAGTGCCAGACGCCACAGAAGATGCCTTCTACCTTTATTTAAAAGAAACATTCGGAGGTTATTTCGGTGTGATCTCGTTTCTAGAAACTTACTTCAGATCGTTCCAGATATTCACCATCCTTGCTGTTGTATTTAGCTTCCTGATACTTTTCTCTGACTTCTTTGGGAAGCTTTTCCTTAGAAGAAAGATTGCCCGTCTTGAAGGGGAGGTTAACGATTTGAAGGCAAAACTTTACGACAGGGAGCAAAAGACCACTCCTCCGTCGATTACCACAACGCAACCAAGCTCTTCCGACGAAAAATGAAAGAATTGATCGAGAATGAGCTTAAAGAAGCTCATCAACTTCTTGAAAGGTTTCTCTCAGACCCTGCTACTGCTCAAAGCATCGAAAAGGCCGTTGACCTGATGGTAACGAGCATTTTGGAAGGAAAAAAAATAATTTCTTGCGGGAACGGTGGCTCAATGTCGGATGCCATGCATTTTGCTGAAGAACTAAGCGGGAGGTACAGAGGAGACAGGCCCTCAATTCCAGCGGTTTCAATTTCCGACCCTACCCATATTACCTGCGTGGGCAATGATTACGGCTTTGACTACATCTTTTCAAGATATATTGAGGGGCTTGGACAGCCGGGCGATGTGCTGCTGGGTATCTCAACTAGCGGCAATTCCAAAAACATCATCGAAGCGGTTGCCAAGGCAAAAGAAAAGGGATTGCGCATTATTTTGCTCACCGGAAAGGATGGTGGTAAACTAGCCAACGCAGGCGATGTGGAAATAAGAGTGCCGCATTTTGGCTTTGCTGACAGGATTCAGGAAATCCACATCAAAGTCATTCATATTTTTATTCTTCTCATTGAAAAGAAATTGGGGTACTGATGCTGGCAAAAACCTTTGGAAGCGCTGTATATGGAGTAGACGCCTCTATCATTACCGTTGAGGTAAATGTGAGCGCCGGCACCAAGTTTCTTATGGTGGGCCTGCCCGACAATGCCGTTAAAGAGAGTGAGCAGCGAGTAGAATCGGCCATTAAATACTTTGGCTATTCTATGCCAAGGATAAAAACAGTAGTGAACCTGGCTCCAGCCGACATAAAAAAGGAAGGCTCCGCCTACGACCTGCCAATCGCCCTGGGCATTCTAAAGGCATCGGGCCAGCTAACTACAGAAGCGCTTGAGCAGTACATCATCATGGGTGAGCTTTCACTCGACGGCCTGCTGCGACCCATCAAAGGCGTTTTACCGATTGCCATTGAGGCTCGGAAGAAAGGATTTAAAGGTTTCATCCTGCCAAAGGAAAATGCCTCTGAAGCAGCCATCGTCGATAAGCTTGATATTATTGGGGTTGAGACGATCAATGAAGCCATTGAGTTTGTGGAGGGCAGGCTTGAAATTGAACCGCTAAAAAAAGATACAAGAAGCATTTTCGAAGATACCTATGATGGGTATGAGGCAGATTTTGCTCAGGTGCAGGGACAGGAGAATATCAAAAGAGCATTGGAAATTGCCGCTGCTGGCGGCCACAATGTGATCATGATTGGCCCTCCGGGGGCAGGCAAGACCATGCTGGCCAAACGGCTTCCCTCAATCCTGCCACCGCTGAACCTTCACGAGGCCCTCGAAACAACCAAGATTCATTCTGTCGCCGGAAAGCTTGGGGCTCATGCTTCACTTGTAGCTACAAGGCCTTTTCGCTCACCGCACCACACCATTTCTGACGTTGCACTTGTTGGAGGAGGTGGCATTCCCCAGCCGGGTGAAATTTCGTTGGCGAACAATGGTGTACTGTTTCTTGACGAACTACCGGAGTTTAAGCGAACCGTGCTGGAAGTAATGCGGCAGCCACTGGAAGAGAGGCGGGTAACCATTTCCAGGGCCAAAGTGTCCATCGACTTTCCCGCCAACTTTATGCTGGTGGCCAGCATGAACCCCTGCCCCTGTGGCTATTACAATCACCCTGAGAAGGAATGCGTGTGCCCACCTGGCACAGTACAGCGCTACCTTAACAGAGTCAGCGGCCCATTGCTCGACCGGATTGATCTGCATGTGGAGGTCACGCCTGTCTCCTTTGACGAAATGACCGCAGACCGGCAAGCGGAAACAAGCACGCAAATCAGGGAAAGGGTGATCAGCGCACGGCTGCTCCAAACCGAACGGTTCAAAGATCACCCCACCATTTTCAGCAATGCAATGATGCCACCCCCGATGGTGAAAGACATTTGCCAGATCAACGAAGCAGGGAAAAAGCTACTCAAGACTGCCATGGAGCGGCTGGGCCTTTCGGCCAGGGCCTACGACCGTATTCTTAAAGTGTCGAGAACTATTGCAGACCTGGCTGGCACCGAGGAAATCAGGATCGAACACCTCGCCGAAGCTATTCAGTACAGGAGCTTGGACAGAGAGGGCTGGGCTGGATAATTTGCGGTCAACTACTGGTTAAATATTAACCAAGATTTTCGATCATTCCCCACTAAATAAAAATCGCTTGCCTATTTTTGCGACGTGAAACAGGAGGACTTCTTTTACACGCAACTCAAAGCACTTGTGGAAAATGCCCTGGCGGAAGATATTGGCGAGGGTGATCACTCAACTCTTTCCACTGTGCCTGCGGCAAAGCAAGGCAAAGCAAGGCTTCTGGTGAAGGACGACGGCATTATAGCCGGAATGGACGTGGCAAAATTTATCTTTCACAAATACGATCCCGCTCTTCAGTTTACCCAGCACATTGAAGATGGCTCAGCGGTGACGGCAGGCGACATAGCCTTTGAGCTAATGGGAAGTGCCAGGTCGATCCTAACCACAGAAAGGTTGGTGCTCAACTGCATACAAAGAATGAGTGGAATTGCTACCTATACAAATAGTTTAAGTAGCATGATTTCGCATACAAAGGCTAAGCTGTTGGACACGAGAAAAACGACACCGAACTTCCGGTTGCTGGAGAAAAAGGCAGTTGAAATCGGAGGCGGCAAGAACCACCGCTTCGCCCTTTACGATATGATCATGCTCAAGGACAATCATATCGATATGGCCGGGGGCATCGGTCCAGCTATTCATTCCGCCAGGAGCTACTTGAAAGAGGAAGGAAAAGACCTTAAAATTGAAGTTGAAACCAGAAGCCTGGCAGAAGTTAATGAAGTTTTGGCAGAAGGCGGGGTCGATTTTATCATGCTCGACAATATGAGCACCACAGAAATGAAAAAAGCAGTAGCTTTGATCGCCGGAAAAGCCAAAGTGGAAGCTTCCGGAGGAATAACCGAAAAGACAATAAAAGAGATAGCAGAAACCGGGGTTGATTTTATTTCGGTTGGCGCACTCACGCACTCTTATAAAAGCCTGGATTTAAGTTTGAAAGTAGTAATAGAATAATTCATGATCGTAAAAACCAAGAAGTATCAACTTCCAAAAAATACTTATATAAAAATTGCTCTTTGGAGCGTGTTAAAGCAGCAATGGTGGGTTTCCCTCATCTATGTCGGCCTCAATCTGCCAGTGTTTTTTCTACCCAGCTGGTGGTGGTTCATTGGCTCTACCATTGCACTTGTACTGTATATACTGTTTTGGCTGATTCAGTTTGCTGGCGCCACTCAAATGGAGCAATTCAAAATTCTTTTTGACAAACTGGGCTATGAAATTGACAGCCGACAGATCCTGATCAAAATAAATACCAAGCAGGGGATGCCAATGAAATGGGAAAATATCTCCCGGGCGCAAGTCAAAAAAGACGCCTTTACACTGTTTGTGAACAAAGCGCAAATTATTCATCTACCGTTCAAGGTTTTTAACACCGAGAATGAGGTGAAGTTTGTGGAAACCATTCTGAAAAGAAAAGGCCTTGTCAAATAGCTTTGACTGAAGCAGACAAAAAAAGAATAAAACCGCATTTGTCGAAGATGGCGCATTATTGCTCCATGCAGGAACGTGCCGTTTCTGATATCCTCTTGAAATTGCGAAGCGCTGCTTTGTCTGATGATGACAAGAACCACATCGTAGCAACGCTGAAAAAAGAAGGTTTTCTTGATGAGGCCAGGTATGCCAGAGCCTTTGCCAACGACAAGTTCAAATTAAATCAGTGGGGCAGGATTAAGATCGGCTATGCGCTGAGGAAGAAGCAGGTGGATAGTGCCATCATTGAAAAAGGCCTCGAACAAATAGACGAAGAAGACTACCAACAACTGATTACTACTTTAGCCACCAGAAAGCTCAAAGATACCCGCTCAACCAGCACGGCAGACCGTAACAACAAAATTGCCCGATTTCTTCTACAGCGTGGCTTCGAGTCTGATCTCGTTTGGAAAACTATTCAAGCGTTGCCTTGAATTGTCTCGTATTTGACTAAAGCCCGTCTTTTTTTCAATCAGAATGATTAAATTCATCCTGATTCCCGTAAACTGTTGAGTTATTCACTCAAATGAAGTCTCATGAAAATCAGGAAGGCCGGAGTTATAATTTTGCGGATAGTGGCCGCAATAATTATGCTCCAAACACTGTATTTTAAATTTTCGGGTGCACCAGAGTCCATTTATATATTCAGCACCATCGGAATGGAACCCTGGGGCAGGTACATGGTAGGCTGCATGGAACTTGTTGCATCAGTGCTTTTACTCATCCCAAAAATCTACTGGCTTGGCGGCCTGCTTGGGATGGGGCTAATGGCCGGAGCCTTGTTCTTCCACTTTGCGTTTTTGGGCATCGAGGTGCAGGGAGATGGTGGCCTGTTGTTTGCCTATGCTGTCATTGTATTTCTTGCTAGCCTGGTGGCTGTTTTAGATCGTAAGAATGATATCCCTATTTTAAAAAATTTGTTCTGAATTGACTTTTTGTCCTTCATTTGACCGTATGTTAAATGATCGGTAAGTATTTTTATTGTTCGGATACCCAGCATATATGAACCTAATAACCACGACAGGAAACGTTTTGTCTCAGCTTGATGATGTAATCGTTCAACTAAAGCCTGAAGACTACTCACGCCCGGTTAAACTTCTCAACAACTCAACTATTGGCCAGCATGTAAGGCACACGCTAGAATTCTTTATCTGCCTCATGGACGGCACTCCCAGCGGTGTGGTCAATTATGACAACCGCAGAAGAGACAAGATGATTGAAGACGACATGGACTTTGCCCGGCAAGTCCTGAGAAGTATTGGAGACTTTGTAAAATCCCATAAAGAAAATTCTGCGCTGAATCTTGAAGCAGATTTTGGATCAACAGACCGACAGGCTGACCGGGAAGCAATGGTAAGCATACCCTCCAACTACCTTCGTGAATTGGTCTACAATATTGAACATGCTATTCACCACATGGCGTTGATAAGGGTGGCGATTAACGAGTTTTGCAGTTACGTGCAGCTGCCTGAAGACTTTGGCGTGGCCAGTAGTACCATTCGAAGCAGACAAGCGAGTAACTAAGATTCTTCATCATCACCTATTTCAGTAGTATGCGTCAAAGCAGCTGGCAGCTATTCAAAAGAAAGCTGTTTGAAGTGCCTTTCTTTATGAAGCTCTTCCATTGGGAATTCTGGCCATTTAATGTCGTCTACTTTCCCGTCTTCGTTTACTACGCTTTTCTGGCTGTCAGGGCCCGATCAGTTTTTTTCTTTTCGGCGGCCAATCCAACTATCGAATTTGGCGGGATGCTTGGCGAATCAAAAGGAGACATTTTTAACCTCATCCCGGAAAAATACATCCCCACGACAAAGTGCTTCCCTCCTTCCTCTTCTGCCACGGACATTACCAGCTGGATGGAAGCAACTGGGCTCGCCTACCCGATTTTGCTCAAGCCGGACATCGGCGAAAGGGGTTGGATGGTGAAAAAAATCGACTCCCTGGCTGACATTGAGCAGTATTTGAGGAGCGTCAAGGTCGATTTTCTGGCCCAGGCCTACGTTCCGTACCCAATTGAGCTGGGGCTGTTCTACTACAGGTTTCCCGGGGCCAAAAAAGGCCGCATTTCGTCCATCACCCGAAAGGGCCTGATGGCGGTGACTGGCGATGGCAAAACCACCGTCCGCAGCCTGCTGAAGTCCAATCTGAGAGCCCGTCTTTATATCAACGACTTCGAAGAAAAGTATCCAGAAAAAATGAACTCAGTACCTGGTAAAGGTGAAACCATCGAAGTTGAGCCAATTGGTAATCACTGCAGAGGCACGACTTTTTTGGACGACACCGGAAAAGTGACGGAAGCGCTGGAAGCTACCTTCGATCAAATTGCTGTTTCCATCCCTGGCTTCCATTTCGGCAGGTTTGATCTCCGCTGCCAATCATACGATGAACTGGAAAAGGGCATCAACTTCAAAATATTGGAATTGAACGGTGCCGGTGCCGAGCCGGGCCATATTTACCACCCGGGCAGGTCTATTTGGGAAGGCTATAGAGACATTCTCCATCATTTGAATGTTTTGTGTAATATTGCCATCCAAAATCACCGATTGGGGGTGCCGTATACCTCATTTAAAGAAGGGCTTCGTTTCATCAAAAAAGTCAAAGCCTACAATCGGTTAAAAGAGAGTGAATGAATCTACTCTGGCTATTTGTAGTTGGTTTTGTTTGCAGTTACCTCGGATCGATTCCCCCCGGTGTTATCAACGTCAGTGTACTTCAGTACGGACTGCACGGGCACCGATCCCTCGGGCTGAGGTTCGGTCTGGCAGCCAGTCTGGTCGAGTTTGTATATGCCGCTGCCACTGTCCGTTTCCATATTTTTCTGACAGAGAATACTTCCTTCACTGAAGACTTCGAACTGGTGTCTGGGATTGTCCTAACTATTTTAGGAATTGCTAGTTTGCTGAGCTCAAACAAGGCCCCCTCAGAAAAAGCTGTGGAGGAATCGCCCAGGGCTTTTCGGAAAGGCCTGATCATTGGTGTGACTAATATTATGGTGATCCCATTCTGGCTGGCAGTAACGGCCTACCTGCAAAGCCGGAGTATAGTGGTCATCAAAGGATACGACCTGTTCATTTACGTAGCAGGTATTTCAGCAGGCACCTTTGCCCTAATGGCCAGCGTAGCTTACTTGTCGCACCGCTTCCAGAAGGTGGTGGAAAACAGGAAAACCGTCAACAAAATCCCCGGCATTGTTCTTCTCACGATGGGGCTCTACTCTTTTTACAACTGGTTCATGATGCCCTAAAGGCACTCTTCCTCCAGAAGATAGCTCTTAAACCCAGCGTGAGCATAATTGGCACCAACGCCAGGTGCAACATTTGCGGCAAAAAGCTCCACGAAACAATCACTATAGCGAGCAACACCGCTGCTGAAAGCAGGTAAATGCTTAGCCAATTCGGGGGACTATTTTTGAATGCATAAAAGGCTACAAATGCATGCACCGGAAATGCCCAAAGCAGATTGAAATTGTACTGCGAGATATGATCTGTGGCGAACCACAAAAACAACAACAGAATTCCCACTACCCCGATCACAAAAAACAAAGTAAAGTCGAGCCACTTTCTCCGCTTTCCTGCCTTCCACTCTTGCTGTGTAGAAAAACCAACCAGCATAAATACGAGAACAAATACAATGGTGGGAGTAACCAGTGAGGCCTGCGATTCTCCTTCCTCTATCGGCATAAACACCACCTTAGTATCACTCACAAGAGACACAGTGCTATTACCTCTCTTAATGGTCGCCCCAGCAAAAGCCTTTTGTATGTATTCAGGCAGGTACATGTACTGATAGCCAGTGGCTACCTTATCGATACCCGTGCCTAGGCAAATATCGATACCTAAATCGCCCCAGGGCTGTTGGCCGAGGTTCATGTCCATCAACTGACGAAAAGTCAAATCTTCAGTGACGTAAGAATAGTCAAACGTGATCCGGTCTTTGAAAACCGTTTCCAGCACGTCCCTGATTTTAGTGGCGCAATTATCGTAAATGTAATTGTAGTAGTAATCTCTGTTTTCTGGCTTATTGTTCTCCACCAAAAAGGCATACAGCTGGTGTTTTTCACTGACTGTCAGATTGAGGTTTTGCTCCACAATCGACCTATTCTCTTCGATGTAGGCCTCCTTGAAGTCTTCATACCGGTTAACTCCCAATTTGTAAAGGAGCTTCCCTCTGGCAAAGTTTAAGTAGAAATTAGGCTGATTGAAGCTGAAGATACCATAATTGAACACCAGGTCGATCCCGGTTTTATGATCAAGCACCCGAAATGCACTGTGGCCAAAAGCAGTGTACAGTTCTACCTGCGAAGGACCCATGGTCATTACCGATACCGTGGTACTGTCGCTTATAAAGGGTGGTATTTGTGCCACGCTTTCTGCAAGGCCACTTCCTCCGAACAGGAGGAAGCTGATTAAGACGAGCTTTTTCATTAATGCCAATTTAGAACATCTCTGATTTAGGATGTCGCTGATTAGACGCTAAATTTACTTGAATTTATTCAACAATGAACCTGGCAACATTTAATGATAACGTAAGACTGCTCAACAAATTGAGCTGGCGCAAGGCTGTCAATGGTGGCAAGCTGCTGGGTAGCTTCCTGGTGAGTAAGCAGCTGGGCAGGGCACGTCACAGCGGGCTGCCGATCAGCCTGGCCATAGAACCTACAACAGCCTGCAATCTGCGTTGTCCCGAATGCCCCAGCGGACTGAGGTCATTTAGCCGACCCACAGGAAAAATTGCGCTCCCGTTTTTTCAAAAAATCATTGATGAGGCGCACAGCCATTTGCTCTACCTCACCTTCTACTTTCAGGGAGAGCCTTATCTTCATCCTGATTTTCTGGAAATGGTGAGTTATGCACACCAAAAGAAAATATACACTGCAACCTCCACCAATGCACATTTCCTTTCGGACGAAATGGCCAGAAAGACTATTGAGTCAGGCCTCGACAGGCTTATCATCTCTATTGACGGGGCCACGCAGGACACCTACGCCTCTTACCGTAAAGAGGGCAAACTCCAGGAAGTAATAGACGGCACCAAACGGCTTGTGAAGTGGAAAAAGGAGTTAGGTTCAAAAACGCCACACTTGATCTTTCAATTTTTGGTAGTCAAACCAAACGAGCATGAAATTGACGAGATAAAAGAACTGGGGAAAAAACTTGGTGTTGATGAGATCCGGTTCAAAACAGCCCAAATTTATGACTACGAAAATGGGTCTCCGCTAATTCCCACCATCGAGAAATATTCCCGATACAGCCAAAATGGCGAGGGAAAGTGGTCTCTGAAAAACGTCCTTCGCAATGAGTGCTGGAAAATGTGGCACTCAGGAGTAATTACCTGGGATGGCCAAATGGTACCCTGCTGCTTCGACAAAGACGCTACCCATTCAATGGGGAATGTTTCGGACAGCTCTATGGCAGAGATTTGGAGGGGAGCGTCGTACAATCGATTCAGAAACGCTTTGCTGCGGTCAAGAAAAGACATCGACATTTGCAAGAATTGCAGCGAGGGTGGAGCAGTCTGGGCCTGAGTTTTTACTTTTGAGCCGTTTCTTTCAGGGCCTTCTGGATGTCGGCTTCGCTACAGCCACAGCCTTTGGCACACCCCTTGTCAACTTTCAGGCTCAGATAAATCTTTCTCCCCAGGAATAAGACGGCACCTGCAAATAATACCCCGATGATAATAGTTTCGATCATTTCAGTAAGTCAACGGTAGTATTGCTGCTGAAGTTCAGTCTAACCAGAATTTCTTAATCGTACCCAGCAGCTCGCTTTGTATGCCACAGCCAGCTATAAGCTCCCGGCCGAATATGTAGTTGTCGCCCCCTTTGAAGTCCGTAACAGTACCGCCTGCCTCCGTTACAAGTAAGACGCCCGCTGCAACATCCCAGGAATTCAGGTTGAACTCAAAAAACGCTTCAAAACGGCCGCACGCAACATAGGCTAGGTCCACAGCCGCACTGCCCATCCTTCTGAGCCCATGAGAAGACTTCATCAATTCATTGAGAATATTCAGATAGGGCATCATTTTTCCAAAGTCGTTATATGGAAAGCCCGTGGCGAGCAGCGACTCATTTATTTGGGTAGCATTTGACACCCTAATTGGCTTTCCATTGCAGAAGGCTCCCTTACCCTTGATAGCATGAAAACACTCGTCACGGTTTACCTCATACACTACCCCCAGAATCGCTTGCTTGTCTCGCACCAACGCCAGGCTCACAGAGTAAATAGGAAGGCCGTGCACAAAGTTTGTGGTGCCGTCAAGCGGGTCTATCACCCATTGTAAGGATTGCTCTGAGCTGGCCACGGTTCCTTCCTCGGTAATAAAGCCAGCTTCCGGCAGCACTTCTCTCAAGCGCTCTACGATCATCTCTTCGCACGCCTTGTCAACATAGGACACCAAATTGTTGTGTCCCTTTAGTTCTATCATGTCAGGTGTAAAGCCTTCTGCTTCTTTTTTCAAAAATTGCCCGGCTTCCTTACTGATGGCTATTACGTGGTGAACAAGTGTTTCTAATGGTATTTCCATCGTGTTATTACTTTCCTGATACGACGATCACAATTTCCCCTTTGGGTGGCTTAGCCTGAAAATGAGCCAAAACCTCCGTTGCGCTTCCGGTAATGGTTTCTTCGTAGAGCTTGGAGAGCTCCCTGCTAACCGAAACCATTCGCTCGCCGCCAAGTAAGGTAACAAACATTTCAAGAGTTTTTACCAACCTGTGTGGTGATTCATAGTAAATAACTGCCCTTTCTTCTTCCTTAATGGCTTCTATTTTGGACTGCTTACCCTTTTTGTGAGGAAGAAAACCTTCGAATACAAATCTATCGCAAGGAAACCCACTTTTGACAACAGCAGGAATGAGCGCCGTTGGGCCTGGCAAGCAATCGATCACAATGCCTGCACTTATCGCTTCCCTCACTATCAGGTATCCGGGGTCGGAAATTCCGGGAGTCCCGGCGTCAGAAATCAACGCCATACTCTCGCCTGCTTTCAACCTTGCCACAAGGTCACTTACTACTTTATGCTCATTGAAAATATGAAAGCTTTTAACCGGTTTGCTGATCTCAAAGTGCTTGAGTAGAACCCCGGATGTACGGGTGTCTTCCGCCAGTATCACATCCACCTCCTTCAATACCCTTAGCGCTCTGAGAGTGATGTCCTCCAGGTTGCCAATTGGCGTCGGAACCAGATATAGCTTCGCTGCCGCCATCTATTTCAAGAGCGCATCAATCACGCTCGCAAGCTTCCTGTCCTTCTCAGTCACAGTATTGCCCGCACTGTGGGTGGTCAACTCTATGGTCACTTTATTGTAAACGTTGCTCCAATTAGGGTGGTGATCCATTTTCTCTGCTTCAATGGCTACCTTTGTCATAAACCCGAATGCTTCAACAAAATTCTTGAAGGTAATTTCTCGTAAAAGTTTGTTGTTCTCTTCTTTCCACATAATGTTTTATCTTTTAGTGGCGGTAATGATGTATTGATAGGGTAGCGTCTTCGCATCTACCTCTTTTATAGTAAACCCAACTGCCTTCAATTCGTTCACCAGTTTTTGGCTAGAAATCCAAAGATTATCAGGTGGTGTTACCGGAGATCGCTCGGGCTTAAAGTCAACAATCACCAGTTGCCCCCCCTCTTTTAGCCCGCTCATTATTTCACTAAAGTAGTTCTTTCGCTCTGGTAAAAAAGATGCGGTATTGACAATGAGTACTCCATCAGCTTCGTTTATCGCAATGCCAGGTGTTTCCGGCACTGTTTTTCTCGTCTCTATACTGCCAACGTGCGTTGGCAGTTTTGTAGCTTCCTCCTCAATGTGCTGCAAAAAGTTGTCGTCAATATCTATCGCTATCACATCAGCCCCTGCGGTAGCCAGCCGTAGAGTGAAATAGCCAGCTCCGGCACCAATGTCGGCGATTTTCTTCCCGTGTGCGTCACCAAACTTTTGTATGACCTCGCCAGGCTTTTGCCAGCTATCCCGATCCGGGTCTTCAAACTCGTCAGAAAACAAGTCTTCCCCACCGACAGGCACACTCTCAGTTCCGACCACTTCCTTTTTTTGGCTTGACTCGTCATTGCTAATAGTTTCCCCACCACACGACATCACCACAACGCCTATACCCATAATAACCAGGAACTGTTGAAAGCCAATCATATTATAAAGATATAACGCCCTCCACCGACTTCACAGTAACATACACTTCGACCACTTCCTCGCTCGACTCGACGATCTTCTCCAAAGTCAAACTGGTGTACCGGTTGTTGCTGGAGCTCCTCAAACTCAGTTTTCCAACAGGCAGGAGGCTTTCGACGTCAGCAACTTTTTCACTTGGAACAATAAATTTGAAAATATAAGCTCCTGGAAATGTGTGCTCTTGTTCCAGCTTTTCTTTGAAAGAAACGATTTGCGGGTCCATTCTTGCGTGTAGTAAAAAGAAAAAAGGAGTTACCAAAAAATATCGGCAACTCCTTTCTTTAGCTTCTAAATATTATCAGAAAAACTTATAACGCTCATCTTCTATTTCGGCAAACTCCCGAATAGCCTGCGACAAGCTGAATGATATCCTCGACTGACGACGCTGACTCAATTGATCTTTGAACGTGCTGAAATCAGCCACTTCAGGGGCCTCGGTGATCGAAACAGTTTCAACAATTACTACTCCATTATCTGCCTTCACCACATCTGACCTTTCGCCTGCTGCCAGCGCAAATGCTTTTCCAACAGCCTCAGGCGCATTACCCACACCTGTAAGTGCGTTAGCGCTTAGTTTCAAATCACTCATTGTATAGACTGTGGCATCAGCTCCCATTTGATCGCTGATTTCATCCAGAGTGCCCGTCTTAGTTTTCAGTTGATCAGCAATTACAGCCGCCTTCTTTTCGTCCTTTACCTTTTTGGTAATGTCGTCCCTAACGGCGCTCAGCTCCACAAGTCCTTTAGGCTGCTCGCCAGTCATGGCTGCCACTACATATTCGCTATCCAGCTCATAAACCTCCGAAACTTTGCCCACACTGCCGTCGTTGAACAACCAGATGATGATTGTTCTGGCATCAGAAAGTCCGCCGAAACGCCTAGCATTTGGTGCTACTCCCTTCGCTTCTTCTATTTCAAGGCCCTTTTCTGCTGCATTGGCACGAAACTGTTCCAGGTTTTCGCTGCTCAATGCAAACATATCTGCATCACGATACGCCATGTTACGGGTATCGTCACTGGCAATAATCTCCTTTTCTATGGTAGCTACTTTATAGGTAGTGTTTGTTTTAACAGCAGTTACCTCTATAATATGATACCCAAAGTCTGTCTCAACTACATCGTTCAGAAGGCCGGTTTTTGTTGCATCAAATACGGCCTTCTCGAAGGGCTCAACCATGCGGCCTTCACCAAACCAACCCAAATCACCACCTCTGGTAGCTGTGCCGTCGGTTCCGTGAATACGAGCCATTTCGGCAAAACTTGCCCCCCTTTTTATCTCAGCAAGAATCTTCCGGGCCTCAGCCTTGGCTGCGCTTTTGGCTGCCTCGGTTTCGTCTTCGCCTTTGAAGAGGATGTGGCTGGCACGGGCGTAGCCGGTTGTGCCTTCTGCTTTCTTGGAAAGCTTGTAAACAGTGTACCTGTCATTGGCTAAAATTGGGCCAATGATATCGCCTTCCTGCATTGTTTTGATAGTGTCGTTCAAAGACGCCGGTAACTGGTCAGGAGTGTATGTTCTAAAAGGCGTCGGTGCATCAGAGTTGGCTCTGGAAAAAAGCGAATCGTTCTTCGATTGTGCTAATAAGCCTTTGATCTCATTAATCTCTTCGATCACTGCCGCTGTGTCGTCAGCGGAAGCAATGATAGGAAAAGAAATGTACTCAAGAGATCGTGAGAGTTCTCTTTGGTATTGATCAGCGTGGCTTTTTAAGTATGCCTGTAGCTCGGCATCAGTTACAGAAACAGAAGAGTCGCTAACAGTGTAATAAGGGACGTAAAGATACTTTACCTCAGCGATCTTATTGGCTTGAACATATTCCCTTTTAGCCTCTTCCTGTGTGACATAATTAGTTTGAAGAAACAAATTGTCAAACTTCAGCATCAGTCTCGCCGGAGCCAGCGTGCCCTCAAAGTTGTACCACGCTGCCTGCTGCTGTGCGGGCATGGCACTAAGGTTCTGCAAATACGTGATGATCTGGTCTTTGTCAAACTGGCCAGTTTCAGGGTTTGTAAACGCCTGAACGATTTCCGGGCTAATATTATTACCCTGAACCATATCAACCACTTCCTCATCAGAAACAGTTATTCCCAACCCGTCGAACTCTTCTTCATAAGCATACTTGTTAACCAACAAATCCCAAGCTTGCTGTCTGATAGAGTACATATCGTCGCCACTTGGGCTTCGGCCCTGACTCATTTGAAAGTTGAACGAAAGTTCATCTACCTTGCTCTGAAATTCATCAAGCTTAATAGTGGTGCCATTAATTTCTCCTATTTCGTTCGTATTACCGCCCAATAAGGTCGAGTTTGGGCCAAGCAAGTCTCCACCCACTACGAATAGCCCCAACCCAAGAGCAATAATACCTACTGCCAACCCAGTTCTCTCTCTTATTTTATTAATGAAACCCATATCTTCGTTTTTAGCGAGCCGCAAAATAATATCATTCGAAGCTAAAATCAAAATGGAGATTCGAGGTTTTACTAGCCCCTATCTTCCTCATTTTGAACCGTTAGCTTCACTCTGTCAATCCTGTTGTCCGTTTTTGAATAAACGGTGATCACGAAAGGAGCAACCTCTATAATGTCGTTTACTTCAGGAATGTTTTCGTTCACAGAAAGTATCAGACCGCCGAGCGTTTCGTAATCTCCTACCGGCAAATTCAAATCGTATCTGTCGTTGAGGTAATCGATCTCAAGTCTCGCACTTAGAATGTAATTTCGTTGATCGATTTTTTCTTCTACCAGGTCCTCATCGTCATCATGCTCGTCGTTGATCTCTCCAAAAATTTCCTCGATGATGTCCTCCATGCTCACGATACCTGACGTGCCCCCATATTCATCTACCACCAAAGCAAGGCTCTTTCTTTCGGTCAGAAACTGAATCATCAGCTCATTAACAAGAGAAGTTTCGGTAACGATAATGATCGGCGTTAGAATAGACTTGATGTCCTTTGGCTTTTTGAATACCTCAAGCGAATGACAGTACCCTATCACTTCGTCAATCGTGTTCTTATAAATCACGATTTTCGAATGTCCACTTTCGATAAAAGCATTTTTTAGTTCTTCTATCCCATCCTCAATGTCAACTGCCACAATCTCCGGACGTGGAACCATGCAGTCTCTCACTTTAACCGTCTTAAACTCAAGGGCATTATTGAAAATTTTCGCATCAACCTCCCTGTTGTCATTCTGGTTCTCGCTTGTCGACAAGTTTTTCAGGTAATTATTGAGGTCAATCAGTCCAAAAATGGGCTTGTCCTCAGAGTACTCGAACCTAAGTATTTTTGTTATAACAAACTTGGATGAAAGAACGATAATAAATACAAAGGGGTAAAGCACATAGTAGATGATCAAAATTGGCACTGCAAACAGTGTGAGCAGCCAATCCGGATTGATCATAAAAATACTCTTGGGCGTATATTCCGCAGTGATGATCACTATAAAAGTTGAAAGCAGGGTTTGAATTAGCCCCACCGTCACATCGTTCCTCAAAGAGTCAGGAAGGCTTGTCGCCAGCCAGGGCTCGAGCAGCCCAGCCATGTAGTACCCATACAATACCAATGAAATGGTGTTCCCTACCAGCGTTGTGCTTATAAACTGGGATGGGTTTTTTACAAACCGGGTTAAAATTTGCCCTGAAATAGCTCCCTGCTTACGCAGAAGTTCGATGTGAAGTCGATTGGCCGAGACAAACGCAATTTCTACACCCGAAAAGAAGGCTGAAAAAGCCAGGCAAATGAGAATAATTATGACTTGGTTTGGATCCATTAGCTTTGGAAGCCTCTATTGCCTTGCAAAGAAGAAGTACAAATTTTGTTACCCGACTTACTCCTGAAATGTTTATTTCGGTTTATCATTTCACAAATTTATACAAAAGTAGCAGACAAACACTGATCATTAGGATCCAGTATGAATGCACCACACCGACAGTCATCGTTTGATGAACGCCGATAATTAAAAAACCAACGCTGAGTGTCAGCAATATTATACCCCAACCTTTCTTCATTGTGGATCATCTATGGTCATTGTTCCTGTTGGCTTGGTGATGGAATAACTTGAAAAATCTTGCCGGGCCGTCATTCCCTCTCCAGTATGGATTTCGCCTTCAGACCTAATAGTAACAAATTTATCAGTGAAAATCTCTTCTTTTATCGGGGTCCAGTACAACTCTTCTGTGTTTAGCTCATCTCCGTCCAAAAGGCTGATCACAACCACATTTCCCTCTGCCTTGTAAAGATTCTCTTTAGCATTTTTCTCCCCTCTGTCGGCCCTCAGGGTGGATGACTTGGTGCCATCTTTCTCAAAAAACTCGATGTAGACACCATCAGGAAACTCTCTGTCGCCATTCTCGAACTCGAATTGCGTTGGTGCTTCCAGCCTGACTCTTACCTTAGCGGAGTCGCTAAACAAGGTGACCACGTCTTTGATCTCCATGACAGGCCCTTCGTAAAGCGGCATGTCCGACATGTCTTCCTTTTTCTCACAAGAAAAGATAAGAAGAGCAAATGAAATAAGATAACCTAAGCAGACTCTCATATAAATAAAAAACGGTCGCTGCGTTACAACGACCGTTTCAATATGGTTGTTTTTCTTACGCTGGCCTTCTTTGCAAGGTAACAGATTCCTGTACCCAGCAGCCAACACTCAGGACATCTCCCTCTTTCATGCCTTCCTCAAATATCTCTCCGATGGAAGGAAATTGTTCTTTCGCTTTTTCCATGCCCTGGCTATTGCCTGCCTTCTTATACATTTCATAAGCAGCAATATAAACAGCCCTGTCTTTCACCTTGCTCTCACCTCCACGACAATCGTCATAGCTTGTCAGGTAAAGGTTACCGATGAGTGTGTAAGCATCAGAAAAAGAAGGATCCATACTTAAGGCTTTTCTTGCGTTGGCACGAGCTGCCACTTTCTGACCGTCAGACGCATTGATTCTGGCCATGTCGTAATAAATTTCAGCCTTCTTCTGGTTGTCGTCAGCCAATTCCACCGCCTGATTGTAATATTTAAACGCTTCTTCGTTCTTTCCTTCAGCAGCCAGCTTCTGAGCAATTACCTTGGTCAGAGAATATGTCGGCTCCTTTTCGTTGACAATCTTACTTGATGTCATGAAAAGAGGGCTGTCGGTACACTTGCCAGTCAGCTGAAGTTGCAAAATTTTCTTAGCCAACTTAAGATCTGTAGGATCTGTCTTCAGCTTAGGTCCCAGGTTGTTCTCTACAAATTCGCAGTCAACGGTTACTGTGGCTGTAAGCAGCTTGTCAATATTTTCAGAAATCTTTTCAATCCTATCCAGGTTCTTGCCTGTAGCCTTTTTCAAATCAATGATGGCCATGATCTCGTCATAGTAGTCAAGCACCTGCACGTCGGTAATAGCACCACCGGTTAGCTTAAAGCGTCTAACCACGTCCATAAAAGCCAGTAAGTTGTTGTCGAGGGTGTTCACTCCATTAAGTTCGTACACCTTTTCAAACATTTTGATAAGATCCGGGTATTTGGCCTTATTGTCTTTGTAGTACTTATAAGCTGTGTAGCCTTTTCTGTTAAGCACGTCCCCTTCGTTACCAAAGTACTGGATGCGCTTATCATACATTGACAGCGCTTGCTCCTGATATTGTACTGTTTTAGCGGCATCAGGCTCATTGTCGGCTAATCCTTCGTAAATCTTTGCTCCGTTAATATACAGCGACTCATTTAAGTCAGGCGCATTAGCCAACAACCAATCAAGGTGAGGCAATGCCGCTTTGAAATTATCTTGCTTTAAGAAGTCTGTGTAGAGAGCGTTTTTCTCTTCTGCCGTTGCTCTGTCTTCAGGCCAATTCCACCCTGGCTGAGCAACCGCTACCAGCTGGATACCAAGGAAAAACAGCAAACTGAAAATCCACGTCTTTTTCATGATTACTTAGTTTTAGTCATATTTACGTCTAACGAACCAACCTCTGTCATTGATGGTTGCTCCAATATATATCTGAATGTAATTCTCTTTTATCAAGTTATCCGTCACACTACCTCTTCTTCCGATTTTGGCTGCTACATCAAAACTTGACACACCCATTGGGAAAGATGATCCAAAGTTTATGCCAAAGTCTGTAACGTCATTCCCATTGGCCAAGTAAGGCAACCTCTCCCAAGCGGCCCCTAGCCGGAATGTTGTGCGTGCCAGATAACTATCCACGCTGCTAATATCGGGTGTATATTCTCCCCCTAAAACCAATTTTAGCCCTTTTTGATAAGTGGTGCTAACTATTTCAGGAGACGGATTTTCATTCCATTCGGAAATCCTGGCATCAAAGCCAACCATAAATTTATTAAGATTTTCGAACGAAACGCCAAATCCCAGTTTTTTTGGCAAATTAAATGCAACTGATTGATCCAGAATCAGTGTGTCGCCGGGTGTGGAGCCGCCGGTACTTCTTCTTTCAAGCCCTGCAAATCGAGTACCTGAGATAGATGACGGAAGATCGTATACCACACCCAAGTTGATAGCCGTTCTTTCAGTCACTTTTTGATGGTAGTGAAGGCCTCCTCCAAATTCGAAATCTGCGTAATTAATTTTCTCTTTATAGGCGGTGGTGTAATTGGTGCCACTGGTAAGCCCCAATAAAAGCGTTTCCGCAGATTTGTTAAACTCGCCAAAAACAAATGAGCCACGAACGCCTAATGAGAGACCTTTGTATATTTTGAATCCATTGGAGAAATAAGCCTTTGAAAGGCCGCCGTTTCCTTTGAACAGATACTCGACTTGAGTAGTGGAATTATTCACGTCGGTCGTATAGCCAATATTGTAGTTCATCCTACTCAATGGCACCAACCCAAAGCTGGAAGACCATTTGCCAGATATTATTGGAAACGCATACGCAAAATAGCTAAGGTTGGCTCCCCCATTTTTATCCTTGCCGTTTGAGCTGGACAGCGTCCTTATATCTGCCGCCACGCCCATCTGAAAGGTGGACATCAAGTTCCGGGTAAGCATAGCCGGGTTCATCCCATTAATATGAAATACTGTTGGCGTGCCAATACCCAGGTCGCCCATGGCAAATTGATTCGCAAAACTCCCCTCTTTGATGTCACCTACGCCGTAAAGCGTGAATGGTGAAAGCGTAACTTGTGCATAGGAAGTGGCACAGCAAAACAATGCTACCCAGCCCGTAATAACCAATCTAATTCCTCTCATTGTGCCTTAAAATACTGTTGAGTCCGATGAGGACCAATTCGGAGCGTACAAAGATGTGGTGTTTTATCTTAGATTCAAAAAAATGACTCCCACCACCACACATAATCACTTGCAAGTCAGGCAACAAACCGGAGAACTTCTCGATCATGCCTTCAATTTCTGCCAGTGTGCCGTGCAAAACCCCATTGATCATTGATGTTTTTGTGTCCTTTCCCGGCAGATCAACCCAGTCGGGGTGCTCTATCAACGGTAATCGGGCCGTAAAGGTATGCATTGATTTTAGTTTCATCTCTACTCCGGGCGAAATAGCTCCACCTTTATAGTAACCATCGCTGGTTATGATGTCATATGTAATGCAGGAACCCACGTCTATTACCAGACAGTTCTTTCCACTATAAAGATGGAAAGCTCCTGCAGCAGCGGCAATTCTGTCGGTTCCAAGGGTGTCTTTACTGGCATAGTCAAGCACAATTGGTAACGATACCAGGTGGGTCAATATGACCACTTTATATCTCTCAAGTAACTCTTTCTCCAGATTGCTTACGTCTTTGCCAACAGAACTTATGATTATGTCCGACACCTCCTCCCTTTTCAGGGTGGCCACGATGGCGTCGATAGCAATATCAGTCTTCAGCTTTATGAGCGAGTCATTTTCAAAAAAACCTATCTTGCACCTTGTATTACCTATATCAATGGCGGCGTTCATAGTAGCGTAAACAATTAGTCGGCGATATTACCTATATAGATGCAATTATGGAAAAAGAGTTTCTTGTGATCGGGCTTATGTCGGGGACTTCTCTGGATGGGCTCGACATGGCAGCATGCCGGTTTCGGCTGGCTCAAGGCAAATGGAGTTATGTTATCGAAGCTGCTGAATCGATAGCTTATGATGACGAAATGCAACAGAAGCTCAAAGATTCGGTGACGCTGTCGGGCCTTGAGTTGTCCTTGCTGGATGTTGAGCTCGGAAAATTCTTCGGCACGAGCGTCAAGGCCTTTTGCCGGAAGCATGGGATTCAGCCACTATTAATAGGTTCTCATGGTCACACTGTGTTCCATCAGCCCGAGAAACTTCTCACGCTTCAAATAGGGAATCCTGAAGCCATCAGTCATTTTTCTCAGCTACCAGTTATTGCCAACTTCCGACTTCAAGACGTCTTGAATGGTGGACAAGGTGCTCCTTTAGTTCCTTATGGCGAACACTATCTTTTTCCTGGCTACCATGCTTTTCTTAATCTTGGTGGCATAGCCAATGTCGCCTTGCACAGTCAAAACACTATGAAAGGCTTTGATACCTGTGCCTGCAACATGGGGCTCAACCATCTGGCGAGGAAGCTTGGGATGAGCTTCGACAAAAATGGTGAAGTGGCAAAAACCGGATCCATGAGTGATTCCCTTTTTCAATCGCTCAACAAGCTTGATTATTTTCAGCAAAAAGGTCCAAAATCGTTGGGCTACGAATGGTTCGAGAAAGAAGTAGCGACTTTACTTGACAACAGCAGCACACCAGTGAAAGATGCCCTCTGCACTTTCATTCATCACATTGCCTTTCAGGTGAATAATGGTATGGATGGCCTTGGATCTTCTACAGAAAAAGTAATGGTTACAGGTGGTGGTACGTTAAACGGGTTCCTGATGGACGCTCTCAATATTTATGGCAAAGGAAAGTTTACTTACGAGGCACCCGATAGAAAAACAGTTGAGTTTAAGGAAGCATTGGTGTTTGCCTTCCTCGGATTGCAAAGGTTTCTCGGACAACCCAACGTTTCCTCTCAAGTGACCGGCAGCAAAAAAGATGTGTCGGCAGGAAGCTTACATGGAAATTTTAAGGTGTCGATATAATAGCTAAACTGGTACACCGCATCTTGTGGGCTCTATCAGCCACTAACGATGTTAAAAGTGGTTTTGGGAATCACCAGGAACCCGACTAGTCATTTCTATTTAGAATAGTAGATAGTTTTTACCTATCTTATGCTCGAGGGGGACTAAAATGTGATAGTGTTTGCTGTGCTCATATGCCGTGTTTCGAAGCTCATCGGGGCGCTCTCTTTCGAAATCATACCAGCTACATAATCACGGTTAACAAATACCTAAAACTTCTTTTGAAATCGCACTAAAACAACTTATTTAAGCAGGAATTAACCAAGTGTAAAAATAAGAGGAGCTAATTGGCAAAGCAGTAGCGCCCCTCCTCCAGAACCTAACACTCTACTTTGATCGGCCTTTGATGAAAAAAATTGCAATATTTCTGTGCCTTAGTGTCGCTCTTATAACGAGCGTTTTTGCCAATGAAGTAAAAGCAAAAGCATTGCATGAAAACAATGAGGTGGCAGCCAATATTGACTTGAGTGACAGTGCTGAGGAAGCCCCCGGCACAGCGGAGGATGGGCATGCTGAAGAAGGAGAGCACCCCAGTGCGCCAGGTTGGTTGGTCATTCCTTTCGTGCTGCTACTGTTAATGATTGCCACGGGGCCGTTGTTCTACGAGCATTTCTGGCACAAAAACTACCCAATTGTAGCTGTATCGCTTGCCATACTAGTGGTGCTGTATTATTTGTTTGTGTTGCACAACGTGCACAATCCAGTGCATGCGCTGGCTGAGTACATACAATTCATCGCCTTGCTTACGGGCCTTTTTGTTGCCAGTGGGGGCATTATGATCAATGTGGACAAAGAAGCCAAGCCCCTGACCAATATCATTATCCTGCTTGTTGGAGCAGTAATAGCCAATATCATTGGTACCACCGGCGCTTCCATGCTGCTGATCAGGCCGTTTATCAGGCTCAATAAGAACAGGATCAAGGCCTACCATATCATCTTCTTTATTTTCATGGTAAGCAATATTGGTGGTTCTCTTACTCCTATTGGTGATCCTCCGCTGTTTTTGGGATTTTTGAAAGGCGTTCCCTTCTTTTGGACACTATTGAACAACAGCGTTTCATGGGTCTTTGCGCTTGTCTTCCTGGCGGCGATTTTTTACTTCATCGACAGAAACAACAAAGCGGACTATAGCTTCGGCGAGGATCCTCAGGTTTTCACCAATAAGGTAACCGTGGTCGGCGCCAGAAACTTCGGCTGGCTTTTGGTCATTATTCTTTCTGTTTTCCTTGATCCGAATGTTCTAGAATGGGTTCCGGCCATACACTACGAAGGGCAAAAATTTTCTTTCATTAGAGAAATCATTATGCTTTCCGCTGCCTTCCTTTCATTCAAGTTTGCGGAGAAAAAGGCACTGGAGGGCAACGACTTCAACTTTGAACCTATCAGAGAGGTCGCCTTTATTTTTATAGGGATCTTCGGCACCATGATGCCCGCTCTTGAGCTGGTAAGCAACTTTGCTCAATCTGAGGCCGGCGCTCCACTCATCACCCACAATTCACTCTACTGGGGTACTGGCGCACTCTCAGGCTTTCTGGACAATGCTCCCACCTATCTTAACTTTCTGACTGCAGCTATGGCTGCCAAAGGGGGAGATATCGGCCAGGTCAGTGATGTGACGGCATTTGCGGCCGGCGGTACTTTTGCTAATTCGGTGCTGGCATTAAAAGCAATTTCTATTGCGGCGGTGTTTTTTGGTGCAATGACCTACATAGGCAACGGACCGAACTTTATGGTGAAATCGATAGCCGAACAAATAGGCATCAAAATGCCGTCCTTCTTTGGCTATATATTGAGATTCTCCATTCCGATCCTCATTCCACTGTTCATCATTGTGTGGTTGATTTTCTTCTACAGCCAGCCCGTTTGATAAAAGAACAAGGGATTATAAATTGAATAATCCCTTGTTCAAAACCTTCAGCGCTTCTGTTTTGTAGATGGTGTCAATGAGCAAAGAAATATTGTTTTTGCTTCCACCGTACGAAATCATTCTGACAGGTATATCCTCCAGCGAAGCGAAAATGTCTTTACCCACGCCCTTCTTGTCGGCAACAAAGTCGCCCACAATACACACAATCGACTGGTTCTTGTCGACCTCTATGGTGCCGTAGGGCTTCAGCTCTTCGATGATCTCGTTGAGGTAAGTGGGCTCGTCTATCGTGAGCGACACAGCCACCTCCGACGTCGTAATCATGTCGATAGAAGTCTGGTACTTTTCGAATACCTCGAAAATCTTTCTCAGGAAGCCGTAGGCCAGAATCATCCTGGTTGACTTGATTTTGATAGCTGTGATGCCATCTTTGACAGCAATGGCCTTGATTGCGTCTGGGTTTTTGTTAGATGTAATCAAGGTTCCCCGGGCAGCTGGATTCAAAGTATTTTTCAAACGAACCGGCACATTCTTTTGCTGCGCCGGAAGAATACAGGTAGGGTGCAGAATTTTTGCTCCAAAGTATGCCAGCTCGCCTGCCTCTTCGAACGACAGCTCTGCAATAGGCATTGTGTTTTCAACAATCCTCGGGTCATTGTTGTGCATTCCGTCGATATCCGTCCAGATTTGAACCTCTTCTGCTTTGATGGCAGCTCCAATGAGGGTAGCGGTATAGTCACTTCCTCCTCTTTTCAGGTTATCGACACCGCCAGAAGCGTTCCTGCAGATGTATCCCTGAGTAACTATTACACTCTTATTGTCGATGCCTGCCAAAATTTTCCTCAGCTTTTCGGAAATCAAGTCAAGGTCGGGCTCTCCATTGTCTTTAAGGTACATGAAGTCGAGTGCTGAAAGAAACACAGCCGGAACCTTAATCTCATTGAGGTACTCATAAAAAAGACTGGTGGAAATAATCTCTCCCTGAGCGACCAGAAGCTTGTTGGCTTTACCATAAAAGGGCTGCTTCACAAGTGTTTCAATCTGCTGGAAGTATCTGTCGATGACGTCAGTTCCCTTTTGCTTGCCTTCCTCAGTTGCATAAAGCTGTTGCACAAAGTCAACATACTGCGCATAAAGCTTCCTGGTTCTGTCAAGCGCTCCCTCTATATTGCCATTGGAGAACTCATCAGAAATCGCAATGAGCTCATTGGTGGTGCCTGACACGGCACTAAGAACGACCAGCTTCTGGCCTGGCACACTCATCACTATGTCCTTCACAGAATGCATCCGCTCAGGCTTCCCAACTGATGTACCTCCGAATTTTACTACAATCATTGTTACTAGATAGGTTTAAAATCCAAGCATTTTTATGGCCGTGATGGCTGCCTCGTCTCCTTTGTTTCCGTGCTTTCCGCCAGCTCTTTCCAATGCTTGCTTCTTATTATTGGTGGTTAAAACTCCAAAAATTACGGGCTTATTGTACTTCAAGCCCACTTCTGTAATACCGTTGGCCACGGCCTGGCAAATGAAGTCAAAATGCTTTGTTTCGCCTTGTATCACGCAACCGAGGCTAATAACAGCGTCAATGTCTGCCTGCTGAGCCAGCCACTGAGAAGCCAGGCTTAGCTCAAAACTGCCGGGCACGTTCTTCCTGATAATATTGTCTCTGTTTACTCCGTGCTTTACCAAAACCCCGTAAGCACCCTGAAAAAGCGCCTCTGTCACTTCTTCATTCCACTCAGAGACCACTATACCAAATTTCTTTTTGCTTACGTCCCCAACGTTACTGCCGGAGAAACTGCTCAAGTTCTTTTCTGAAGACGCCATTTTTTGGTTTTTAGAAACAAAAAAGGGATAAAGTTATCTTTATCCCTCCTTCTGCCGATGTTTTCATCAACTATTTTGAAGCGAGGGCTTCCAGTCTGGCCTTGTGTTTCTTGGCGTCCTGGTATTCAGCTGCTCCGTAAAACTTATCTACTATGGTTGTGTAACACTTCAGTGCTGCACTTAAATCTCCTTGCCTTTCGTAAGCAATGGCCGCTTTGGTTAAATACACAGGCGTAAACTGCTTGTTCGGTTTGTAGTCTGATGCTTGCTGATAGTAGTCTGCTGCGTTCTTGTAGTCCAGCTGCTCCATGTAAGCATCTCCAATGAGTGAATACGCTCTGGCCTGCACCAAATCGTCAGAAGCTCCAAACGACGTCAGGTAACGAATGGCTGATTCGAAATCGCCCATTTTCAGGTAGGTGGCTCCGGCATAAAAGTTAGCCAGGTTGCCAGCCTTCGTGCTGCCATACAGGTCAATGATATCAAGAAAACCATAGTTGTTTCCATCACCATTTAAGGCCTGTCCAAGGCTGTCAGCCTCGAAATAATAAACTGCCTGAAAGAGCTCCTTCTGAGCAGCCGTATTTTGGTTCGACTGATAGTAATTATAAAATATGAACCCGGTGACTCCCAAAATAATGACAGCACCAATGGCAAATACCAGCTGCCTGTTCTTTTCAATAAATTCTTCTGTACGGGTGAGTTGTTCGGCTAACGCTTCGGGGCTTTCCAACAAATCATTTCCGTGCTCTTTACCCTTTCTAGCTGACGCCTTTTTAGTCTTCGCCATTTATCCTAATCTTTTGAGGTCGCAAAGATATATTTTTTTCGATAAAATAAAGACTATCAGCTATTAAACAACTACATTATTTTAACCCCCCTATTTATCTTTCATATTACCACTCATCACCTTTCCAGTGAATTGTGTGCGCAAACACTTTAATATTTTTAAATTGACTGATGACTCATAACCTGCTAAAGAACACCACTATGAAAAAAATCGCATTTCTTTTTATGCTCTGCCTAGGGGGCGTCATCCAGGCTCAGCCACTTGATTCCATCATGCCAGTACGGGGGCTGGCGATAGTGGCACCGAGTTCCAAAAGCCTTGACCGCTTCATTAAATTCATGGAGAATGAACTGACGGCCAACAATGTAAACACCCTGGTGTTGAGGGTTGACTGGAAGTATCAGTACAAGTCTTACCCAAAACTTGCCGACAAAGATGGCCTCACAAAGGAGGAGGTCAAAAAGCTGGTGGCGGCTGCGAAACGGAGTAATATTGAATTGATCCCGCAAATTAATCTGCTTGGGCATCAATCGTGGGCCAGCACCACCTATGCCCTGCTGAAAGAATATCCTCAGTTTGACGAAACGCCGCATGTGACCATGCCGGAAAAGTATGAGTGGCCTAACCCGGACGGGCTCTATTGCAAAAGCTACTGCCCGCTGCATCCTGATGTGCACAAGGTAGTTTTCGATCTGGTAGACGAAATAATGGAGGTGTTTGAGGCCAAAACTTTCCACGCAGGCATGGATGAGGTGTTCTACATTGGGGACGACAAGTGCCCACGCTGCAAAGGCATGGACAAGGCAGAGCTGTTTGCCGGAGAAGTCACTACTATAAGAAACCACCTGGCACAGAAAGGGAGAAAGCTGTGGATTTGGGGTGATCGGTTGTTAGACGGAAGTAACACCGGACTGGGCATGTGGGAGGCGAGCATGAACAACACGCACAGGGCGGTGGACATGATTCCCAAAGATGTGGTCATTTGCGACTGGCACTATGAACGGGCCGACCCAACAGCGGCCTACCTGGCCATGAAAGGCCTCTCGGTAATCACCTGCCCATGGAATAAGCCAGAGCCTGCCAAAAAACAAGTAGCACAAACAATAGCTCTGAGAGAAAATGGCAGTAAAGTACTGAAGGAAAGATACCTTGGTATGATGCACACCGTATGGAGTGGTGCTGACGGTTTTCTTGACAAGTACTATGAGCTGAAGGAAAAAGGCACCTCTGAAGATGGTCAGGCCAATTGCTTTAAGGCTATGTTTTCGGCAATCAATAGCCAGTCAAAATAACATTGATGATCATGAACAATCGTATCGCCTCCATAGATATTTTCAGGGCACTCACCATGCTGCTCATGATTTTTGTGAATGACCTGTGGTCGCTCAGTGAAGTGCCGGAATGGATGGGCCACAAAGCGGGTAACGAAGACGGTCTCGGCCTGGCAGATGTGGTGTTTCCAGCATTTCTGTTCATAGTAGGCCTTTCAGTGCCCATGGCCATTAAGGCACGCAGGGCAAAGGGAGAAAACAACACTGAGGTGATTATCCACATTGCTAAAAGAAGCCTGGCGCTAATTGTGATGGGGGTAATGATGGTGAATCTGGAGAGCATCAACAAAGAACTGATTCCTATCCCCAAGCAAGCCTGGCAGATCCTTATGGCTATTGGGTTTATTCTCATTTGGAACAACTATAAAGACAAAAATGCCTTCGGCAAAGTGCCTGAGTGGGTGATGCAGGTAGCAGGCATCGGCATTCTTATCTCCCTGTGTGCCATATATAAAGGAGGGCCCACAGACAACCCCGTCTGGATGAAAACACATTGGTGGGGCATTCTTGGACTCATTGGCTGGGCCTATCTCTTCTGCTCGGTTATCTACGTTTTCGTAGGTGACAGAATAGTTATTATCTCAGCAATACTTGTGGCCTTCTATCTATTCAATATTCACCAAATGAACGGCCTGCTGGGAGGGGTGCCAAAGGGACTTCTCGTTGTGAATGCCTCCAACCACGCCAGTGTGCTCAGCGGCGTGTGGGTAAGCCTTATGCTCACTTATTTTGGTCAAAAGAACAAACTGAGCCTTTTTCTTACCGCTTGTTTGGCCTTTGCTGTTATATCTCTGGCCTTTGGCTTCATTACCCGCCCTGAATGGGGAATATCTAAAATCAGGGCTACGCCTTCCTGGACAGCCATCTGCGCTGGCATAAGCACCATTTCGTTTGCGCTGGTTTATCTGATTGCCGACGTGTGGAAGAAGACGAGTTGGGCTGGCTTTCTGGCACCAGCGGGAAGAAGCACGCTCACCTGTTACCTGGTGCCCTATTGGTTCTACCCGATCTTTATGGTCACCATTGCGGCCTGGCTTCCCAATTTTGCTACAGTTGGGGTTGTGGGGCTTGTCAAAACATTGCTGTTTTCGCTGCTGGTTATTTACATCACCAGCTTACTGGAAAAAGTCAATATTCGTTTGAAAGTGTAAAGTTTCATTCATTATATAAACGAAAGAGCTGCCTGATGGGCAGCTCTTTTTGCTTCTATGACCAATGATAAGTACTATTCCATCAGGTAAGGGTAGTCCTGCTGGGCATACACGTCTTTTAGCGATTCTGACGGATCGGGCCAGCCTGAGTCCTCGGAGAACTGGACAGCCTCAGCTACCTGATCCTTAATTTTGTCGTCGATCTTTTCGAGGTCAGCCTCTTTGGCAATTTTCTTATCGAGTATCAATTGGCGAACCTGCTCAATCGGGTCTTTTGCTTTGTACTCCTCAAGCTCTTCTTTGGTGCGATACTTGGCAGGGTCAGACATTGAATGTCCTTTGTAACGGTAAGTCCGAAGCTCCAAAAGCGTGGGTCCGTCACCTTTTCTGGCACGCTCGGCCGCATCGGCAAATGCATGGTGCACATCAACAACCGACATGGCATCAACCGGGAATGAAGGCATGTCGTACGCAGAACCCAGTTTATATAGCTCGGTTACGTTGGACGTACGCTGCACAGAAGTACCCATTGCATAGCCGTTGTTTTCGATAGCGAAAATCACAGGAATCTTGTAAGTCATGGCCAGGTTAAGCGCTTCGTGAAAAGCACCTTGTCTAACAGCACCGTCTCCCATGTAAGTGACGCACAACTTACCTGTCTTCAAATATTTTTCGGCAAACCCAATTCCCAGGCCAAGTGGCACCTGCGCTCCAACGATACCATGCCCGCCAAAGAAACCCTTCTCTTTATCGAACATGTGCATGGAACCTCCCTTGCCTTTCGAAATACCGGTTTCTTTACCGTAAAGCTCGGCCATGATGGTTTTAGGATCGGATCCAAGTCCAATTGGGTGGGCGTGGTCACGGTAGGCCGTGATGTACTTGTCGCCTGTTTCCAGTGCAGAAATAGCGCCGGCTACGCAAGCCTCCTGGCCGATATAAAGGTGACAGAAGCCACGTATCTTTTGCTGACCATATAGCTGCCCCGCCTTCTCTTCAAACTTCCTCATCAGCTGCATGGTTTCATACCAGAACATGTAGGTTTCATTCGAAAAGTTATCCTTCGCTGTTGCTTTTGCCTTCGCCTTATCTTTTACACTAGCCATTATTGGAAATATTTCTGTGTCTACGAATTGTAATATTACTTTTGGGATGTGTTACGCTGCCCTGGAATGCGCCCGGCAGATTTAACCCCCGCAAAATAAGTAAATTGCCTTCATTCAACAAAAGTAAATGTATCTGAGTAACCTGTACCTTGAGTCGTTCCGAAATTACCAGTCACTTGCTATTAACTGCTCAAAGGGTATAAATTGTTTTGTGGGCAAAAATGGCTCAGGAAAGACCAATTTGCTGGATGCGATCCACTATTTGTCGATGACAAAAGGGTCGTTGAATAGTGTGGATAGTCAAAACATAAGGAAAGGTGATCCACTTTTTTTTATAAAAGGCGAATGGAAGGCTGCTAAAAAGGGGGCTGGGAAGGGAGAACAGGTGCAGGTGGCTTTTCAACCGGGGCAAAAAAAGCTCATCAAAGTGAATCAAAAAGAGTATGAGAAACTGGCTGACCACATAGGTCGCTTCCCCGTGGTGTTGATCGCCCCCAACGACACCGACCTGATAAGGGAAGGCAGCGACGGTCGGCGCAAATTCTTCGACAGTATTATTTCCCAGCTGGATGCCAGCTACCTGGAAAACCTGATGGTGTATCATCACTACCTTAAGCAGCGAAACAGTCTGCTGAAGCAATATGGGGACACCAGGCGGCTGGACAAAACGTTGCTCGCAGTGTACGATGAGCATTTGATGAAGTCGGGGCAATTGATTTTCGATAGCAGACGGGACTTCACTGAAAAGTTTGAAGCTTTGTTCAGCCCCCGCTACCAGTGGCTTTCAGGGGGAGCCGAGCAAACCAAGGTGGTGTACGTTTCTGAGCTTTCCGAAACCTCGTGGAAGGAAAACTTCAAAAAGGCGATCGATAAAGACATGGCCTTGCAAAGAACCACTTTTGGCATCCACCGGGACGACTTTGAGTTTTTGCTGGAAGAAGAACCGGTGAAGAAGTTTGGCTCCCAAGGCCAGCAAAAGTCTTTTGTGATTGCTCTGAAATTAGCTCAGTTTGACATCACCAGTCAGGTGAAAAGCTTTGCGCCCATTCTACTGCTCGACGATATATTTGACAAGCTTGATGACGATCGCATCAAAAAATTGATGGAACTTGTAGGGGAAGACGACTTCGGTCAGTTGTTTGTAACTGATGCGAGACCAGAACGAACGATGACGCTTTTTAAGGGCTTGAAGAAAGACAAGAAGCTATTTAAAGTGGAGGAAGGAAAAGTAGAGGAGATAGACTTTTAGAGTGGAAAGTATGTACAAAAAGAAAGACGATAGAAAAAACGAGTCGCTGGAGCTGAAGGATGTGATCAGGGAAATGCTCCAGAATTACCATATTGAGGAGAAATTTGATCACACCAGGCTGCTTGCTTCCTGGGAACGACTCATGGGTAAGCCTATTGCCAGCCGCACCTCCAAGCTTTTTGTAAAAGACAATGTGTTGTTCGTCCGCCTCACCTCAGCCCCACTCAAAAGCGAGATGAATTTAAATAAAGCCAAGGTACTTGATATCTTCAAGAAGGAGTTTGGCGAGAAGGTGTTGAAGGATATTGTGTTTCAATAAAAGGAAAAGCGGTGGACATAGTATTAAATACTCTTCTGCCCATCATCATCCTGCAAGTATTGCTGCTTGCCTTTTTTCTCTTCGCCCTTAAAAAGGGCAAAAAGCTAAGCAATCGACTGCTCGCCTTATTCTTTCTGTTTTTGGGAATCAATTTCTCCGACGGCCTTATCGGCTTAACCGGTTTTTACCAACAATACCCGGCCATTGCCCACCTCGAAGACGGCTTTGCCTTATTGCTTGGTCCCTTGCTATTGTTCTACACCCGGTCAGTAGTTTATGAAGGATTTCAGATGAAAACTTCCCACCTGCTTCATCTCCTTCCTTTTATAATTATCACAACTACTTTTCAGGTCTTTTATCATTCCTACAGCCAGGAAGAGCAACTTTTCGTACAAAAATCTATCGCCAACCGGCAACTTCCTCCAGGCTTCTATTTTTCGGTAGCTTTGGTTTATGGCCATGTTTTGAGCTATTTTTTTCTGGCGCTGAAAGAAATCAGGTTCTATCAGCAGCGAATCAAAGACCTTTTTTCGTCCACTGAAAAAATCAGCCTTGCCTGGCTACGCTTCCTGATACTGACCATGACAGGCATTCTTTTATTTTCTCTCGTGAATGTGATGGCCCCGTATGCCGGGCTTGACGCCTGGTTTCAACCCACCTTCGCCATAGTGGTGGGGCTCTTTTTTCTTTTCGTGAATGCAGTCGTTTTCAAAGGCTTGCAACAACCTGAAATATTCGCTGGCCTTGAACAAAAGGACACTGCCAAATACACAAGCTCAACTCTAAGCAGCGAAGAAAAGCAAGCGCTGAAGGATAAACTGATTCAGCTAGTGGAAAATGAAAAGCTATACCTGGATCCTGAAATAAGCCTTGAGCAGCTGTGCGCAAAACTGGAAGTGGCACCCAAAAAGCTTTCTCAGGTACTCAATGAGCAGCTAGGTCAAAGCTACTATGACTTTATCAATTCTTACAGGATCAATGAGGCGATGACCATCCTGTCCAATTCGCCCGACTCAAAGCTTACTGTGCTGGAAGTTCTCTACAAGGTCGGTTTCAATTCCAAGTCGTCGTTCAACACCATCTTCAAAGAAAAGACTGGAACCACTCCTTCTGCCTTTAGGAAAGAAGCTCTACATAAACTGGCCGCTTCAACCTAAATAATAAAGCTTCGGATTTATCTCCCGGCAGAAAAGCCTTTTATAGCCTGGCAGTAGGAATAACCTTTTGCAGTTTTCTTTTTGAAAAAGCGTTCGACTTCCGGCAGTCGGTCGTGGGAGTGAGTACAATATGTCTCCTTTGTTCAAAAAACAGAGACATCATGAAAACTTTCACAAACACAAAAACTACTGCACTTTGGGTGTTGGCAACGATCAGCTTCTCACTACTATCAGTTAAATGGATGTTCGCTCCCGCAGCCTGGGTGGCTCCGGCCTTCCTTATTTTGTTGATGAAAGAATACAAGCCCTGGAAAAGCCTGTTAATGGGGTTGTCGGTCCTTTATGTTTCGTCGTTGATTGGCAGTTACAAAGTAATGCCTTTCCCTACCATCGTATTTGTGGTGATCGCACTGATTGGTGCCTTGAAGCACTTGATTCCCTTCTTTCTTTTCCGCTTGCTTTCAAAAAGAGTTGAAGGCTGGTATGCTACTCTGCTGTTTCCGTGCCTTTATGTGGCCTACGACTACCTCAATGGTTTCGATGGCGGTGGCACCTGGGGGTCGATGGGCTATACCCAGGTGAACAATGATGCTTTGATGCAGCTGGTTGCCGTTACTGGCTTATGGGGTGTTACGTTTCTCATTACCTGGGTTTCGGCACTTTTATCAGCATGGTACACCAGTGGCTTTAGCTTTTCCTCAATAAAAACTCCAGCCACTGTATGCTCATCATTATTCGTAGCTGTACTGATTGGTGGAAGCATAAGAATCAACTCACTGTGGCAGAAAGAAACAACTACGGTAAGGGTCGTCGGCATCACAGGGCAAAACCTCGAGTTGCTTCAGTCAACTTATGAAGCCGTGTTTGGAAGCCGATTGGATGTTGATCTGTCCAAGCTTACCCAAACCTCACCAGCACTTCAGGAGCTAAACAAGGGACTTGTGAAGTTCATTGAAAATCCAACAGATCCAATATTTGCAGCTTCCCATCTTCAAATGGAAGCCTTTCAGGACAGCATGCTCTCTGTCGCTAAAAAGGAAGCAGTGGCAGGCGCCAAGATTGTCTCTTTTTCCGAAGGGCTCCTTTTCACCACCAAAGCCACTGAGGACAAGCTTATTGCCAAGGCAAGAAACCTGGCAATGGAAAACCAATTCTATCTATTGTTAACGATGGCCTCCATTATCCCGGGCGAAGTCACCATGGGTTCAAAGTACCTGGAGAATAAGGCTTTGTTCATTGGCCCTGATGGACAAGTGCTCAACACCTTTTTTAAAAACAAGCCTGTGCCGCTTGTAGAGCCGAGCATACAAGGCGATGGAAAGGTTCCTGTTGTTGAGACGCCTTATGGCCGCATTGCGATTTCCATTTGCTACGACGCCGACTTTCCCTACCTGATGAGGCAGCCAGGGCAGCAAAATGCTGACATAATGCTGCTCCCTTCCGGCGACTGGAAAGAGATTGCTCCGTATCACGCCTGGATGGCCAAAGTCAGAGCTATAGAAAATGGTTTTTCGCTGCTGCGGCCCGTTAGCAATGCTACATCCATCGCCTCAGACTACTATGGAAAAGTACTAGTCTCCAATGACTTTAGCTCAGCGGGTGAACATGTGATGGTCAGTCATCTGGCAACGAAAGGGGTAGCAACTATCTACTCGAAGATAGGAGATTGGATGGCGTGGGGGTGTTTGGTGGGGTTGGTTGCTTTTCTTGGGCGCCTTGTGTTGTCCTCTCCAAAAGTCATGGTTAAAACAGGTTCGCAATAAATTACCCGAGGAACCACTCAATATGAGTGCATTCGGAGCAGACAAAGCAAGTGGCAGTGCGGTCAGTCCAGTCGAGGTTGAAGAAGCTTGACACAGCGGAATTCATTTGAGCCCTCCTTGACCAGAACAGTTTGTTATAGCAAATCGGGCAAGACAGCTCATGCCCGGCTACTTCTATTGGTTGTGGCTCTTCTTTCTTGAATAGTTTCATGTGTATATAATTTTGTTTCGATCAAGTAGTAAAGTATCCATAACAAGGT